>DYKI01000003.1 GCA_020722705.1 Chthonomonas calidirosea | reverse complement strand
GCCGAGCCGCCGGACATCGGGAGGGCGAGGCTCCCGCCGAGCCGATCTCGCCGCTCGCGGCAGGCTCACCTGAGCGCCGCCGCCAACTACCTCACACACCCCCATAGCCGCTTGCGCATGCGGTCCACGGCGAATGCGAGCAGATGGCGCATGTTCAACACATCCTCCGCATTGTAGGCAAGCAGCGTCTTCAGGGACTCCGGGGTATCGTTGTGCTCCCAGTCGAACCAGAGACGGACCGCGTCAAAGCCCGTCAGGCCTGCCGTTTCTTCCGGTCGCACCAGGCCGAGCTGCCGCTCAACGGCCTTCAGGCCACCCTTGTAACCCAGCTTCCGAAGAAGGGGACACAGGTCAATGTGCAATACGTCAAGGGGTATCCCGAACTCGCGCCGCAGAAATGGCAGGTCGAAACTGGCGCCCGAGAACGTCACCAACAGCGTGCGGTCCGCGATCACATCGAGCCAGTCTCGGAGATTCTCGTGTCGCACGAACTGATGCAGGGCATTCCCGTCGTGGATGCCGATAACCGTTGTCAGATCCTCGCCGAATGAGCCCGTGGTCTCGATGTCGAGATAGGCAATCCGATCGCCGAAGGTATCGTACGCCCGCCAGTGTTCGGATCGAGGGAGCGCCGCCGCAAACCAGCGCGAGTCCTGCCTGGAGAGCCGAACCAGCGACTCGGCAACCGTCGTCTGAAGTCGTGCGGCAAGGGCGGGCGACAGAACCGCATCGGCCTTGCCCTGCAACACATCAAACCACGTAACTATATTGGAGCGCCACAACCGGGCCTCTGTCGTTGAACCGACGCCCGAGCAATGGCAGAATGTCCGCTCCAAGGCTGTCATAGATTCTGAGCCATCCGGCTGGGAAGTTCCGGCAACTCCAGCAACGCCGCCGCATGCGGGGCCCGGGACAGTGGTGAAACAATGCGCAGAGTCGTACCGTGGCTTCATGGACGGTGCATCAACCGTGAGGTTCGTCTGCGGATCGCGATGACGCCAGTGCCAGTCGGCAACAAGACGCGCTCGTTCGAGCCACGTCGCCTCGCCCGTGACCCTGTGCATAAACGCAAAGGCATGAACGAACGAGCCTCAGGTCTCACCTTGGCCCCGGATCGGACGCGGCAGCGGCAGCCGCAAGCGCAGCGAACAAGGATATGCCCATCACCAGGGCCGCCACAGCTTGCTCCACGCCTCGTAGAAAGTGGCTCCTTCGGCCTCGACCGTTCGGGGACCGACTTGAGTCACACCCGCATACTCCGCCATCGGCTTTGCTCGATCCGGAGAAGCAAGCTCGACACGGATCACAGCTCCGGCCGAGACCACGTAGGGCGCAGCCCACGTATCGCGCGACTGCACGGCGGTTTTGAAGGTCTCCTCGACAAGCGCTCTGGCATCCACAGGAGCCAGCATGCGGACCGCATAGCGGCCCAACCCACGCTTGACTCGCGCGGACGGGATGCCGGCCCCAAGAAACGCCGAGAGGTCCTCGCAGACAGCATCATCACCTGCCACACACCCAACCGGCACTCCGAAGCTGCCGGCGATCGCGGCAATGATCGCCGACTCACTGATTTCCTGCCCGTTGAGTGACACCGAGTACCAACCATCAGCACTCACCGTGTGGCTGAGCACACCGTCTTCATAGCCCGCCCGCGCGTGGGCTCCGACGAATCCTATGACGTCGCATTCCCCTTTCTCGAAGGGCTCAATGTAGGACGACCAGCGATACCCGCGCACATACTCGGCGCCGCTCTGCAGTCGCGATGGTATCCAGTTCATGAACGCCCGCCCGTTGGGATATGCGCCCCCATGCCCGTCCTGTGCAACGACCGATGTGGCCCCGCCGGCCAGACATCCGCGTACGGCGGCGTTGACTTCTTCTGTGTAGAGCTCGCGGCCCTCCTGATACATCGGAGAGGACCCACCAGTCTGCTCCCACGAATGGATGCCGCAGATTCCCTCCATGTCACAGTACAACAGAACACGCATCACACACTCCTTCCTACCAGTCGTGCAGACTTCCGTCGGCCTTGCGGACGATCGGCAGATACCCGCGTTTGTATGGAAAGCGGACCGCAGCCTCCTCGTCAATGTCCACTCCCAGGCCTGGCGCATCGGACGGCCACAGGGCTCCGTCACGGTATGTGGGCGCACCCGGGCATACTTCGTTGACTGCTGCTGAGAAGAACGTCATCTCCTGAATGCCGAAGTTTGGGATCGCGCAGTCGAGGTGGACGTTGGCTGCATGTGTCGGGGGGCCTATGTCGCCCGGTCCGTGCCATGCCGTGCGAACCTGGAACGGATCAGCGATTGCGGCGATCTTCCTCGCCTCCGTCAGACCGCCGATATGCCCGAGATCACACCTGATGTAGTCAATGAGCTGGTCTGTGATGAGCGGGAGGCACTCGTATTTGCTGGTGAATAGCTCACCCATCGCAATCGGTGTCGTCGAGGAGCGCCGCAAGACACGGAAGCTGTCAGAGTGCTCCGGACGCAGTGGGTCCTCCAGGAAGAACAGCCGGTACGGCTCCAGATCCGATGCCAATCGGCATGCTTCGATGGGACTGAGCCGTTCGTGCACATCGTGGAGCAGCTCGACTTCGTCTCCCAGTGTGTTGCGGAGATGCTCGAAGAGGCGCGGGACCGTCCGCAGGTACCGGGAGCTGTCCCAGCCCGCCTCGACGAACGGCATTGCCTCCCCATCCGGCGATGGCCATGCAGCCGAGGCGGCCTCCCCCGCTCCGCCGGTTCCATACGTTCCGATCGAGCCCGGCACGGCAACTTGAGTGCGCACCGCTCTGAAACCACGCTCCATTGCCCGCCGAACCTGATCCTCCACCTCTTTGAAATCCCGCCCTGCGGCATGCGTGTAGGCGAGGGCACACTCGCGCGTCTTGCCTCCAAGCAGAGAGTGGAGAGGCATGCCGGCACGCTTGCCCTTGATGTCCCAGAGCGCAAGATCAACGCCGGCCAGGGCCGTTTGGAGCACCGGCCCGCCACGCCAGTAGGTGCCACGGAATAGGAGCTGCCACGTGTCCTCGATCCGATCCGGATCACGACCAACCAGCAGCGGCGCAACATGCTCCCGTAAAGCCGACGCCACGGCCAGTTCCCGCCCGTTGAGGGTCGCATCGCCCACTCCGTAAAGCCCTGGTTCGCTCGTCATGACCTTAACGAAGACGTAGTTCCGTCCCGGACAGGTGACAATCACGCGCACCTCAGTGATATGCAGGCTCATGTTCGGAACTCCAGCGTGACGATCTGCTTAGGCCCTATTTCGAGTGTGGCTGAGCCGCCGTTCAGCCAGTTGCCATCGGAACTCTCATTGAGGTTCGTTCTGCGCCATCCGGTCGCACCTTCCGCTGTGATCTGCGCGCCGCCGACGGGCTCATCGGTGACGTTGAAGACCCTGACGATAAGCGTGTCACGATCCTCTGCGAGCTTCAGGGCGCTGAGCATCAGCGCATCGGACTTGACTGTCAGGAACGAACGAACCGGCGCAGCATCGTCATTGCGCGGAGCCTGGACAGCCACAAGGGGCACCGCAAACTGGTTCGCCTGCCGCCATGCGAGTGCGTCGCTCCAGCTCCCGTCGTGTTCCACGACTGCAAGGTCAAACGAATGCTCGCCGATGGATTGCGCGCCAGGCGTCAGGATGCCAGGACCATCTCCCCGACCGCTAAGCTGACCTACGCACCGGAGGAGCGTGATCGCCACCTGTTGCACCTTTCCTTCGTTGTCGTGGTAGGGTTCGTACTCGTACAGACCGGGCGCGATCAACGTTCGACCCGGCTCCCCATCATCACCTGACGCATCCACCCATAGCGTCATCGGATGGTATGGCGCTGCCCCCTCTGCTGCGGGACCCTGCGGCGCGCATCGGTGGACCACGTCGAATGGCGAAGCGGCCCAGACTTCGCCGCCGGCATCGAACACCGCCCTCAGGCGGTGGTCCGTTGCTCTGTTGTCCACCGTAACTTTGAACTCAACGCGCGGGACGCCGGACCACTCGGTTCTCTCAACCCGAATGGGCATGTCCACGGATTCGGCGGACCTTCCGGCAGCCGATGAAGACTTCGGTACCCGCATCGCGGCCTCTGTGACGGTTGTGAAGCGAACCGATGACGCGTATGACGACCTGCAGTCGGCGCATGCCGGATCGAGCGCCACACGGCTATCGTTGAGTGGCTTACGGTACAGGTACTCATCGCCTGCGTCGCCAACGTCCTCAAGATACAGCTCCCCACAGCGCCGTTCACCCATACTCGATGCGGCGGCCTGCTGCGGCATCGAACCGGCCGGTTCAAGCCTGTACACAGCGCATCCGCACGGCGGGACGTTCTGTGCGACAAACTCGATGCTCAGCCGCTGCACCCATTGATCGAGCGGAAGCTCGTGAGGGTTCAGCACCGCCTTGATCAACGTCTCGTCGGCAATCACCTCGAACGGAACATCTGTCCCGTCAGGGGCTGTGATCCGCATGCCCCGAACGACGGCTGCCTCGTCGCGCACCGCCCCTGTCCGCGCCGGCGCCCCAAGGGGAAACTCCAGCGCAACTCGAACCGGATCGGTTCGTTCCCAGTTCAGCGTGTTGAACACGTACAGATCGCATGGCAGCGCGGCTGCCCCCTGGGTCCGATCGCGACCGGTCAGTGCGTCCAGCGCCTTCCCTTGCTGGACATCGGCGACCTGGCGTACGCGGTCGAATCGAGGCATCATTTCCGCGTGGACCTGATCGAGGCTGCATCCGCAGATGGAATCGTGCGGGTGATTCTCCATCAAAAGCTTCCAGGCATACCGCAGCTCCTCGGCCGGATACGGGCACCCTGCCAGCCGTGCGAACGCGCACAGACGCTCCGCATAGGACTCGAGCGCGGTTTGGGCGGCAAAGTTGGCGCGCTTCAGGTAGGTTCGTGATGAGAGCGTGCCTGCAAGGCAGGCCCCGCCCCGATCCTGACGCAGCTCTCCGGTCACTGTGGCCAGAGCCTGTTCGCCAGATTCCAAACTGTCACGCAATGCATCCATGTACGCCGTCAGGGAGCTATGGACGAGTCGGTCTTCGGAACCCGACCGAGCGAGGAGATCGGATACAGCATCCACGGTTCGTCCGATGGTAGGCTGCGCCTCCAGATGATCCACGCCGTTCATGAACAACAGATCCGACGCAACGGATCGAGCTGCCATCGTATCCCGAAGACCGCGGACGAAAGCGAGGGCCGCTTGCGGATCAGCAGGGATGTACTGGGCATTGTTGTACCAGTACGCCATCAGAGACGCAAGGACCCGCGAGCCGTCGGGGGCAGCCCACCAGAACTCCATCTTGTCGTCAGGGGCCAGAAGCTGCCGCCCTCTGCCCATGATCGCGTTGTCAATGCCAAAGCCGCGCAGAATCTGCGGCATCTGCGAGATGTTCCCGAACTGATCGGGAAGATAGCCAATCTTCATGCAGTGACCAAACGAAGCGGCCATCCTTGAGCCGATCAGCAGGCTTCGGATCGTGGCCTCGCCGCTGACCAGGAACTCGTCATTGAGCTGATACCAGGGCCCGATCCCGAGCCTGCCGCTGCGCACGTGCGTTTCGATACGCTCCCGAGCTTGAGGCCGGATCTGCAGGTAGTCCTGAAGAACAATCGTCTGAGCGTCAAGGCTGAAATGCCGAAACTGATGATCGGTCTCAAGGATGTCGAGCAAGTGGTCCATCAGGTCAACGAGCCGAAGGCGGAATACCTCGAACGGCTGGTACCACTCGCGATCCCAATGGGTGTGCGAGACGACGTGCATCGTGTATGGCATGGGCGTGGGTCCTTGCGAGGATAGATGGATCATTATAGGGCACCGCGTTACGCGTGTAAACCCACGCTTGACGATCAACAGCCTGCCGCGTCATACTACGCGTATCACGGACCCCACACGGAGCATCTCTCTATGGAGCTTTCGACCAGCGCCGAAACCGACCTCGCAAGGCGCATGGAGAGCGAGATGCAGCGCTTGGCCGATGAAGCGATGCGCGCTTTCCTGACCGGAGTGCCGCCGCCGGAGCGTTTCTGGCAGCCGCGCGTTGACCTTCACGAGACCACCGACTCGATTGTCGTGAAGGTCGAGTTGGCAGGGGTTGACGGAGCCTCGCTGCGCGTCCACCTATCGAGCGATGACCGGTATTTGACCGTCTCGGGCAATCGGCACGAATCGGAGGAGGAGCGCGCAGGCCGGATCCGGTGTTACCAACTGGAGATCTACTTCGGACCGTTCGAGCGGCAAATCGCACTCCCCGGTGACGTGCGCCTCAATCGCGATGCTATCACCGCCCGATATACGAATGGCGTCCTCGTTGTCTGCCTGCCGAAGCGCAGCACAGGTTCCCAAACGGCGCGAACGGTGGTTGTCCAGGAGTCATGAGCGACATCGCAATCACAGCGGCTGACGACGAGCTTGGCGGTCTCAACGTGACGCGGACCCCGGTCCCGGACGTTCTGAACATTCTGCCCCTGCGTGACTACGTGATGTTTCCCGTCCTCGTATCGCCCCTGGGCGTAGGACGTGAGAACTCGGTGCGTATGGTGAACGAGTCGGTGGTCGGCGGCAACCGCGTAATCGGGGTCGTGACCATGAAGGACGCGTCGGTCGAGAACCCGACACTCGACGATGTATACCGCATCGGCGTGGCCGTCGCGATCCGGATGATGATGCAGTTGCCCGACGGCATTCGGCTGATCGTTCAGGGCATCACCCGGTTCGAGATCGTCGAGGCTGAACAGGTGGAACCCTATCTCCGGGTGAAGATTCGCACCATACCCGAGCCGACGGTTCCTGAAGACCAGGTCGTCGAAATAGAAGCGGCACGCCGCAGCATCGTCAGCCTCTTCCAACGGGCCGTGTCGCTCTCGCCGGACCTGCCGGACGAGCTTCAGGCGCTTGCCCACAATATCGAGTCTCCGGGAATCTTGACGGATCTGGTCACAGCGCATCTGCCCAGATTCTCGACTGCCGAGAAACAGATGGTCCTCGAGACGATTCCGCTGAGAGAGCGCATGCAGGCGCTGATGACCCTGCTGGCCCGCGAGGTCCAGGTGCTTGAGCTTGGCAGCAAGCTCCACTCGGATGTGACGTCGGAGCTGGGGCGATCGCAAAGGGAGTACTACCTCCGCGAGCAGCTCAAGGCGATCCAAAAGGAGCTCGGCGAAGGCGACGACCGAACCCGCGAGATAGACGAGCTGCGCGAGAAGATCGAGGCCTCCGGTATGCCCGAAGAGGCTGCCAAGGAAGCCAATCGCGAGCTGGAGCGCCTTCAACGCATGCCGACGGCAGCGCCGGAATATACGGTTGCCCGCACGTACATAGACTGGCTCGTTGCGCTTCCATGGGCGAACGCGACCACCGACAACCTCGATCTGACCGAAGTGAAAGCCATCCTCGATGCTGATCATCACGGCCTGGACAAGGTGAAGGAACGCATCCTGGAGTTCTTGGCCGTCAGGCGGTTCAAGAGCGAGGGTGCCCTGCGCCAGCCTATCCTGTGCTTTGCCGGTCCTCCCGGAGTCGGCAAGACCTCGCTTGGACGCTCGATCGCCCGAGCGCTGGGCCGCAACTTCGTCCGGATATCCCTGGGCGGCGTTCGCGACGAAGCTGAGATCAGAGGACATCGCAGAACATACATCGGCGCCCTCCCCGGACAGATCATCCAGGGCATGCGCCGCGCAGCATCCAACAATCCGATCTTCATGCTCGACGAGATTGACAAGGTGACCGCGGATTTCCGTGGCGACCCCTCGTCGGCCTTGCTGGAGGTGCTCGATCCCGAACAGAACGCATCGTTCAGGGATCACTATCTCGAGGTACCGTTCGACCTGAGCCGCGTGCTTTTCATAACGACTGCGAATATGCTCGACACGGTGCTGCCCCCACTGCGCGACCGCATGGAGATCATTGAGATTGCCGGCTACACCGAAGAGGAGAAGCTGCTGATCGCCCAGCGCCACCTCGTGCCCAAGCAGTTGGCCGAGCACGGCATCACCGGACGACTCACCATTACCGACCAGGCAATCACCTCAATGATCCGCGGGCACACTCGGGAAGCAGGCGTGCGCAGCCTCGAACGCTGCATTGCGACCGCATGCCGAAAGGCTACGCGCGCATTCGCCGAGGGGAAACGTCGCCGCATTACCGTCGGACCAAGGCAGGTGACGGAGTTCCTCGGAGCCCCGCGTTTCGAGCGCGAGGAGGCCGACGAGCGCGTCAGGGTGCCTGGAGTGGCTACCGGACTCGTGTGGACACCTGTTGGGGGCGACATTGTCTTCATCGAAGCAACGGCAATGGCCGCTCCGAAGGGCAGACCTCCGCAACTGATCATTACAGGGCAGCTCGGCTCAGTCATGCAGGAGTCGGCTCAGGCTGCGCTCTCGTACGTCCGATCTCACGCTCGCCGCTTGCGTGCTCCTGCCGACTACTACGGATCCAACGACATCCATATCCACGTGCCGGCCGGCGCCACGCCGAAAGACGGCCCGTCGGCTGGTGTTACGATGGCAACATCGCTCGCCAGTCTCTTCACGGGTCGCAAAGTCCGGCCCGGCATCGCCATGACCGGCGAGATAACCCTTACCGGCAAGGTTCTGCCGGTAGGGGGCATCAAGGAGAAGGTCCTGGCAGCCAGGAGAGCCGGGCTTGGAACGGTGATCCTGCCCAAGCGGAACCAGAAGGATGTGATGGAGGACATCCCTGAAGACGTCAGGGCCCACCTGCGCATCGAATATGTTTCCGATGTCGCCGAGGTGCTCAAGCTCGCCCTCGAGCCCGATAGACGCGGCTGAGCGTCGTCTGCGAACCTAACTACCCGCGCGATCGGCGCCAAGGAGTGGCCGGCTTGGGGCGCGGATCAGGCCCCTTGGCGCCTATCGGCCAGGCGATCGGACACACACTGTCGCCACCCTTGCGGCGAACGTTGCTGCGTGGCGACCTGCCTGCGGAGGTTCAGTGCCCCTCCGACGATATGGCTTTGACCATGTCGCCCACGAATGCCTTGGCGTCACCGAACAACATGAGCGTCTTGTCCATGTAGTAGAGCTCGTTCTCGATGCCGGCGAAGCCCGCGCCCATGCTCCGCTTGATCACCATGACCGTGCGCGCTCTGTCAACGTCAATGATCGGCATTCCGTAGATCGGACTGGATTTGTCGGTGCGCGCCGCAGGGTTGGTGACATCGTTCGCACCGATGACAAGTGCGACATCGGTGTGAGGCAGCTCGGAGTTCACATCCTCCATTTCCTTGAGCCGGTCATAGGGAATGTCCGCCTCAGCCAGCAGCACGTTCATGTGGCCCGGCATTCGGCCCGCGACAGGGTGAATGCCGAACGTCACCTCAACGCCTCTCCTCGTTAGCTGGTCGTACAGCTCCCGAACCTTGTGCTGCGCCTGTGCCACGGCCATGCCGTATCCAGGGACGATGACTACCGACTGCGCAGAAGCAAGAATGGACGCCGCTTCGTCGGGCTGTGCCGACCGGACCGTGCGCTCCTCCTGAGGACCGGTGGCACGCGCCTGAACGGCACCGAACGCGCCGAACAGGACGTTGGTGAACGATCGGTTCATTGCCCGGCACATGATCACCGACAGAATGAACCCCGACGAGCCGTCCAGCGCCCCGGCGATAATCAGCAGCTTGTTGTCCAGTACAAACCCCATGGCGGACGCAGAGAGGCCCGCATAGGAGTTCAGCAGCGAGATTACCGTCGGCATGTCCGCCCCACCGATCGGTATGATCAGCAAGGTCCCGAAGGCGAGCGAAAGCGCGATCAGAACCGGAAAGAGCCGCAACTCGCTCGGATGCAGGTTCAGGTAGACGCTTGAGACTATGGCAACCCCAAGCAGCCCGAAGTTGACGAAGTTCTGGCCCCGGTAGACGATCGGACGCGTCGGTAGGATTCCCTGGAGCTTGCCGAATGCCATCAGGCTTCCCGTGAAGGTCAGGTATCCCAGTATTGTCTCAAAGGCGAGCACCCCCATGACGAAGTGCGTCAACCGTTCAGGCTCATGCTGCAGCCACAGGTAGTACTTCGCGGTTCCCACCAGACCAACCGCAAGCCCGCCAAATGAGTGCGACAGCGCCGTTCGTTGGGGCACAGCCGTCATCGGCATCAGAACCGCGATCGGTATCCCGACGGCCGCTCCGACGAAAAACGTCAGCAGTATCCAGTGAAACGCCTGAATCTCCGGCAGCAGAAGCGTGCCCGCTACCGCCAGCAGCATGCCGATCTCGCCAGCAAGAACGCCACGGCGAGCTGTCGGCGGCGCGCTGAGCCACTTCAGCGAAACGACAAACAGGGCCGCGGCGATCAGGTAGCTGATCTGAGTCAAGACCGATGTCCCAGTGACGGCGGCGGTTGCCGCATGTGCTGCCGGCATCAGGCGTCCTTACCTTTCCGCGCAGAAGGCCGCTGCTTGAACATCTTGAGCATGCGATCCGTTATCAGAAACCCGCTGACGACATTGATCATGGAAGCCGTAACCGCAATGGCGCCAAGCACGGTCGTGAGCGTGGTGCGTTGCTCGCCCAGGATCACGATGGACCCGACGAGGCTGATGGCCGAGATTGCATTCGTCAAGGACATCAGCGGAGTGTGGAGCAAGGGCGACACGCGTCGGATGACCTCAAAGCCCAGGAACGTTGCGAGGATGAAGACGTAAAAGCTTGCTACAAGGCTGTCCAAGGCAGTTAACCCTCCGATGTTCCGGTCTGCCGTGCTTCGAGACCCAACTTCTCCCGAAGACGGGGATGAACGACTTCGCCACCATGCATTACCAGCGTGCCCGCGATGATCTCGTCGGCGCAATCCGTTGATACCGCCCCATCGCGCACGATATGACCGAGGAAGGTCGCGACATTGCGCCCGTAGAGCTGACTCGCATGATATGGCAGCTCGGACGCGACGTTGAGCGGCCCCATCACCAGTACGCCTCTATGCTCGACGGTCCTGCCGGGTTCGGTCACTTCGCAGTTGCCTCCCCGCTCGGCTGCCAGGTCTACGATCACAGCGCCGGGACGCATCTGCTCGACCATCGCCCGGGTGATCAGGATCGGAGCCTTCTGGCCAGGCACGGCCGCTGTGGCGATCGCAGCATCTGTCTCCGCGAGGATGCCGGTCATCAGCTCCGCCTGCTTCGCATAGAACTCAGGTCCGAGCGCTTTGGCGTAGCCGCCCGCGTCCTGCGCATCGGCGGCGTCAAGCTCCAGCTCCGCAAATCGCGCGCCGAGGCTCTCGACCTGCTCGCGCACTGCAGGCCGCACGTCGTAGGCGGTCACCACAGCCCCGAGACGCCTTGCTGTCGCGATCGCCTGCAGCCCGGCCACGCCTGCGCCAAGAACGAAAACGCGCGACGGTGTGATCGTACCGGCTGCCGTCATCATCATCGGAAACAGCTTTGGGGAGGCATTGGCAGCCAGCAACGCAGCTTTGTAGCCTGCCAGATTGGCCTGCGACGACAGGACATCCATGGACTGCGCCCGGGTAATCCTGGGAAGCATCTCGAGGGCAAAGGCCGTCCAGCCGTGAGGCGCAGCCGCGGCCAGTGCGTCCGCCGAGCCCAGCGGGTCCATCAGGCCTACCACCACGGTACCCGCCCTGATGTGGGGGGCATCCTCCTGCCAGTGAGCGGGATTCGCGCCGATCGCACGAACCTGAACCAGCACATCCGACCGCGCAAGCACTTCGGCTCTGGTCGCAGCAACCGCGCAGCCTGCATCCGAGTACGCCTCGTCGGAGTAACCGGACGAGAGGCCTGCACCGCTCTCAACGATGACATCGTGTCCTGCCTTGCGCAGGGGAGCGACGGACGAGGGAACCAGGGCAACGCGCCGTTCACCCGGGCACATCTCGCGAAGCACGCCGATAACCACTCTAGCGACCTCCTTGGTTTACGCTGGTTGGCGATGGTGTGTAGCGGCATCCGTAGCGGTCTGTCTCCCATACAGTGACAGAGGTGACGGGAAGGCCTGACATTTCAAGGCGCTCGTATATCCAGCGAGCGATGTTCTCTGCCGTTGGGGCCACATCGAGGACGTCGTTGAGGTGCCGATGGTCCGGCAACAGATCATCGAGCGCTTTCCGAAGCGCAGAGAAATCCTGAACCATTCCGAGTTCATCGAGCGCTTCGCCGACGAACTCGGCCTCAACACGGTAAGTGTGTCCATGAAGGCGGGCGCACTTGCCGGTATGACCGGGAATGACGTGCGACGCCTCGAATGTGGTCTTGACGATCAACGCGTACATACGGGGCGGGCTAGTCCTGTCGCTCGTATTCAGCGGTCACGCGAGACCGAATGCCGCCGCGAACGTTGAACGTCCCTCGCACACGCATACGCTTGGGCCTGCAAACAGCGACGAGGTCATCAAGTATGCGGTTCACGACACTCTCGTAGAAGATCCCCTGCTGACGGAACGCAAAAAGGTAGTACTTCAGCGACTTGAGCTCGATGCAGGACTCTCCAGGCACATACTCGACGACGATCGTGCCGAAATCCGGCAAGCCGGTGATCGGGCATACCGATGTGAACTCACGGCAAGTGTGGCGGATCGTGTAATCCCGGTCCGGCTTTGGGTTCGGAAACACTTGGAGCTTAGCGACTTGTTCGTTCATGGCCGAAAGAGTTTACCCGCATCAAGCGTAATCGAGCGGCAGCCCGAGGCGCCCGCCAAGCAGCGGCTCAAGGCAGGGGCTGTAGACGGCTGAACCAAGGAACCACTATAATAAACTCCAATCACCGTTGTGATGGAGCATCAATGCACCTCGCCGACTTCATGCGCGTCCGGCGCGATCTTGTCGAAGCAGCCCTGGACCAATATCTGCCGCCTGCCAACGAGCCGCCGGGAAAGCTGCATGAGGCTATGAGGTACAGCGTACTGGCACCTGGCAAACGGCTTCGTCCCATCCTGGTGATCGCATCGGCCGAAGCTGCCGGCGGCAGCCCTCATCATGTCATGCCCACCGCGTGCGCCCTGGAGTGCATCCATGCCTTCTCGTTGATCCACGACGATATGCCCTGCATGGACGACGATGACACGCGCCGCGGACGTCCGACCAGTCATATCGTGTTCGGCGAGGCCATCGCGCTGCTCGCTGGCGATGCCCTCCTTGCCTTCGCGTTCGAGCTGGTTGCGTCCAACGCGGCGCGTTTGACAGGCGACGTCGGCTCGGTATCCGAAGCCAGTCAACGTGTTGTGGAAGCTATGCGGCTGATTGCCCGCGCCTCGGGCACCTGGGGCATGGTCGGCGGCCAGGTCGCCGACATGGAAGCCGAAGGACACGATGTATCGCCGGAGGCGCTCAGGTATATCCACACGCACAAGACCGGGGCGCTGCTCGAAGCTTCATGCGTTGTCGGTGCCATGCTCGTCGGTGGAGATCAACCGACCATTGAGAGGCTGAAGCGCTATGGCGGCCACCTCGGCCTGGCCTTTCAGATCGCCGATGATATCCTGGATGTTGTCGGTGATGAGAAGCTGATCGGCAAACCTGTCGGAAGCGACGAAAGCAGGAACAAAGCCACCTATCCGCGTCTGTTCGGCATTGCTGAGAGCCGACAGCGGGCAGCTCGCGCCGCCGAGATGGCAGTGGAGGCCCTGGAAGGACTGGACGAGCGCGCCGATCCGCTCCGCGCGCTCGCCAAGTATGTTGTGGAGCGCGATCTGTGACCCGTCCGCTCAGCCGCGACGCTGTTCGGCGCGGCGCCGGCCTGTGCATCGTGGACCGGCGGTCGGAGCCAGATCGGTGAGCGCAGAAGCCAGGACGGAACCCGCCCCCGCCCCGCCATCGCGACAAGATCAGCGGTCGGTGCGCGCGGTTACGGTCAAGGCGGTGATCGCGTGCTTGATCCTGCTCCCACTCAACGCATACTGGGTCGTTCAGATGGAGGTGGTTCGCTACTCGGCGCACCCCACGACCATCTCACTGTTCTTCAATATCGTCTTCATCCTCCTGATCCTCACGCTGCTCAACCGCGGTATCGCCGTTCGGTTTCCGCGTCTGGCACTCAATAGAGCCGAACTCTTGTTCATCTATTCGGTACTGGCGATAGGCTCATGTCTTTGCGGTCACGACATGTATCAGGTTCTCGTGCCGACCCTGTCGTGGCCCTACCAGTTCGCCGACGCAGCCAACAACTGGCATGCGCTGTTCATTGACAAGCATCTTCCTTCCTTTGCCATGATGACCGACAAGGAGATCATCAGAGGCTACTACCTGGGCAACGATACGCTGTATCGGTGGCACTACATACGCGCATGGGCGCCTGTTGTCGGCTTCTGGACGGTGTTTGTCGGCGCACTGCTCTTCGTCATGTTATGCGTCAATGCCATCCTTCGTCGGCAATGGACAGAGAACGAGCGCCTGAGTTACCCGATCGCGCAGTTGCCGCTCCAGATCACCAACGAAAACTCCTTCGCGCCACGGACCGGTCTGTTTCGAAACCGCCTGCTTTGGGCCGGTTTCGTCCTAGCCGGCACCATTGACACCATCAACAGCCTGAACGTCTATTACCCCGGTATACCGACGGTGTTCACTCCTGGCCGCGGTCAGAGCTTCTACGATCTTGCACAGTGGGTCACCCAGAAGCCATGGAACGCAATCGGCTGGACACCCTTGTCGTTCTATCCGCTGATCATCGGCCTCGGGATCCTGATGCCAGTGGACTTCCTTTTCTCTGCGTGGTTCTTCTACATTTTCTGGAAGATGCAGCTCGTCACCGCTTCGGCAATGGCATGGGACCAGGATCCGCGCTTCCCCTACACGTTCAACCAGGCTTTCGGCGCTTATATGGCGTTCTGCGCCACATCGGTGTGGCTCAGCCGCGGATACCTCACCCAGGTCATGCGGCGCGCTCTGGGGCGCCCGTCTGAGCTCGATGATCGCAATGAGCCTGTGTCCTATCGCTTCGCCCTGCTTGGCATACTGGCGGGCATGGGCGCGCTTGTGTGGATGACCAGCGTCATGGGCATGGGGCCCTGGCTGCCCATCGCGGTCTTCGCAATCTACTTTGCGCTCGCAGTCGCCATTACGCGTATGCGTGCCGAAATGGGCACTCCCGTCCACGATCTGCATTTCACCGGACCGGACTCGATCTTGACGGAGGTTTTCGGCCAGAGGGTCTATTCACCCGGCCAACTGACCGTCTTCGCTCTGTTCTGGTGGTTCAACCGAGCCTATCGCTCCCACCCTATGCCCCACCAGTTGGAGTCGTTCAAGCTTGCCGAGCAGGCCCGGAGCGACTACAAGCGATGGTTTTGGGGGCTGGCCGTGTTCGGCGTGATTGCCTCGGTGGTCGCGTTTTGGGCGGTGCTGCACCTGATGTATGACTATGGCGCCCGCGCCAAGTCGGTGCCGAGCTTTGGGCCGGAAGCGTACACGCGCCTCGAGGGGTGGCTGAAGAGCCCACAGCTCGACAGTCCGCCTGCCGGGATAGCCATTGGGGTTGGGCTGATACTGGCGTTATTCCTGCAGTTCATGCGGGTGCGCTACACCTGGTGGCCGTTTCATCCTCTCGGATATGCCGTGACCGCCAGTTGGGAAATCAACCTTGTCTGGATGCCTCTGCTGATCGCCTGGCTGCTCAAGATCGTCATCCTGCGCTACTCCGGAAGATCGGGCTTCCAGAGAACCGTCCCATTCTTCCTGGGGCTGATACTCGGCCAGTTCGTCGTCGGGAGCCTCTGGAATATCTACGGCATCGTCTTTGGGGTGCCTACGTATCAGTTCTGGCAATGAACGGAAGGTAAGGCCGATGGAATCATCCGTCCGCATTATGGTCATAGGCAGTGCCAACACCGATATGGTGGTGAAGGTGCCCACCATACCGCGACCAGGCGAGACTCTGCTGGGAGGCAGCTTCGTCATGGTTGCCGGGGGCAAAGGAGCCAACCAAGCGGTGGCAGCCGCGCGTCTAGGGGCTGACGTCTTCTTTGTAGGATGCGTCGGGGACGACCTGTTCGGAACCCGAACCCGCCAGGTCCTTGCGGATGAAGGCATCAACATTGACGGGCTTCAGGTAGACCCGGGCGGCCACTCAGGCGTTGCCTTGATCGCCGTTGATGCGTCCGGCCAGAATGCCATTGCCGTTGCGCCGGGGGCCAACATGTCGGTTGCCGCCAAACATGTTGACCTGGCACTCGATCGGGCGCAGGACCTCGGCTGTATCGTTCTGCAATGTGAAATCCCGCTGCCGACGGTCGCCCATGCCATTCGCGCCGCCCGGTCCAGAGGTGTTCCGGTCGTGCTGAATCCCGCTCCCGCGTTCAGCTTTCAGCCTTCAGCCTTCAGCCTTCAGGGAGTTGCATGCGTGACGCCGAATGAGACTGAGGCCGGCGCTCTCACCGGCATTGAGGTTCAGAACGCCGAAACGGCCCGTAGGGCGGCGGATCGGCTCATCGAGCTGGGTGCGCTCAATGCAGTCGTGACGCTCGGGCATCGCGGGGCGCTCGCGGCCACGTCCGACGGAGCGGTGGTCGTTGATGCGTTCAGCGTGGACGCCGTGGACGCTACCGCCGCCGGAGACTGCTTCACCGCTGCGCTGGCCGTGTCGCTGGTTCGGAGCGGAACGCTGTCATCGGAGCACGCTGTGGAGCTAACGGCGCTTGCCGAAGCATGCAGATTCGCTTCCGCCGCGGCCGCGGTGTCCGTGACGAGACTGGGGGCGCAGCCTTCGCTGCCCACTGCCCAGGAGGTGCATGCCTTCCTGGCATCAGGCCCGCGCACTGTGACAGACAGCTAAGCTCCATGCGCCCATCATGCGCGCCGTCTGACCTGCGCAACCAGCTCACCGCCCGGCAAGCAGCGCTGTTGGCTCGCGTTGAAGCGCTCTATCGAGAGGCGCTCTTCGCGCCCCCATCGGTTCGTGAAGCCGCGCATGCTCTTCAGGTGCCCATCAGCGCCATCCATGCGATGCTGGCGCTGGCGGAGCAGCAAGGAACGATGGTGTCCGCAGGCCCGACGCTTGCCTTCCATGCCGACGCGTTGGCCAAGGCGCGCGACATAGCGATCCGCGAGATCAAGAGTGCGGGCTCGCTGTCCCCATCACGCTTCCGCGACCTGACGGGCGTGACGCGCAAGCATGCCATCCCGCTGCTCGAGTGTCTCGACCGGGCCGGCATTACCCGACGGACGAACGGCTCTCGCGTCCTGTCGGCATCTCCGGACGATGCTCCTTCAGCAGGGCAGCAATGCCGTCCATGATCGTGTCAAGTATCTGCTCACGACCGGCGTCTCGTCCGAACACCACCGGACTTCCGAACGCCACCGTCAATCGCGCCACTCGAGGCAAGTGGCTGCCTACGGGGAGCATCTTCTCCGGACCGATCACAGCAGTCGGTATGACGGGAACGCCGGCCTTCTGCACGATCATGGCCACCCCCGGCTGAGGATCCTGCAGCAGCCCATCGGGACTGCGCGTCCCTTCCGGAAACAGCACCAGCACAAGGCCACGATTGAGGATGCCGACGGCCTCCCTGATGGATGCACGATCCGCCGTGTTGCGCCTCACGGGGAACGCATTCAGGCGGCTGATCAGCTTTCCCATCCAGGGGCGATCCCACAGATCGTGCCGCGCCATGAACGTGCATTCACGAAGGATCGTTGACCCCACCAGCGGAGGGTCAAGATAGCTTACGTGGTTGCACGCGACCACCACTCCGCCCTCGAGCGGCAGATTGCGGTAGCCGATGACCCTCGTGCGCCCGGCGAGCTTGAACGCCAACCGTGCGACGTCGCGAGCCGTGCGATACAGAAGCGTCACGCGGCTCGCTCCGTCGGCATTCGGCGCGATGTGCTCTGCCGTGTCCCCTCGGTTTTCGCGAGCGCCATCTCGACCACACGATCCACCACTTCATCCACCGTCAGTTCGTCCGAGACGATCTCAACCGCGTCGTCGGCTCGACGCAGCGGCGAGTCGGCCCTTGACGAATCGCGACGATCCCGCTCCTCGATGCCCGCCTGAACCGCGGCCACATCCGCGGCATGTCCGGCCTCTGCGAGGTCACGCGCCCGACGGGCGGCGCGAACCGAAGCCGATGCGGTTAAGAAGACCTTGACATCCGCATCGGGCAAGACCACCGTGCCGATATCGCGCCCCTCCATCACCACGTCTCGGTGGCGAGCCATGGCCTTCTGCTGCGAAACAAGCGCTCGACGAACAACCGAATGAGCCGAAAGCGGACTCGCGTAGCGAGTGACTTCCGGAGACCTGATGGCATCCGTGACGTCTTCGCCTTCCAGAAGGACAACGGGTCTGCCGTCCGATGCCGTTGCAAGGTCAATATCCAGTGATCCGATCAACGCAGCGATGGCAGCGCCGTCATCTACGGAAACTCCGGCTCTGATACAGGCGAGCGCGGCGGCACGATACATCGCTCCCGTATCAACGTACGTCAGATCAAGCCGTCGTGCGACTGCACGTGCGACGGTGCTCTTGCCGGCGCCCGCAGGGCCATCTATGGCGATCTTCACGGCTATACAGGCTCCTTTGTGGCGACGTAGTAGGCCCGGTCCGTGGTTTCGGTACACCGGTCGAAGGTGTACGCGTGGTAGGCGCTGACGCGCCCGAAACCCGCTGCATTCAGCATCGTCTCGACCTCTTGGCTTTCATATGCCCGCTGGACGTGCACTTCGACGAACATTTCCTCATGGCGGCCTTCGGGGCCGGTCCAGAAGTCCATATGGATGGTGCACAACCTGCTGTCCTCGTCGAAGCTGCTGCGCCACCGGTAGCGGATGGCCGAGGCGGCGCGCAAATCCTCCTGATCAAAGAAGCGGTTGCGCAGAGCGTACGCAGTATTCATGTCGAAGACGAACACGCCGTCCCTGTCAAGGGCGCGTGCGACACGGACGAACGCGGACTGCAGACGAAGAGGCTCCGTGATGTAGTTGAGGCTGTCGAACAGCGAGACGCAGAGGTCGAAATGACCCGACGGGAGGTCCACATCGGCCGCATCCGCGGTTAGGAAATCAACGCGGAGGTTCTGAGTGGCCGCCCGCTCCTCGGCGACTCTGACCATCTGATCGGAGATGTCAACCCCGACAACAGAACACCCCATTCGCGCAAAACGGATCGCCATCGAACCGGTGCCGCATGCGAGATCGAGTACGTTGACGGGACCCGGTCGTGCGGTATCTGGCCTGTGGAGATGGTAGAGGGACAACACATACCGCAGCCACATGTCGTAGGGCACGTCAGCCATTAGCAAGTCGTACCACGGTGCAACTGCCCGAAACTGGTTGTGTTGCGGCGTGATCACTTCCAGCCTTCGCCTTTCAGCCTTCAGTACGCCGGCCATGCGAACGCGCGAAGGAGATACCACGCGAATGCCGCCGCCGCGATGGATGCAGCGAAGTTGACGGCGCCATTGCCAAACCAACGCACGCCCCGCACCAGTCTGGCAGGCATTCCGCAATGCTCCGGTTCCTCGCATCGCCGCCCGCACTTAGAACAACCATACTGCGCCTGGATCGCGGCTCCGAGCAGGCTGTCCGCCAGGGAGCCCATGAAACCTGCCCAGGTCACGGCGAGGCCCTCCGCCAGATCCATACGCCACTGCAGAGTGGTCGCAGCAATGGGCCAGACGGCATATGCAGACAGAACCACGATAGCTGAGCCCATGAGCGCGGCCAATGTGCCCACAAGACTGATACCGCCGCTGGTTCCGGACCCGACCTTTGACCAGTCCGTGATCAAACGCGCGGACCGGCTGAGTTTCGATCCGACCTCGGTGGCCCAGGTGTCGGCGTTGGCAAACGCGAGCGCTCCAACGTAAATGAGGAACCAGTCGCGCGTTGTCGGACGACCTTCGGGGGGCATGGCAGCCGCAACAAGCACAATCAGCGCCGCAACTCCCCCGTTCGCGATGACCTGCGAGGCGTCGCGTGCCTGACCTCTGTCTGCGCCGCGATCGGCACGCCTCCAGCGGGACCACGCGCTCGATGTCACGAAGAACACCACGAGCGGAGCGGCAAAAGCGACGCCGCCCATGCCCATGATGATTGTCCCCACAGCGACGCCGGCCGCACAGCCTGAAACCGATAGGGCGCGAAGCCTCCACGCAATGACACAGACGACGACTGATGAGGCAACGCCGATTGCCATGGACAACGGGCTAACGGACACTTACCGGAACCTCACGACTGGGCGTGCGCGAAACATAGGGCGATCCACGTGCGGTGAACCGCCATAGCCGATCCCTGGCAGCCGATATCCCAATCCTTACTGAAGATACCACTCCGCTCCCATTGTCGGCATGCGGGTAGATGGTCAGGAGATCGCTGGAGAGCGGTACGCCGTCCAGGCCGCCGTCAATCCCAAGCGCTGAGCACAGTTTGCCGGGCCCTGAACACAGATCGCGAAGGCGATCGCGGCCCCGACGCGCGATCATCGTCTCGATGCCGAACACCGGCTCAATCGCCCTGATCAGGACGGCCTCCCCCGTTCCGATTGGGCCGGTCACCGCATTCAGGCACCAGTGCACTCCGTAACTTCTGTAGACGTAGGCGTGCCCGGGAGGACCGAACATCGTTGCGTTTCGGCGTGTCAGGCCGCGATAGGCATGGCTGGCAGGATCATCCTTCCCGTACGCTTCGGTCTCGACGATCGGTCCACCGGTCGCGATGCCGCCGACCCGGCTGATCAAGAGGCAACCGATCAAGTACCGAGCCACTTCCGGCGTCTCGCGCTCAAATGCCGCTACGGGAAGAGGCGTCAACGGCCGACCACCTTCTCGCCAGATGAAGCCGCTCCATCCCACACCCGCACCGAGAAAAGATCGTCATAGAGGCGACCGGGAAGAGCCACGCTGACCGAGCACCTCAGGCGGGCGCTTGAAGCGCGTTCTCTGACTGTCTGAAGAATCGTGCTGTCTTCGTACCGTCGGGAGATATGGTAGAGGCCGAGATAGTCAACGTCCGCATCTGCGGCCGTGCGGATCACATCATCGAGCGCCGAATGAGGGTGGCCGCGCTTCGCCATGTCGCGCGACTCCTCGATGTCCAGGAACGTACATTCGTGGAGCAGAACTCTTGACCCTGCGAAGATCGAGGGATCCAGAGGCGTGGTGTCTCCCGTGACGCTGAGCAGTATGTCCTCGACTGTCTGCGTAATGTACTCCCTGCCATGCTGCAGTCGAAGCGCGTCGAGCTCCGGCCTGGACAGGCCGCTGAGTTCCGGCTTCAGCTTGTCAACCATCCTGACAACCTGGTAGCCCAGACTCAGGTGTCGTGACGCCTCCTGTTTTGGGTAGTGCTCAGTAGGAAAGGCTCGAATGAAGTGACGTTCGGGCTCAATCGGGATCTCCGAACCTGGGCCGGTCGGCAGCCACTTGACCTTGCCCGTGCTGCGGGAATCGAAGTTCGCCAGGAAGCCTGTCAAAGCACGGAGCGCTCCGCTGCTTTCAGGGTACATCACCGACATGTCCCCCGTTTCTCCGGTCAGGTTGAGTAGCTGCAGCAGTCCCGAGCAGTGGTCACGGTGAGCGTGCGTCAACGCTACCGCACGAATGCGATGCACCCTGGCATCCAGCATCGCGGATACGCCGTCCCCCGCATCGAACAGTATCCGTCGTGTATCGTCGAGGACCCACGTGGAAACGAGCGGCGTCGAGAACACGGCTATCTTCGGCGCGTCCAAGCTTAGGCTTCCCCATCCCGAACCAGCGACAGGAAGCGTTCACTGCGGATGTCGCTCTCGCAGCGATAGCGAAGGCAAGCACGCAAGCATCGGTCGGTCTGATTGCCGGCCGCTGGCGACAGGGTCAGATGGGCCAGGCGCTCAAGTGAAGCGCCCGCCAGATCGCGCAGCGCCGGCATCACGTCGCTGTCAAGGCGAATGCGATCGGCGGCCGAAGGACTGCATCTCACGCACAGCACACCACCTAACGCCGGGCTGAGCGCGAGACCCCTGCCTGGTTCCAGTGCGGCGCCGCACCGCACACACACGTCGAGGCTCAGCCCGTATCCTCGCTCGCCCAGCAGACGCACCACGAACGCCCTGACCACGGTGTCCGGATCGCCATGTGCCATCTGCAGGAGGGTCAGAGCGGCGCTGAGCAAATCATAGGTTTCCGGACAGGGCTCTCCCTCGCCCACCATGCGCTCAGTGACCTCGCACATGTAAGCTGCCCTGGCCAGCATTCCCAGATTCGTCCTCAGTTCCGCGTACGGACGAACGATGTCCCATTGTGTGACGATGCCCAGCGATCTCCCGTCTGAATACTGCACCCTGGCCTCAGTGAAGACCTCACTGGCTCCAGAGGACTTACTCCCCGGCTTGCGAGCTCCCTTGACGACAGCATCCAGCTTGCCGCGCTCGCGCGACAACAGCGTGACAATCCGGTCACGCTCGCCCAAATCGCGTTTCCGCAAAACCAAACAGGTTAGAGGGTGCGCGCGCATAGGCCATCCACCTGTTCCGATTCTATCGGGATCCGCGCCTTGCCATGATGCTCGTGTCGGTTCCCGTTGGCGACGGTTCGCCGCTAGCCGGCCGCCTCACTATGGGCACGCCGATTCTATCGGGACCGACTGGTCGCATGACGGAGGTCGGCAACGAGTGCGTAGGCTGCCTCCGTCTTCTTCTCCAACGTCGTTTGATCGGCCACCGCAGCGACCAGTGCGCTGCCGACGACAAGGCCGTCGCTCACATTCGCCAACTGACGCACGTGCTCCGGCGACGAGATGCCGAATCCAAGGCAGACCGGACACCGGGCAACAGACCGCGCACGTTCAAGGAGTTCGGTTGCGTCGCGCGAGACGTTCTGACTGGTACCGGTGACACCCAGGCGCGATACGCAATACAGGAAGCCGGTGGCGCGCTTGGCCGAGGCTCGAAGCCGCTCAGGTGTGCTGGTCGGCGTCACAAGCATGATGGTGTCAAGGTGCGAACGACGCGCGGTTGCGATCCACTCGTTCGACTCCTCCGCAGGCAGATCGGTCATGATAACACCGTCGAGTCCGACTTCGGAGCCGGTCTCGGCGAAGCGATCCAGGCCGAAACTCAGAATCGGGTTCAGGTACGACATGGCCACGATGGGTACGGAGCATCTCGACCGGACGTTCGCGATACACTGCAGAATGCCTCGGACATCCGTGCCGCCGGCCAGCGCCCTGTGGCTCGACGCTTGTATGGTCGGACCGTCGGCCACAGGATCGCTGAACGGTATGCCGAGCTCCACCACATCGGCTCCCGCATCGGCTATGGCACACACCAGGGCTTCGGTCACCTCCAGCGATGGGTCGCCGCCGGTCAGGTAGCAGATCAGCGCACAACGCCCTTCGGCGTGGGCTGCACGAATCGCGCTCTCTATCCTGCCGCCGCTTGCCATGGGGGCAAACCGCCTCCGTCCCGTCACCTTTTCGCCTTCCCCATCTCGCGCCACGCCACCTCTCCTCAAGCCTCAGACGACTTCATCCACGCGGCGACCGTGTCCATGTCCTTGTCTCCGCGGCCTGAAAGATTGACGATGATGAGTCCGCCGGGGCCAAGTGACCGAGCCACCTCGAATGAGTGGGCAACCGCGTGGGCCGATTCGAGCGCCGCGATCAGTCCCTCGGTGCGCGCGAGCAACGCCAGCGCCTCCAGCGCCTGATCGTCAGTGACGCTGACATACTTGGCCCGCCCGGTATCGCGCAGGTAAGCGTGCTCCGGCCCCACACCGGGATAGTCAAGCCCGGCCGATACCGAATGTGTGTTCGCCACCTGTCCGTCGGCGTTCTGGAGAAGGTAGCTGTAGGTACCATGGAGCACTCCCGGACGCCCCAGTCCCAGCGAAGCGCAATGCTCTCCGGTGTCAAGCCCTTTGCCGGCTGCCTCGACGCCGATCAAGCGCACATTGTCGGTGATGAAAGGCCTGAACACCCCGATGGCGTTCGAACCGCCTCCCACACACGCTACGACTGCATCGGGAAGTCTGCCATATTGCCGAATGACCTGGCGCCGAGCCTCCCGTCCAATGACCGATTGGAAGTCGCGAACGATGGACGGGAAGGGATGCGGGCCGACCACTGAGCCGATGATGTAATGCGTGGTGCGTACCGATGACGCCCAGTCGCGCATGGCCTCGCTTGTGGCTTCCTTCAGGGTCCGAAGCCCTGCATCTACAGGAGCGACGGTCGCGCCAAGCAGCCTCATCCGATCCACGTTGAGCGCCTGACGCGCCATGTCCTCCGTGCCCATGTACACCGTACAATCCAGTCCCAGAAGGGCACAAGCCGTTGCCGTTGCCACGCCATGCTGTCCGGCCCCGGTCTCGGCGATCACGCGCGGCTTACCCATGCGCCGCGCCAGAAGTGCCTGACCCAGCGCGTTATTGATCTTATGCGCGCCCGTGTGGCACAGGTCTTCACGCTTGAGCAGTATCGTGGCCCCACCGATCCGAGCCGTCAGGTGTGAAGCGGTATACAGAGGTGTGGGCCGGCCCACATACTCCTGCAACAGCTCGTTCAGATCACGTCGGAATGCCGGATCACGTCGCGCATTCCGGTACTCGCGCTCCAGCTCCAGCAGGGCCGGCATGAGCGTCTCCGGAGCGTAACGCCCGCCATAGGGTCCGAATCGCCCGGGTTTGCGCCGTCCAGCATCGTGCATCAGGTTCGATTTCCTCGTGTTATCTTTGGCGATGCAGGTCCGGCATCCTTGGCGGCGGCTTCATTGGACCGCAATGTCAGGACAGCCAGAACCACACCGGCGACGATGGCGGTCCAACTGACAAACGCATATGCGGCGGCATGGGGCCTTGCCAGACCCTCAGCGCCGGCGATCGAGGCCTCATCCGGACGGTCCGGCATGTACAGCACCTTTACCTCCTGACCCGCCTTCAGCCGATCCCATGTGCCCTTGTCAGGCACGACCCGCGTCACCTGATGATTGCGTTGAGACGCATCCGGGTAGACGAAAGTCACCAGGTAGGTGAATGACCCGTCAGCCCCCGGGCGACTGTCCTTGAACAGCACCTCGCCCAGCGTCCGGACGCCCTTCTTGGCCAGTTCGGAAGGAGGGACAACCGACTGCAGCACCAAGCCCGCAATGCCCGCGGCGACCAGCACCAACGCTGTGGTGTATTTGGTTCTCGCTCTCAACGGTTGCGCTCCTGCTCACGAAGGTCGGCGTCTGCGCGCTGAACCGCCTCAATGAAGCTGCGCACGAGCCCCGGATCCTTGATGCCCTGAGCCGACTCGACACCCGACGAGACATCAACGGCATAGGGCCTGATGGCGCGGATGGCCTCACCCACGTTGGCGGGATTCAACCCTCCGGCAACGACGGTCGGAAGCCCGATCATGCCGGCGATCCGCGCTCCGGCCTGCCAATCAAAGATACGCCCAGCGCCTCCCAGCCGGTTCGGGTCATAGCTGTCCAGCAGGATGGCGTCATCCGCCCCTAGATCGCTCACGGGCGCATTCGGATCTCCGACGCGCACGACACGAATCCGCGCAAGCCCCCCCACCCATTCCGCGCCCATGTCATCCTGGTAGTATTGGACGGCTCCGAACCCGAACGCGTCGAAGCGCATGACGTGCGATAGAGCGCGGACCACGGCAACAACCGTTACGTAGGGCCCTGCGGCGCGCACGATCTGCCTGATCAGTTCCGGCCGATCGCCAAGGTAACGGGGCGTATCCTCAACGAGGATGACACCGAGGGCATGCGCTCCGCACCCCACGGCCGCGGCAGCATCCTCGACACGTGTGACGCCGCAAATCTTGACTCGTGTCATGTCCGCCTCGAGCCTTCAGCCTTGGGCTTCCCGATTGGCGCCACGGTCCTGTCGGCTTTCACCCCCCAGCCGTCAGCCTTCGATCTTCGCCTGTACGTCAGCGTCATCGGTTCCGAGAAGCTCCCTGACCTTGGCGCCGACATCGGCAGCCCGCATCAAGGTCTCGCCGACGAGCGCACCGTGCACACCTGCTGCTGCCAGCTTGAGCATATCCGCCCGTGATCGGATACCCGATTCGCTGATGATCAGCCTGTCTCGCGGCACCAGCGGAGCAAGCTTGAGCGACGTGTTGATATCCGTGCGAAACACGTGCAGGTCACGATTGTTGATGCCGATGAGACGCGCCTGCGCTGCCACGGCCTCATCCAGTTCCTCCGCGTTATGCACTTCCACGAATGCGGCCATCCCGAGCGCATGCGAAACGGCAAGGAGATGCCGCAGGTCCTGCGCGGGCAATGCCGCCACGATCAGCAGCACCGCATCCGCTCCCGCTGCACGGCTTTCGACGATCTGGTATTCGTCGAAGAGGAAGTCTTTGCGCATCACCGGCAGCGAGATGGCTTTGCGAACCGCTCGGAGATGGTCCAGATGGCCCTGAAAGTGCATCGTCTCCGTCAGCACCGAGACGCAATGCGCTCCGTTGAGGTCGTAGGCTCTCGCCAGCGCGACCGGATCAAAGTCGTACCGCAGGACCCCTCGTGAGGGTGAGGCCTGCTTCACCTCAGCGATCAGCGCAGGAGCGGCGGCTCCGGCAATCGCCCCTGCAAAGTCGCGCGGACGCGGAGCAGACTCCAACTCCCGTTCGAGCGCCCCAAGCGGTACCGCCCGGCGTGCACGGTCCAGTTCGGCCCGCTTGTCCGCCAGGATCTCCGACAGCACGCTCATCGAGGCCTCACCTCACGCCTCATTGGGCGCACACGCGTTCGTGAAGGCGACCAGATGTTCCATCACCGTTAGCGCCTTGCCTGAGTCCATCATGCTGTGAGCCAGAGCAATACCCTCTCGCCAGGTTTCCGCGATCCCCGTCAACATTAGCGCGCCGGCCGCGTTCACAGCCACCATATCCCGCTTCGGTCCCTTAGCGCCCCCGAGCACGTCCCGGAGAATGTCGGCGTTCTCAGCGGCCGTCGTTCCTGCTGAAAGCTTGTCAAGGCTCGACGGAACCAGAAAGAACTCTGCAGGAATCCGCGTTTCCATCATGACCCTGCCGTGCTGGAGGATCGCCATGCGCGTCGGTCCGACGATAGAAATCTCGTCGAGACCCTCCAGTCCATGCACGACCATAGCCCGCTCGCAGCCCAGGCGGCCAAGAACTTCAGCGACCTTCTCGCACAGAGCCTCGTCAAAAACACCGACGAGTTGGTGAGTCGCCCCGGCAGGATTGGCAAGCGGCCCGAGGACGTTGAAAACGGTGCGGATGCCGAGCTCGCGCCTCGGCTGCGTGACAGCCTGGACAGCCGGGTGATGGTATGGGGCAAACATGAAGCCGATGCCCACTTCGTCAATGCATCGGCCGATCTGCTCTTCATTGAGGTCGAGGCGAACGCCTAACGCTTCGAGCACATCCGCCGAGCCGCACCGACCGGACACCGCTCGGTTGCCATGCTTGGCGACGGCGAAACCGGCTGCTGCCACGACAAAGGCCGCCGCCGTCGAAACGTTGAACGTCCCTGAAGCATCTCCTCCGGTACCGCAGGTGTCCACCAGGACACGACGCGATGACCTCACGCGCCTCGCGCGATCTCGGAGCGCACGGGCAAACCCGGTGAGCTCATCAACGGTTTCGCCTTTGGTCCGAAGCGCAGCGAGAACTGCGCCGATCTGGGAATGTGTGGCGCTTCCATCCATCAGGAAGCAGAGCAGATCGTATGACTCCTGCTCAGTCAGGCTCTCACGACCAACGATCTTGGAAAGCGCTTCTCGTATCATAGGAGGTCGTCACCACTCCAGTCCGGCAGCATGCTGGGCGCCGGCGCATTCAGGCTCCGAGCACCATCAGGTACCACCGTGATGATGTTCTCGATCCGTACTCCGAACCGACCTGTCAGGTAGATGCCGGGCTCGTTGCTGAAACACATTCCAGGCCTGATTTCCGTCATGTCACCCTCAACAAGGTTCGGAGGTTCATGCGTCGAGAGCCCGATGCCATGACCCGTTCTGTGAATGAAACGATCGCCATATCCATGACGACGGATCACTTCACGCGCCGCCGCGTCCACAGACTCGCAGGTGACGCCGGGCCGAGCCGCAGCCATAACCGCCATGTGTGCCTCATGGACGATCGCGTAAACCTCGCGAGCCTCGTCGGTCGGACGCCCGTAACATCCTGTCCTCGTGATGTCCGATTGGTACCCGTCGAAGCAGCAGCCGAGGTCGAGGATCACCATGTCGCCTGCTTGCAGACGCCTGTCGCCCGAATGATGGTGCGGCAATGCGGTGTTCGGCCCGAAGCACACAATCGCCCACGCAGAACTCGCAGCGCGACGGGAGAACTCGTCCATGATGCGGCTTTGGACTTCCCTCTCCGAGACTCCCGGCCGAAACTCCGTCACGATCGTCTCAAAGACGGAATCCGCAACCTGCGCCGATCGTTCCATTCGGGCGATCTCATCCGCGGATTTGACTCCGCGCAACGTCGCCATCAGCCATCCCAGGGGCTTCCATGACGTGCCCGGCAACATCGCCTGCAGGGACAAGAGGTGACCGGCCGCCAGCTCGTCGTCTATGGCGACCACGCCTTTCGTCCATCCATCGAGCATCGCGGCCATCTCGCCTGTCCAGCCGACGCTGTCATGCCACGATGCGACAGGCACTCCGTGCACACGCGCGCGCGCATCGTCTTCGTACAGCGCGGGAACAAGAAGCGATGGGCTGCCGATTGCGGGCACTGCGAGAGCCAGCATCCGCTCGCCAGGCGGCTCCGCCCACCCTACCAGGTAGCGCATCTGATCCGTGGCCGCCACAACGGCACCGATGCAGCCATTGGCCGTCAGCGCCTGCTGCAGAGCTTCGATTCGCCTTGCATGCTCACCCATTGCGGTGAAATCATACCCCAGCGGAGGCTCGCCCTGAGGCCCGACAGCTCAACGGCTGTTACATACGGAGGAAGTTGGCGAGCATGCGCTTTCCCTCGCGCGTGAGGATCGATTCCGGATGGAACTGAACGCCGACGACGGGGCGCGACCGGTGACGAAGTGCCATGATCTCCCCTTCGGCCGTCTCGGCGCTGACGACCAGGCAGTCAGGCAGTGTCTCGCGTCGAACGACCAGGGAGTGATAGCGCGCAGCCTCCAGAGGATTGGCGCATCCTTCGAAGAGGGCGGAGCCGTCGTGCTTGACCCACGAGGTCTTTCCATGGACGATTCTGGTGTTGCGCACAACCTCTCCGCCAAACGCCTGGCCGATGCTCTGGTGACCAAGGCACACGCCAAGGATAGGTATCCGAGTCCAGAAGCGCCGGATGCACTCGACGGAAACCCCGGCCTCGTTTGGCGTGCAGGGTCCGGGTGAGATGACAATGCGCTCGGGCTGAAGGCGGGCAATGTCGTCTGCCGTCACAGCATCATTGCGCTGAACGAGCACATCACACCCCATCTCGCCAAGATACTGGACCAGGTTGTACGTGAAGCTGTCGTAGTTGTCTATTACGAGGACCACGCCCTGCACCTCACCACCGTCGCGGACCGTACGCGGGTCTGCGGTTGGATCCGCAACGCATCGAAACCTCGCTCGGTCTCATTCCAGACCCTCGTGGGCCATGCGGACGGCTGCCAGCATGGCGCTTGCCTTGTTGACACATTCCTCGTACTCGCGAGAGGGAACCGAGTCGGCAACAATGCCTGCCCCAGCCTGGATATGTGCTACGCCATCTTTCACGAGCATGGTGCGAATGGCAATGGCGAAATCGGCATCGCCCCGAAAGCTGAAGTAGCCGACGGCGCCGCCATACAGCCCGCGCCGCGACGGTTCCTGCTCCTCGATGATCTCCATCGCGCGGACCTTCGGGGCTCCGGTCAGGGTTCCCGCGGGGAAGCAGGCTTTCACCGCGTCGAATGCGGTCAGTCCATCCTTCAACTGCCCGGAAACATTCGACACAATGTGCATCACGTGCGAATAGCGCTCAATGGTCATCAAGTCGTCAACACGCACCGAGCCGTACTTCGAGACACGACCAACGTCATTTCGTCCAAGATCAACAAGCATGATGTGCTCGGCGCGCTCCTTGGGATCCGCCAGAAGCTCCTCTGCGAGTGCGCGATCCGAGGCTTCGTCGGCACCCCTGGGCCGCGTGCCGGCTATCGGCCGCACCGTGACACGTCGGTTCTCAATGGTCGCCAGGATCTCAGGCGACGAGCCGACGATCTGCATGTCCCCGAAGTCGAGATAGTACATGTACGGCGACGGATTGATGGATCTGAGGGCACGGTACAGCTCCAACGAGCTGCAACTGACCGGAACGGAAAACCGCACAGACGGTACGATCTGGAATGCGTCACCGGCCTCGATGTACCTCTTGCAGTTCTCAACAACCTGCTCATAGGCGTCACGCTCCATGCTCTGCGAGCATGGCCCGTAAGGAGCGTTATGAACGGGCTCCGAAGGTGCATAGGGTGCGCGAAGCGCTTGGGCGATTTCGTCTATACGGTTCAGGGCGTCCGCGTAGGCCGCATCCGGATCGGTCTCCACAATGGCATTGCATATGATGATGATCCGGTGGCGAACGTGATCGAAGGCCAGCACCGATCGCGTCACCATGAACGCTGCGTCGTCGAGACCGAGAACGTCAGGCGACGAAGAGGGAATGGGCTCGAAGCTTCGCACCACATCGTAGGCAAGGAATCCGACGGCCCCGCCTGCAAACCTGGGCATCTCCGATGCTTCGACCCAACGGCGCATGCCCAGCTCGGCCCTCAAGGACGCCAGCGGATCCTGTTGGCCCGCCTCGACGATCTCGGTACCGTCGGTTGCCAGCCGTACCGACTGACCTTGCCGAACCCGAATGATGCACTCCGGGTCAGTTCCAAGGAACGAGTATCTGGCAAGCCTCTCCCCTCCCTCGACACTCTCAAGCAGGAAAGAAGGCGAGCCTCCGGAGATGCGCTCGAACGCCGACACCGGTGTCAGCCGGTCGGCCAGTATCTCGCGACACACCGGCACGATGCAGTGAGGCTCGGCCAGCTTGCGGAATGTATCCGGATCGGGAGTGTAAGAGGCCATCGCTTCGGTCTGTGTTCAAGGCAGTCACGCGGTCGCTGAGTGCCCTGGGTGGGATTCGAACCCACACTGCAGCGATTTTAAGTCGCTTGTCTCTGCCGGTTGGACTACCAGGGCGAGCGACTTCCGGCGTCTGCTTGAGTATACAGGCGCGGTGGAATGACGTCAACCGGTCGGCCTCGCATCAACGGCCTTCGAGGGTCGCTTTCGCCTCGGCGAAATCTGAGGCCACGAGTCTGCGCTCTTGTCCTTCGCCGTTGCCGTCTTCGATGCGGATCAGTGCCTGAAGACCCGCCTCATTGACGAGGGCCTTGAGATCGGCGCCCGACCATTCCGGACAGCCTGCTGCGATTTGGGCCAGGTCAACATCGCTGCCCAGCTTCACGCCGCGAGTGAACAGTGTCAGAAGAGCGAGACGGCCCTCCTGATCCGGCAGAGGTATCTCGATCTCCCGCGACAAACGCCCCCCGCGCCGGACTGCAGGATCGAGCATATCCTCGCGGTTGGTGGCCCCCACGATGAGCACCCGCTGGTTCGGCGTCATTCCGTCCATTTCTTGCAGGAACTGATTGACGACCTTGTCGTAGTGCACGGCGACGCCGCCCTGCCGCGCCGGCAGGAGCGCGTCTATCTCGTCAATGAAGATGATCGAGGGCGCCGCTGCGCGGGCCTCGGCGAACAGATCGCGAACCCGCTTCTCAGACTCCCCGACGAACATCTGATTGATGTCCGCCGGAGTGATGGAGAAGAACCGGCACTTCGCCTCGTCAGCCAGGATTCGGGCGGTTGTCGTCTTGCCGGTGCCGGGCGCACCCTTCAGCAGTATGCCTGTCGGCGGATCTACGCCAAGCTCCCTTGCGGCATCGGGCTTCTCCAACATGAGCTGAACCTGCCGCAGTTCGCGCTTCGTCCTGGCTGAAAGGATCACATCGTCCCAGGTCAAGGCGCGTCGTCTCGGCGCAGGCGTCTCTGTGCCCGTGAACACCTGCTTGAGCGGATCAATGGGACCTCCAGCGAGGGTTGCCAGCAGGGAAGCGTAGCGCTTGTTGTCAGGCTCGATCTCGGCTGCTCGACGCGCCATCGCGACCGCGTCATCCCGATACCCGAGGCGCTTCATGGCACGAGCGAGGTAGAAGTGAGATCGCGCGTCATTTGGATTGCGAGCCAGCGACTCTCTGAGCCAGTGAGCCGCCTCGTTCACCAGCCGCTTGTGGGCGGCGAACTTGCGAGCGCGCGACTTGGCTACCGGCTCAATCCCGGCGATTTGAGCAAGGTAGCCGATGCCCAGGTCGGCCAAACTCGGCTCATGCACCTGTGACAGATGCCACAGAGCCCATCCAAGGCGGAATACGGCCTCCGCATTGTCTCGGTCGCATGCGACGGCCCGCCTGAAGCAGTCCGCGGCCTGGGACCAACGCTCTGCGCGCCCGTGGGCAAGTCCCGCTTCAATGAGTTCCTGAACCGATGCCATGTTGTTGTGTCCCTCGGCGTGTACTACGGTACCATGCGCCAACAGGTTGCGTTGCCAAAGGCGACAGTCGCTGCGCTCCTCTGAAGTCTCGCGATTGCCGCCCACGCTCGGGTCGGGTATACTCTGCGGGCCAAGAGGCAAATCCGCACCGGCGCACAGGAGTTGCAGGGTCGCGTCCATAGAGACGTGCTGCTTCTCCGCACACTCGCCGGGAGGCACCTAACCGGGAGGTACGAACGTGGCAGCAATCACGATGAAGGAACTCCTCGAAGCAGGAGTTCACTTCGGGCACCAGACGCGTCGCTGGAACCCGAAGATGAAGCGGTACATCTACGGCGCGCGCAATGGCATCTACATCATTGACCTGCACCAGACCCTGAAGCTGTTCGATGCCGCGCAGCGGTTTGTGCAGGAGACGATGCAAGCCGGCGGCAGTCTCCTCTTCGTGGGCACCAAGAAGCAGGCACAGGACGCCATCGAGGAGTCGGCCAAGCGCTGTCGTCAGTACTATGTGAACCAGCGCTGGCTTGGCGGAATGCTCACCAACTACCGCACGATCCAGACTCGTGTTCAGAGGCTCGCCGAGCTGCATGAGATGGAGGCCAAAGGCATCTTCGAGAAGCTGACCAAGAAGGAAGCCAAAGGCCTCATGGAGGAGCGCCAGCGTCTCGAACGTTACCTCGGCGGCATCAAGACCATGGCGCGTTTGCCTCAAGCCGTCTTCGTCGTGGACCTGAAAAAGGAGCACATCGCCGTCGCCGAAGCTCGAAAGCTGGGTATCCCCGTGATCGCCATTGTTGACACCAACTGCGATCCCGACGAAGTGGATTTCGTGATCCCTGGAAATGACGACGCCATTCGCGCAATCAAGCTGATCTGCGGAAAGCTCGCCGATGCGGTCATCGAAGTGAAACAGGACCAGTGGGATCGCGAGGCCGAGGCTCCGGTCACTTCGGTAGACGAAAGCCTCGCTGAGATCACGACTGCACCCGACATCGAAGAGGACAGTGTGATTCTCGGCGACGAGGAAGACGAGTACGCTGCGATGGCACGCCGCGTCGGTGAGAGCGCCAGACTCCGCGATGAGGACAGCGGCCTGATTTAGCCCGCGATACACCCAATGGTCACGCATGTCCGATCATGGAACCGACTCGGAGCATTGCGCGACAGAGGAGCAACGATGGAGATTACCGCCCAAATGGTGAGCCGACTCCGCGAACAGACGGGCGTCGGCATGATGGAGTGCAAGAAAGCCCTGGTCGAGTGCGATGGCGATATCGCGAAGGCTCTGGACCTTTTGCGCGTTCGTGGTCAGGCAGGGGCCGAAAAGCGGGCCGGACGTGCAACGAGGGAAGGTGTCGTGGCTGTTGCCACGAAGTCGAACCGAGCAGCCCTTGTCGAGTTGTGCTGCGAAACGGACTTCGTCGCGCGAAACGATGAGTTCCGACAGGTTGCCCAGACGCTCGCCGAAATCGCTGCCGACCAGGGAATCGGTGACGTCGAGACACTGATGCAAGCGTCAGCGGATGGCGGAACGGTCCGCAGTCTGATGGAAGGCCTCGTATCGCGCCTCAGGGAGAACATCCTCGTTCGCCGGTGCGACGTCGTACAGGCCCAACCCGAGGGCTTCGTCACCGTCTATGCGCACCGTGTGACCAACAAGATCGCTTCTGTTCTTTCGGTGTTGGGGGACGAGACCAACGCGTCCCATCAGGAGGCGGCCCGCAACGCTGCGATGCACATCGCGGCGGCCAAACCCACGTACCTAACCAGGGACGATGTGCCGGCCGATGTCCTTCAGCATGAGCGGGAAGTCCTGGCCGAAAAGACGCGCCTTGAGGGTAAGCCGGAGGCGGCTGTCCCCAAGATTGTTGAGGGCCGAATCGGCAAGTTCTATGAGCAAGTCTGCCTTGTTGATCAGCCTTTCGTTCGGGACACCACGAAGACGGTCGGTAAGATGCTCGCCGAAGCAGGCTTGACTCCCGTCACGTTCCGCTTGTTCGTCGTGGGACAGGAGTAGATGCACGGCCCGCGCTGGAGCCGAGTGCTGCTCAAGCTCTCCGGCGAGGCCCTGGCGGGGACCCAGAGCTTCGGGTTCGATCCCGCGGCAATCTCGCGCCTTGCACGCGAAGTTGCCGATGCCGCCGATACCGGTGTCGAGATCGCCGTTGTGGTCGGCGGCGGCAATGTGATGCGCGGGCACGTTGCAGCCGCCTCCGGTATGCAGCGCGTTGCAGCCGATCACATGGGCATGCTGGCCACAGTGCAGAACGCCATCGCGATGCAGGACGCCCTCGAGAAGCTCGGCGTGGCCACCAGGGTCCAAACCGCCATCGCCATGATCGAGTTCGCCGAACCGTTCATCCGACGGCGCGCAATCCGGCATCTTGAGCAAGGACGAGTGGTCATCCTGGCAGGCGGCACCGGCAACCCGTTCTTCTCGACGGACACTGCCGCCGCCCTGCGCGCCCTCGAAATCGGCGCCGGCGCGGTCCTGAAGGCGACGAATGTGGACGGTGTATACGACCGCGACCCGCGGACCGATCCTTCGGCTCGCAAGTACGCCGAGGTGACATACAAGGAATGCATCGAGCGGCGGCTTCGCGTGATGGACGTAGCTGCGTTCGCACTCTGCGAGGAGCACGGGCTGCCGATTGTGGTCTTTGATGTGAACCGCCCGGGCAGCGTCAAAGAAGCGCTGCTCGGTGAAGGTACAGGGACTATAGTACGGAGGTAACGATGCCAGTCAACGAACTACTGCAGTCGGCCGAAAGCAAGATGACCAGGAGCGTCGAGGCCACCCGACACGAGTTTACGCTCATTCGGACGGGTCGCGCCAATCCTGCCATGCTGGAGCACGTAGTCGTCACGGCCTACGGTTCCGACCTGCCGCTTCAGCAGGTCGCCAGCATTACGGTACCGGACCCACGCCAACTGCTGATTACCCCCTTTGACCGAAACAACCTGGCTGCCATCGAGAAGGGCATCCTCAAGTCCGATGTCAACCTGACGCCCAACAACGACGGAACGGCGATACGGCTCAGCATTCCACCGCTGACAGAGGAGCGCCGCAAGGAGCTCATCAAACTGCTTCACAAGAAGATCGAGCTGGGGCATGCCGCCATCCGTAACGTCAGACACGAGTGCCATAACCAACTGCGCACGCTTACCAAGAACAAAGAATGCAGCGAAGACGACGAGAAGCGCGCGCAGGAGAAGCTTCAGAAGCTCACCGATCACTATATAGCCGAGATTGATAAGGCCGGCAAGATCAAGGAACAGGAACTGCTCGAGGTATAGGCGCTTCCTCACCCGGCTGAACAATGACGCAACCCTCCCTCTCACCGAACTCCGTGCCCACCCACGTTGCCGTCATCATGGACGGAAATGGCAGGTGGGCACGGAGCCGCGGTCTGGAGCGCATCGAGGGACATTGGCAGGGCTACCGCACACTCAAACGCATTGTCTACGCCGCTGATGATCTTGGGGTGCGGTACCTGACAGTCTATGGATTCTCTTCCGAAAACTGGCGGAGGCCTGAGGGTGAAGTCTCCGGGCTGATGTCCCTGATGGCCGCTGCCATGCGCGCGGAGATCGAGGAACTTGTCCAGAACGGCATCCGAGTTCGCGTCATCGGCCGCATTCCCGATCTGCCGCCTGATCTTCAGCGCGAGTTTGAAATCGCGATGGAACGCACCCGCCACTACACAGGGATGACGTTCAGCCTTGCCATCAACTACGGCGGCCGCGCCGAGATTACCGATGCGGTACGCCGTATCGCCGAAGCTGTCCGCGACGGACAGATAGACGTCGGTGACATCAACGAGGCCGAGATTGCGAGGCGTCTCTACGCACCTGATATCCCCGACCCCGATCTGCTGATCCGCACCGCCGGTGAGCTGCGCCTATCGAACTTCCTCCTCTGGCAATCGGCCTATGCCGAGATGTGGGTCACTCCCGTCTTCTGGCCGGACTTCACCCCGGAACTGCTGATGGAGGCGCTGGAGGCGTTCGGCAAGCGAACCCGGCGATTTGGCGCTGTCGTCGAGTAGCCGAGACTCGTTGCTGCATTCTCTCGTAATAAGAGACGAGCATCTCCTTCGAAAGAGCAATCCGAACCATGTTCCAAGCACCGTTGCCGGTTGAGTACATGCACCTCGGGCCGGACGAGTCTGCCGAGCGGATCGCCCGAGCCAAGCACACCCTCGGTCCGCGTCTGGTGATCCTTGGACATCACTACCAACGCGACGAGATCATCCGCTGGGCCGACTATCGTGGGGACTCCCTGAAGCTCTCGCAGCTCGCTGCCGATGAGAAGCAAGCGGAGATGTTCGTATTCTGCGGTGTGCACTTCATGGCGGAGTCTGCGGACATCTTGACGCGGGACGATCAGGCGGTGGTGCTGCCGAACATGTCGGCGGGCTGCTCGCTGGCCGACATGGCCAGATTGTCCGAAGTTGAGGCGGCATGGGAACAGATCAGCGAGGTCGTCGGGACCGCGTCCATCATGCCCATCACCTACGTGAACTCGGCGGCCAGCCTGAAGGCCTTCGTCGGCAAACATGGGGGTTCGTGCTGTACATCAACGAACGCGCGCAAGGTGCTCGAATACGCGCTCTCCAGGGCGGAGAAGGCATTCTTCTTCCCCGACCAGCACCTTGGCCGGAACACAGCGTATTCAATGGGCCTCGATCCTGAACGGGACATGGTCCTCTGGGATCCCGGCCTCAGGATGGGGGGAGTCGAGCCGGAGGCAATGCGGAGAGCCCGCATCATCCTCTGGAAGGGCCATTGCAGCGTCCATCAGCGATTCACGGTCGAGCAGATCAACCGAGCGCGGGCTGAGCATCCCGGCGTCCGGGTCATCGTTCACCCCGAGTGCTCGCTCGACGTCGTCCAAGCCGCCGACCTGTTTGGTTCCACCGAGTACATCATCCGGCAAATCCGTGCGTCCGAGCCCGGTTCCACGTGGGCGGTCGGGACCGAGATCAACCTGGTTCGCAGACTGCAGGATGAGTTGCCCGACCGCACCGTGTTCTGCCTGGATCCAATCGTGTGTCCCTGCAGCACCATGTACCGCATCCATCCTCGATACCTCGTCTGGGCGCTGGAGAACCTCGTCGAGGGCCGTATGGTGAACCGGGTGGTGGTTCCGTCTGACATCAAGGCCGACGCACGCCTGTCGCTGCAGAGAATGCTCGATATCACCTGAGTTACGCTGCCGTACCCTCAGGCTAGTCACGATACGACGCGAGCGCCTTCACGATGCGATCCTGAACCGCCGTCGCCTCCGCATTTCTGCATGGATGGTTGTTCATCAGGATCACGAAGACAAGCGGCTCGCCGGTTGCGGTTGTGACGTAGCCGCTCAATGAGCTCACATTGGACACGTAGCCCGTTTTCGCGCGGCAGTTGCCGGCGGCCGGGGTTCCCTTCATCCGGTTCCTGAGGGTTCCGTCCACACCGGCAATCGGCAGTGACGCCTGGAATGCGTTCGCATGCCGATGCCCGTGCATGTGGTGAAGAAGCGCCAGAAGGTTCCGTCCGGTCACGTAATCCTGTCTGGACAGACCTGAACCGTCCATCATGATGAGTGAGCCGGTGTCCATTCCTATTGAGGTGAACCATTCGAAAACGGCCTTACGACCCGCAGCGACCGATCCCGTACCCGATTTCGCCAAGCCGATGGCCCGCAGAAGGCACTCGGCCGCCAGGTTGTCACTCGGCTTGTTCAGTCGCACGATCATCTCGGAGAGCGGCGGGCTCGTGTGCTTCGCAAGCACGATCCGATGCTGATGGCCGGCGATGCCGACCCTGGGAGCCCTTGCCACGGAGACGCCGGAAGCGCGGAGTACCTCGGCAAGTCTCATCGCAGCATAGAGCGGCGGGTTCTGGACAGAAACCGATGCCGATGGCGCTCCGTCAGCCTTGGTGCCGACGGCTACATGCCCCGTTACGTCCACCACGTCGAGACCCAGCCGCCGGTAAACCGTCAGTCTGGGCCGAACCCCCTTTGCGGCGGTGGTCACCTTCGACCTCACCTCGGCGTACCGATCGGTCGGCGTCACGACCAGAACGGCAGGGTCACCAACTCTCTTGCCGGGCAGAGCGCGCACGCGTATCACGTTTGAGTTGACGTTGAGACCGCTCACCGGCACGGAGTAGTAGTACGTCATGTCGTCCCAGGCCCAACCGTCGCCGTACCCCGCGTCGGTGAACGCGCTGCCATCGCCGATCACGCCGCCGCTGATGGCCCGGACCCCGTTGGCGCGCATGGCCTTTGCCAGTCCCTTGATTGCAGCGTCGTCCAGAAACGGATCGCCGCTGCCCTTGACGACGATATCGCCGGTGACCAGACCGGAGCTGTTCGGCTTCGACGCGGCCAGGACAGCCGTCTCGAATCGGAACTCGGGACCAAGGAGATGGAGAGCAGCGGCGGAAGTGAGCAGCTTCTGGTTCGATGCGGGCATCATCAGCAAGCCGCCATTGCGCTCGTACCACATCTCATTCGTGGCAAGGGACTGGATGAGGATGCTCTGAACGCCGCCGCGTATCGCAGGGGCCGCGAGCGCATCCTCAATCTCGGCCAGAAGCGCCGGACGCCCATCGGCAGCAGAAGCGCGGATCGTGCACGCCAGTAGAATCCAACACCAGACGAGCCGCGAGCTTGAGCGCGCGAGACCTACCATGGCGGATTGTAGTCTCCGCTGTCATCCATGATCGTGTCCAGCGGCGGGGCGCACACTCTCGCAATCAGCATCTCCGGATCTGTCAGATCGAGCAGCCGTGATGCGGGAGGGACCGACAGCAGGTGCAGCAGATCCTGGACTACTTCGGGATCCTCGTCGCGCAAGTTCGTGAACTCTGTCTCGCTGACAAGGAGCATCCTGACATACTCGCTGAAGGCCAGGCTTACCACCTTGCTCAACGTCACATCGGTGACAATCGTTATGTGGTCATTCAGGGCGAACTCGCGGGTCAGCCCGTCATGCCTGCCGAACGAGATGCCCAGCCAGTCGGTATCTGCATCGTAGTCGAGGGCTAGCGAGATCACGCGGCTGGTCCTCCAAGGGCCATTGGAAAGGGAGCGTCGTGGTTAGAAGCGTTCAAACCGCTCGACATCCATCACGAAGGCGACGGCCCCTCCAACGAGCACCTTCACCGGAGAAGGCATGAACGCGCCGACCGGCGCAGCGTCCGGTGGCAGAACGTTTACAAACTGCTCGCGCGTCTTGCAGCTTTCGCCGATCACGCCGAGCACCTTGTCGAGCTCGTCCTCCTCAACGCCAATCAGCAACGTTACGTTTCCCTCTCGGAGAAAGCCGCCGGTACTGCCGATCTTCGTGAACTTGAAACCATTGCGAAGCAGCGTCTCCGTGATCTTGCTCTTGTCGCGATCATGCACGACCGTCAGCACGAGCTTCATCGTTGACCTCTCCTTCCCTGTGTTGCGCCAGGCAGTTTGTCTGGCGCTCCTAGCCTTTCAGCTCCTGGCTCTCGGCTCCGCCAATCGCGCGAGCACGAGACCGAGGATGCGCCTGTGAAGCTCCTCTGCCTTCTCGCCGGCATCGAGGACCGCAAACCTCTCCGGCTCGGATCTCGCCTCATGAAGGTACCCGAACCTGACCCGTTCGTGAAACGATAGGGGCTCATCTTCCATCCGGTTGCGATTCTGTTGACGGCTAAGCCCTGTGCCGGGATCGAGGTCCAGGAGGATAGTCAGGTCCGGCCAGAGGCCACCGGTGGAGTAATCGTTGAGGACACGAATGGTCGAGATGTCGCCGCATCGTGCGTACCCCTGATAGGCAAGAGTGGAATCCGCAAACCTGTCGCAGATCACCGTAGTGCCCTCTTCGAGCGCCGGGCGTATTCGCTCCGCCACGTTTTGGGCGCGTGCCGCCAGGAACAAGAGCGTCTCAGCTTTGGGGCAGATGGCCACCTTCGGATCAAGCAGCAACGCTCGGACGGTCTCCCCCATGGGCGTTGCGCCCGGCTCACGGATCAGCACAACAGGCATGTTCCGTGCCGCCAAGGCCTCGGCCAGGAGCTTCGACTGCGTCGTCTTGCCTGATCCTTCGATCCCCTCAAACGTAACAAACAGCCCGCGCGAACTGCCAGGCTTCTGCCCGTGCGGGCTCCAGCCGCTCATGCGTTGGACAGGATACGAACGCGGCGTCGGGGTTCGGTCCCCACGCTCTCAGAAAGCAAGTCCTCGCGCTCGACGATCTGGTGCTGCAGCCGGCGCACATAGGAGTTCTGAGGGCGAAGCTCGACAGGCTCGCCCGTCTCCTTCGCACGACGCGCCCCCTCCTCGGCCTCACGAAGCGCGTCCTGCGTGTCGCCCTTCTCGAACACGTCAGACTGGAACGCATCGCGCATGGCCGTGGCGATCTGAGAGTACGTGTTGCTCTTCACCACGTACGTGGGAAGTTTCCGGGCCGCGCCCTCGCGCATCTTGGGGGGCTCTCGACGGTAACTCGATTTCAGGGCAATCACGATATCGGCATCCTGAATGTCCCGTGTCACGACGGCCGGGTGACCTCCGTCAAGTATGGCCCGGTCCAGTCGGCTTCGGTTGATGCCATAGGGGAACACGCGGATTGTCCTCGGAGGATGGCGCAGGGACTTCTGCCGATCGCGAGAGCCTGCAGGAGGTTCTTCGGCATCCTCGGCGCGCCCGATCGTATCGAAGGGGCCGGCCTCGCGTTCCCGATCGCGCAGGCGTTCATCTGCCATCACGCCGACCGAAGGTGACCCGGCATCGCGTTGAAGAACCTCGATATCTCCGTAGGCGTTGCGGATGCGTATCTCAGGTCGGGCACGCTGACCGCGGAGCATGCGATCCACGGTCTCCCCAACCTCGTGGTGTATGGCAAGCTTGTCCACATCCATGATCTCGATGACAACATCGAATGTCGGAGGCGCCTTGCGCTCCAGCACTGTCTTCTGTGTGCCACGACGCCGCGCCTCATCGTCCGAAAGGGTCACCGCCTGAATACCGCCGACCAGATCGCTTAGAGTTGGATTCATCAGCAGGTTCTCGAGGCTGTTGCCATGTGCGGTGCCGATGAGCTGAACTCCCCGCTCCGCGATCGTCCGCGCAGCGAAGGCCTCCGCCTCGACCCCGATCTCGTCAATGACGACAACTTCAGGCATGTGATTCTCTACCGCCTCGATCATCACCGCGTGCTGCAGGGCAGGCTCCGCCACCTGCATCCGTCGTGCACGTCCGATCGCCGGATGCGGTATGTCGCCATCGCCGGCGATTTCATTGGAAGTGTCCACGATGACCACCCTCTTGCGCGCCTCAAGCGACAGAACGCGCGCAACCTCGCGGAGCTTGGTGGTCTTCCCCATGCCCGGTCTGCCCAGAAGGAGGATGCTCTTGCCGCTCTCCACGACATCCTGGATGATGTCAATCGTGCCGTAGACGGCGCGCCCGATCCTGCACGTCAGGCCCACGATCTTGCCCATTCGGTTTCTGATGGCTGATATCCGGTGCAGGGTGCGCTCAATGCCGGCCCGGTTGTCCTTGCCGAACTCCCCTATTCGCTCAACGACGTATTGAAGCTCAAACTCGCCCACAGGCGTAGTGCCGAGCTCAACCACTCGACCGGGAAACCGAGCCTCAGCCACTCTACCGAGGTCGGTCACGATCTCCAGCAGATCGTCAAGTGACGACAGGCGTTCCAGCGGATCCCGCACAGCGGGCGGAAGGACCTCCAGCAGTTGAGCTAGATTGTCAGTGATGCGTTGTTGTTTCAAATGCATGCCTCAATGTGTGCGCGACAGGCCATCGGCAGCCGGAAACACGAAGATGTGCACCGTAAGTGAGTTCATCATACCGATTCGGCTCGCCGATGACAAGACTGACCTCTTGACTGCTGCCCAATGTTCTGATACGGTGTTGATGTGCTCGATATGACGCACAAGACGGGGGGAATGCATGGAAACCGCCCTGGTTTGGTCCGCAGGCGTCGCTGCTCTCTTGCTTTGTGCCGGTGTGGTGGCCGTCCTCAGGCCCGACACTGCTGTCTTCAATGCGCGGTCCAGCGCGCTCGGACTGATTCTGGCTGCCCTCGGATTCGTGGTCGCGCTCCCGGAACGTGCTCCGTGGCATGCCGGACAAGGTCTTGGGTGGGGGGTGGCTCTGGGCGCTGTCGGCGCCGTTCTGGCCCTCAATGCCGCGGCCGTTGTGCGTGACCCGACAGACCGCTCGCGCGCGATCCTGGCCTGTGCCGCCGCAATGGCTGCAGGTGTAGCGCCGGTCGCAACCGTTGTCGTCACGCTCTGGTCGCAACGTCTCGACGCGCTCATGGGGCTGATGCTCGGATGGGTTACCGTTGCACAGGCTATCGGTCTCCGGCAGCCCAGAGCCGACACGCGATCAGCCGCCGGAGTGTTTGCGACGGCAACAGTTTTCGCCGGGTTCCTCGCGCTTGCGTGTGCGCTCTCTGCGTTCCGGGGAGCGACAGCGGCTCACGCGCGTCTCTGGGCTGCCTCGTCTCTCGCTATCGGCGGCAGTGTTCCGTTGGCGCTTCTCATCGGTGCCGTGTGCACCAGGTACGCCGCCACCGCATCTCTGGCGCTGCCTGGAGCGTTGGCCGCCCTGAGCGTAGGTCTCACCGCCTGGGCGGTTGTTCTCCGCGTGGCCGCACCGCTTCCCGGCACGCAGTTCCCCGAAGGGCTGTTCTGGTGCAGTATCCTTGGGCTCCTGTCAGGATCGGTGATTGGCGCATTGGTCTCCACAGGTGGCAGGTCCGTGGGATATGCCCCCATTGCCGCATTGGTTGCCGCCGCCGCAGCTCTGTCTGCGTTCCAGCTCATGGCCGGGCTAGGCGTAGCAGTCACCGGCATTGGCATGACAGCCTACGCCGGCCTTCTGGTCGCCGCATCAAGGCCCGATGATGGTCGGCCGGAGAGGACACGTGAGGCGTTTCTCGGTCCTGCAGCCATGATCCTCGCAATAGCGGCCTCGCGCGTTGCGATCGAGCGCTATTCGTCGCTGACCCGACCGTTCACGCTGTCGGATCACTATGCGATCGTCATGTTTCTGCTCGGGCTCTTCGTCCCATCCGTGCTGGCACGGTGGTCAGCCGCTTCGGCCACATGGCGCGGTCCTATCGCTGCGCTGGCGGCTCTGCTATGGCCGGCGCTGATCATCGGAATATGGGGACCGAAGGCGGTATTCCCGCTGATCGTAGGCATTGGGCTCGCCGTACTCTGGGCCCGCGCTGCAGACGAGGGGCTGGAGCCCATGACAGTCGTTCTGATTGCGGTGGGGGGCATTTTCTCGCTCCTGCAGTTCACTGAGTTCGGCGCCTCATACAGCGAGCTGACACGCCTTGACAGGGCAAGGCTGATCGCGCTCATCGGGGGTGCGTCCGCTGCTCTTGCCTTAGCGTCTGAGTTCGCACGGACACGGTTTCGCAGGAGTGGATGACATGGATTCGGGTTCTGGGCCTAACGTTCGTTGGGCCGAAAGGTTGGCCATGACGGCCGGCATCGCCATGATCGCGGCGCTGATGGCGTTGGCGGCCATTACCGAACCTCCCATCGGGAGAGTCATTGGCCGTGTCTACACCCAGGACTTGCAGCCCCTGCCGGGTGCGACAATCTGGGTCAGTTCCATGGGCGACACGGAAGGTTCCTACAGGCGCTCGACCCGGACCGGCGCGGACGGCAGTTTCGAGCTGAATGCCGTCCCTGTCGGCGCATATACCCTGACTGCAAGTTCGCCAGCCCACGGCTTGTCGGTGCCTCGCATCGAAGTTGATGAGGCGACGGCCACTCCCGTTGTGCTGCGTCTCAACCGAACCCTTGAGCCGCTGACCTGTTCGTCCACAGCGGGCACCTACTTGCCGAGCGAAACCGCCTACATTACTATTGGCGGCTATGTCGAGCCCGATGCCGGACGACCGTACATCGAGCTGTACCGGCTGGACATCCCTGATCTGCTGCGCCGACCTGAAGGGTTCACGGCGTTTCGAGACGTCTTTGGAACCTGGTCGCGGCCAGCCCAGGTTCCCCGCGCAGTTGCCCAGCATTCGTCCCTTGTCCGTACGGTGTCGGTCAACTCGAATCTCGCTGATGTCGAAGGCCATTTCGAGCATCGTCTGGCACTTGGCAAGCTCAATGCGGGGTTCTACTGTGTCATTGCTCGCTATGGCGACTCGCAGGCGTATTTCGGTATCGCGGTAACCGATCTCGCGCTCATCGTGAAGAAGATCGGGCAGCGTGCGCACGGGTTTGTGGCCAACTTGAAGACCGGCGAGCCCACGCCCGGCGCGAGGGTAACCCTGTATTCGTCAGGACGCCCCCTTGTCCGCAGCATCGCTGACAGCACGGGTTTGGCACGTCTTGACGGAGCGCCCTCACTGCCGGCGACAGACCCGGACGACCAATGGTCATGCGCTGTGGCCCAGATGGGCGGCAGCTATGCGTTCGCCTGTGGCTACGACGCGTGGCCCAGGCCCGAGTCCACCAAGGTGTTCGTCTACACGGACAGGCCTGTATACAGACCCGGACAGGAGGTCCGATTCAAGGGCATCGCGCGCACGCGCAGAGGTCCCGGTCCTACATACTCGGTACCGTCCGGAATGCCGATCAAGCTGCGCGCCGAAGACCCCGAGGGTGTCATCCTCACTGATCGGACGTTCATCGTCAATCGCTACGGTTCGTTCTCCGGTCGTCTCACTCTGAGCCCTGAGACGCCAAGCGGCCCATGCACGATCTTCGCTGAGGCTGCGGGCAACCTGGACGCCTACGACTTCACCGTGGCATCCTACAGAAAACCCGAGTTCAGCGTCACCGCACAGCCGGCGCGCGCAGCGTACGTCGCGGGCGAAACGGTCGAGGTTGAGATCAAGGCCTCCTATTACTACGGCGCTCCTCTGGCCGGCGCAGCCGTACGCTACTCGACTTCCTGGTCACCCCTGTGGGACTGGGAGGGGCTCAACGAGGACGAAGAGCTAACCGAGACGCCCGAATGGATGGAGCCGCCGGACTATGGCATTGTTGATGTCACGGCCACAGCCAATCTCGATCAAGATGGTCGGGCAACTCTCCGCTTGCCCTCCAATGTGGTCAGCAATCCGGAGTCAGCCCACGGCCATCGGATGACTGTCCACGTGGAGGTGGTTGATCCAAACGGCAGGTCGGTTGAGGTGGATGCCGAGACGCGTGTCTTTCCGGGATCGTTGCGTTTGTTCCTGCAGCCCGATGGCTACGTTATGGCCCCCAACCGCCCCACTGCATTTGTCATCAGAGCGACCGACCTGTCGGGAAGACCCGCTGCATCGCTTCCGATCACGCTCGCTTTCAGCAGGCAGATGACGAACGGCTCTCGCATCACGTCCACGCCGATAGGTTCAGTCACCGGCAAGACCGATCCGATGGGTCGAGCACGGCTGGCGTTCGCAGCAAGCAGACCGGGTGAGATCAAGGCGGAGGTCCGGGCGGTTGATCCACAGGGCCGGAGCGTCAGCGTTCAAACGCACCTTTGGTGTGTGACAGATCGTGGCGGCGATGTGGCCACAGAGTACGGCGACCTTAGCGTTCATGCCGACAGACGGCGGTACGAGGAGGGCGATGTCGCGCGATTGCTGATCAACTCCAACCGGGTCGGTGCGGTGGCTCTCCTGACCATCGAGGGAGAAACGCTTTACGACATCACGACCGTGCCCCTGAGGTCTCGGAGCACAGTGGTCCGTGTCCCCATGCGCTCAGCCTATGGGCCGCGTGTCGAAGTGAATGTCGCCTGCATATTCCGGAAACGCCTTGCGTCAACCACTGCGGTGTTGCGTGTGGACATACCGTCGCGCAAGCTCGATGTCCAAGTCGCCCCGGGTTCAGGCCAGTACAGGCCAGGAACGACGGCAGAGGTCGCCATCCACATCAGAGATCACCGTGGAAAGCCCGTGCGCGCCGAGGCCTCGGCAGCCGTCGTGGACGAAGCGATCTACAGCCTGATGGAGGATGATCCCGAGGCCATCCTGGACACGTTCTACCCAGAGACGTACTGCATGGTCACCACGTGGCATTCCTGTGAGGAGCGGCTCTACAGCGGCGACAAGGGCATCCCGAATATCGTGGCCAGAAAGCGTTTTGAGGATACGCCCGCCTGGGTGCCGCACGTGATGACCGACAACCTGGGAAATGCCCGGATCCGTGCCCGCCTCCCAGACAATATCACGACATGGCGGGTGACGGCAATCGCCCACACGTCAGGGTCGCAGTTCGGCTATGGCACCGCCAAACTGATCTCTACGTTGCCATTCCATGTGCGGCTCGATCTGCCGAGGTTCCTGACAGAGAGGGATCGTGTCCGTGTGACAGCAGGCGTCGCCAACGCGGGCATGGTGCCGCGTCTAGCCTCGGTCAGGGTTTCGGCGAAAGGCCTGCTGATTGAAGGCGCTCCGATACAGCAGGTCGAGGTTCCGGCACGCGGCAGCGCGATCGCAAGCTGGTTTGCCACCGCAGCAGGACCCGGGACGGCTCGCATCAGGGCCGACGCCTGGACGGCAGATGCCCCGCGAATGGCGGACGCCATCGAGCTGCCGGTTGAGATCAAGCCCAACGCGCGCGAGGTTACGCACGTGTTTGCGGGTCAGACTGGGATAGGCCCCGGCCCGATCCACCGATTCGACACACCCGAAGGCGCTGCCCGAGCTGCAATCACATTGCGGCTTGCACCAGGTCCGTTGGCAGCGATCCCGGAAGCGCTTCGGTACCTGAGAACGTTCCCGTACGGGTGCGTGGAACAGACCGTGAGCGCGTTCTATCCTGCCCTGTTCGCCGCAAACACGCTCAAGCAACTGCCGGCCGGTTCGCCGCAGTCGCTCAAGGCGGCCCTTGGCACCCGTTTCGCCAGCGAGCTCGCCGACGCCGTACGCAATGGCATCACGCGCCTTCGCAAGATGCAGCAGCCGGATGGAAGCTGGGGGTGGTTCGAAAGCGATCCCGGCGACCTGTGGCTCACGGCCTATGCCCTGATGGGTGTGTCAGCCGCCCGTCGGTCAGGCTACTCGCTGCCGAGAGGCATGGCGGAGCAAGCCCGAACCGCTCTTGCTCGCCTATCCAACCAGACCCACGATCAGGATGCCCGAGCATTCGCAGCGCTGGCTCTCGCAGAGTCCGGCGTCAACGCGCTGCACCGCCTGGATCCCGACCGCATGAGCGCTTCCGGATTGGCCTGCGCGATCATGGCGGCACACCGTCTTCATGCGTCTCGACTGTCCGATGCCCACACGCTTCGCTCCCACACGCTTCGCTCTGAGCCGCCAGGTCTCGCACGCTATATGACCCGGCTCCTCGCGCAAGTCAAAGGTGACGGCGCACTCGCCTGGTGGCCGGGGCGGACAGACCCCGCCGGGTATGAATGGAATCGGACCGTAGCCACGTCCTTGGCGATCCGGGCGCTCATCACGGCATCGCAACACACGGAGATTGCCGAGCGCGCCATCCGCTACATGATGCTGAGGCGAACCGATGCCTCATGGGCATGCACGCGCGACACCGCGTTTGTCGTAGCAGCGATCTGCACGTACGCCGAACGTCACCCTGACCAGATGGCGCGCTCCGGAGGACTCCGCTTGCTCGTCAATGGCAAGGATGTTCGGCGGAGTCCGTTCAGCGCCGAGCGGGCGATGGGCGAGCAGATATTCCGCCTCACGGGCATCCCGCTGCAGCGCGGGCCAAACTCCCTGCAGCTCGTGCCCATCTCCGGCGGCAATGCCTACTACTCGCTGATGGTCCGCACACAGGCCGCAGGCGCCATGGATCGGCCGCTGTCATCTGCCCCCTATGTTAGGCTGACTCGTAGCTTCGAGGTCCTATCTCAAGCCAGGCTCCCGTTTCGGGGAGCCGTCCGGTATTACAAACCGATGGGAAGCTACGTACCATCAAGGACTGTCCTCAGGCGGCGTATCGTCATCCAAACACAAAGGGAACTGCCGTACGTCATGGTGACAGACCCGCTTCCTGCCGGCGCGGAGCCCAGCGCTCGCGGCGATGTAGATGCCGAATGGAGCGAATGGTACTCGTCAACAGATGTGCGCGACGACAGGATCGTGTTCTTCGCACGCCGGGTGCCGCCTGGCAGGCACATCCTGGAGTACTACGTGCGGACTCAGGCGCCTGGTCGGACGACGGCGCTCCCGGCTCGCCTCGAATGCATGTACAATCCGGATGTGCGTGTGGAGACCGCGGCTCAAGCGGTAACAGTCCGATGATGGCGCGATCGGGCTATGCCCTCGTCGCGTTCACGGCCTGCATCGGGGCAATGGGTCTGCTCCTCCTTCGCAGACCGGAGCCTCAGCGCGATAGGACCTTGGCGGCATTCACGACGAGCCTCGCCCGCAGGACGGCATCACAGCGGCATAACGCGATCCTGGCCGCCCGTGCGTTGGATGGCGCAAAGGTGCCGCCGGGCGGCACATTCTCCTATAATCGCTGCGTGGGGAACTGGACAGCGGAGGCAGGATATCGCAAGGCTCCAGTCAGCAACGAGGGCGTTCTGGTGCGCGCCGTGGGCGGCGGTGTCTGTCAAGTTTCGACCGCTCTCTACAACGCCGCGCTGCTTGCCGATCTGCCTATCGTCGAACGGCACCCTCACGCCGTAGCTCCAACCTATGTGCCGCCGGGGCGAGATGCCGCCGTCGCCTTCGACACCCTAGATCTCCGGTTCCGCAATCCGGGTCCGCACCCCATCGCTATCCGCTGCCGCATCACCCGGGATTACCTGACTGTCGCGCTCATGGGAAAGCATCCGCCGAAGGTCGCTGTGGGAATCGTGACGCGCATCGTCGAGCGCGAGGCGCCGCGGCGCATTGTGGTTGTCGAACCCCAGTCGCCGCTTGTTCGTCATACATCGCAGCCGCAGTCGGCTGCACATGCCGGATGGAGAGTCGTCACCTACAGAACACACACTGTTCGGGGCCGCGAGATCGCGCGTGAGCGCATTTCCGATGATCGCTACCGTGCTGTTCATCGGGTGTGGTTCGCGTCGGATACTTCCGATAGGACGGATTGACTTTGCGGCCGTCCAACCTCATACTATGGCGTGGCCAACTGGCACAGGAGGTAGTCGTCACCCCAATGACATCCGAAGAAAAAGTGCGCCTGATCGTTGAAGCCGCCGATGCCAAGCAGGCGCGCAACCCAACGCTCCTGGATTTGCGCGGGCTTACCCTGATGACAGACTACTTCTTCGTGTGCGAGGGCACTTCGTCCGTTCATATACGAACGATCACAGACCATATCGTTGAACAGATGAAGCATGCGGGCGCAGGCGGCATCCGCATCGAAGGCTACGACCACGCACGGTGGGTGCTGATGGACTACCAGGATGTGGTCGCGCATGTGATGGCGCCGGATCAGCGGGAATACTACGACCTCGAAGCGTTCTGGGCCGAGGCGCCGCGCCTTGACCTGTCGGCCCGGGGGGGCGAACCGGAGGTTGAACGCGGGGTGAAGCGAAGCCCGACCGAGGCGGTCACGGAGTCCATACCGCATGTCTGATTCCGACGAGCATGCCCCGGCAAACGCACACGCTGCCGCGGATGCGGAGCATGCCGGCGCGTCCGGCGCACCACTGGACGATGCCTCCTTGGCCCGCATTCTGGCCGATCGAGGTATTCCGCCTGATGAGATCTCCAGGCTGCTGAAGACTGCCTCGGTGCCTTCCCCGACACCGATCCTGACCGATGCGAAACCGGAAGTTACCGTTCCACTCGCCCCCAAGCCCTTCGAGCCGCACCCATCCCTGACCTTTCCGCCATTTCGGGAGCCCTCCCCAGCCGACGTCGAACAGGCGGAACGGCTGCTTCGCGAGGCTCACATCGCAAGGCGACGCGGTCGCTTCGAAGATGCGTTTCAGGCCTGCCATGCCGCCATTGACCGATGTCCGCACGATGCTGCTGCACTGGAGATGCTCGGCGACATTCTGCAGGCGCTGGGACGCGTTGACGATGCCGTTGCCGCATATCGTCGCTCGGGCGAGGCCGACCCGTCGCGACGGTCGGCCGAACGCAAGTACGCCGAGCTCGTCCTCATGCAGGATCGGATGGCCTCCCCGATGAGCCTCGCCGTTGAGCCGAAAAACCCGTACCTGGCAGTCCTGCTGTCGGCGGTATGTCCGGGGGCCGGCCAATACTATAATGGTGAAACCGCGAAAGGACTGGTCCTGGCGCTGGTAACCCTGGCTCTGATCGTTGCGCTCCTCTGGTCACCTCTGGGCTTTGCAGGAGAGGCGATCGGGCTGACACCCACGAGTACCGCCCTGATAGCAGCCATAGGCATTGTGTATGTGATCGGGCTTGCCGATGCGAACATTGGCGCCCGAAATCCCCGGCGGCGAGGATCGGGCTGGGATGTGTGAAGGAGGGAGCTGACCGGCTCCCTCCCGTTCGATCCTGCCGATACTGCTGGGATCAGCCTGCCAGCGCGGCTGCCAGATCGGTCGCCTCCCATGGAAACGCCGGATTGCCGAAATGCCCGTTCTTGGCGGTCTCGCGGTAGCACACCCGCGCGGGGTTCAGCAAATCCAGCCGCTGGATAAGCAGACCAGGCCTGAGGTCTATGATTGAGGGATCCTGGAGCCGGGCGGAGATCTGATTGTCGGGGATCTTGCCCGTCCCGAACGAGTCCACGTAGATGCTTACCGGCTTCGGCTCGCCAATCGCATAGGCCACCTGAATCTCGCACTTCTTCGCAAGTCCAGCCTTCACGACGTTCTTGGCCAGGTACCGAGCTGCATACGCTGCCGATCGGTCCACTTTCGATGGGTCCTTGCCGGAGAACGCTCCGCCTCCGTGGCGGGCGTAGCCCCCGTAGGTGTCCACGATGATCTTGCGGCCTGTGACGCCCGTATCGGCTTGGGGGCCGCCTGTAACGAACTTGCCGGTGGGGTTCACATAATACTTGATGTTTCCCTTCACGAGCTGGGGAAACGCCCCAAGAACCGGCTTCACTATCTCGTCTATGACCAGATCCTTGATGCCGGCGAGGAGACCCGGCGTATCATCGTGCTGCGCGGCCATCACGATGGTGTCTATGTGGTCGGGCATCCCGTCAACATAGGCTACCGTCACCTGCGACTTTCCGTCCGGTCTTAGTCCGAGCTCCGGCTTGGCTTTACGGACTTCGCTGTACTTCCGTGTCAGCGCGTGGGCCACAGTGATGGGCAACGGCATGAGTTGGTCGGTCTCATCGCAAGCGAAGCCGAACATCATGCCCTGATCGCCGGCCCCCTGCTCCTCCAACGAGCTGCGGTCCACTCCCTGGTTGATGTCGCCGGACTGCTTCTGTATCGCCAGCATGACGCCGGTGGTGTCTCCCTCGAAGCCGTATTCCGTCTTCGTGTAGCCGACCTCGTTGATAGTGGCGCGAACGACATCCGCGATCTCGACATAGGCCGACGTGGTCAACTCGCCCGCAACCACTGCGAGTCCCCTTGTCAACAGCGTCTCGAGCGCAACTCGCGCCTTTGGGTCTTGTTTCAGCAGCGCATCAAGGACTGCGTCGCTGATCTGATCGGCGAGCTTGTCGGGGTGCCCCTCAGTAACGCTCTCCGAAGTGAATAGGTAGTTCTCTGCCACAGTGCTCCTCCTGAGCATCGCCGGATGTATCCAAGGCGTGATGTGGGAGGGTCATCGTCCCCAATGACCCCGATTCCCGGGGGGCTGCTTGACGCACGCAAAAGCCCCTCTCCAACGAAAGGGGCTTTAGATAATCCGATGGATATCGCCTTTGCCCCCTTATCTCGCAGCAACATCGCTGCCCGGACTTAGCACCTGCCCCGCCGGCAAACGGGGTGGTTGTTGTGGCATCGTCGGGCCGGTCCCTCCGCCACTCTTGATAAGGCCGCCACCCATGCGCTCTGCACATTGGATGACGCCAAGACAATACCCTCGCACGTCAATCCGTGTCAACTGCAAGAGGATGCCGGACCGGAGGCGGCGAACCTGTGGGAGGGCCATCGTCCTCGATGACCCCTCGGGAGGGCCATCGTCCTCGATGACCCCTCGGGAGGGCCATCGTCCTCGATGACCCCGATTACAGACGGCGGGGACGCCGTCCCTCCCGGTTGGCAAACGTTAGAAGGAGGAATCCGGATGGGTAATATCGGTGTCGGCATCCTTGGGGCCGGATGGGTGTCGAGCGAACACATCAAGGCCTACTGCGCCAACCCCATGGCCAGGGTTGTGGGTATCTACAGCCGAACGCCCGAGGCTGCAGTGGCGCGTCTTCAGGAGGCCGGAGTAGAGGATGCACGGATCTATGGCTCCTACGAGGAGATGCTGTCCGATCCGAACGTCCATGCGGTTTCGATCTGCACTCCGCCTGACCAGCATCCCGATAATGTAGTGGCCGGTGCACAGGCAGGGAAGCACATGCTGATTGAGAAGGCGGTCGCAAATGACGGCGCGTCGCTTGCACGCATGCTCCATGCCGTCCGAGCTGCAGGCGTTCGCACCGTCGTCAGCTTCGTCCTGCACTGGAACCCCGAGTTCATGCTGATCAAGGATTTGCTGGCGAGGCGCGCCATCGGCGATGTCTTCTATGCTGAGGTTGACTACTGGCATAACATAGGCCCTCAGTACAAGCAGTACGTCTGGAACGTGAAGAAGGCCGTCGCCGGCAGTGCCATGCTCTCGGCAGGGATTCACGCGGTGGACGCCATACGCTACTTCGTGCAGGACGAGGTGACCGAGGTCTGTGCCTACAGCAACAAACACAACCCCGACTACGAGTACGACACCAACATTGTCGGCATTTTGAAGTTCCGCAATGGAGCTGTCGGCAAGGTGTCAGCCAGCTTTGACGTTCGCTCGCCGTACGCGTTCAACATAGACCTCTTGGGCACGTCCGGCACCATCCGCGACAACAGGATCTATGCCACGGACTACTTTGCCGGCCAGACAGACTGGGTCGAGGTGCCCACCATCCGCCCCGATAGCGGCGACGTGACCCACCACCCGTTCCGCGGCGAGATCAACCACTTCATCGAGTGCATCGCCGACGGCGTCGAATCCTCGCTGAACCTGGAGGACGCGGCAAAGACCCATCAGGTCTGCTATGCACTGGATGAATCGGCCGCGAGCGGCCATCCTGCGAAAGTCGGCACCATTGACTGACCCGAGCAAGCGCCGCGTGTGATATACTGATTGTTGCTCGGATCGAGATCGGAGGTCCGAGCGCGAGCGGGAGTAGCTTAATGGTAAAGCTCCTGCCTTCCAAGCAGGTGACGCGAGTTCGATTCTCGTCTCCCGCTCCAGACTTGCCTCCGTAGCTCAGAGGATAGAGCAGCTGCCTTCTAAGCAGTTGGCCGCAGGTTCGATTCCTGCCGGGGGCGCTTCGTGGTCGTCGTTACGGACGACGTGTGAACGCCATCCTTCGTGTTGACGCGGCCATCAGGCTTTCGCGTCTCATCGCTTTCGCTCTTCAGCGAACGGCGGACAGAGATGGCGAACGACCGGCCCCTCCCTGTGGCTGCGAAATGCGCGCCCCGACATGCAAACGGGCTGCCCGAAAACCGGACAGCCCGCCAAGCATGTGTCAATGACGCCGACTGTGCCTAGACCGTGTCGTTCAATGCCGACAGATGGCCCTGAATCTCCCGCATCTTGGCGTGGCACTCGGCAAGGATGTCTCCGACGGTGGCCAGCGGGGTCTGATCGCGATGCATGGACCGAATGCGCCACCAATACAGGTATGACGCCACGGCTATGCCCGCTGCGGCGGCCACGAAGCCGAACAGCAGGGCCGTCTGGTGCCGGTTCTCACGCTCTATCTGATGGAAGTTGGACATTGCGTATCTGCTCGGCCTGCTTTCCGACTACAGTTGAATACGTCGGTCGCCTTCCTGCTCGTCGTCAAGGGACTTGAAGACACGCTTGACGAAGGCCTTCAGTTCCATCGGGTTAAAGGGCTTCGTCAGGTAGCAGTCTACGCCGGACTGCCAGCCCCTGAAAACGTCGGCATCCTGCGCTTTCGCGGTCAGCATGATTACCGGAATGTCGCGCGTGTTTGGGTCCTTCTTGAGCTGCTGAAGGACCTCGAAACCGTCCATGTACGGCATCATCACGTCGAGGACAACGAGGTCCGGCCGTTCGCTGGCGACCTTCTCAAGGGCTTCGCGGCCGTCATAGGCCGTCACCACTTCGTAGCCCTCTCGCTCCAGGTTTACCTGAACCAGGCGAACGATGGCCTTTTCGTCGTCTACTGCGAGAATCTTCTTTGCCATGCTAACGTGCATCTCCCTTCGCAGGCACAGCGGAACGCACTTGTGTCCAAAGCAGTTGCGCCGATGATATCACATGAGCGGACTCAAGTCAACGACGTACTCCGACGCGCGGAGGTCAGTCTGAGAGACCTCTGCCTCACATAGTGTACCGCGTTCGAGGTCCGTGGCGAGCGTGCCTTCGAGTGCGGACACAACAGACGCAATCAGCTCCTCCTCCGGGACATCCTCGAAAGGATAGACTGAAGTGGGTGCACCGCCGACGAACACCTCCTCCGGTCGCACCGCCGAGGGTCGCCACCGAACGGATACCTGTTCCAACAGGCACTCACGACGCCTCGTCTGCGCGCCTCCGGCGAGCTTCGCTCCATCGGCATCAACGACGTCCGCCCTGCACGACGACGCAAAGCAATCGCCATGACGGGCGTGGTCCATACCCGACCCAACCAGGGCCTTGGCGCCCAGTTTGCGCATGGCGGCGGCGATGCAATCCATCACCACGAAATGGGAGCCCATAACGCTCGAATCCGCCTGGGAGAGCGCGTGAACCGGAGCCGCCACCGCCACCGTCAGATCGCCTCCATGAAGCACACCACGGCCTCCGGTAGGCCGCCTGACGACAGGAATGGAGCAACGGCTGAGGAAAGCGCAACGGAGCGTTGCCCTGGCGACCTGGAAGCGCCCCACCGACACGGCTGTCCCGTCCCAGGTATAGATGCGTACAGTGGGACATGATCGGCGCTCCACAACCGCATCGAGAATCGCGTCATCGAGCGCCATATTCCCCGCTGGACTGCCCTTCCCCGTTAAGAGCAACCGCCAGGGCGACCCTCTGCCTATGCCGATCCTGCCCACCTCACGTTCAGTTGCTTGACGGCGGCCGTCTCATCCAGGCGGGATACCACGGTCGAGTGAGGGGCGGCCTTGACCGTCTCGGGCTCTGCGTCACACTCACTTGCGATGGCGGTCATGGCATCACAGAACGCGTCGAGCGTCTCCTTGGTCTCAGTCTCGGTCGGCTCGATCATCAGGGCCTCAGGCACCACGAGCGGGAAGTAGTTCGTCGGAGGATGGAAGCCGTAGTCCATGAGGCGCTTGCTGATGTCCAGCGCCCGCACTCCCGCCTGCGCCTTCTGACGCGAGGCCGAAACGACAACCTCATGCATGCAGGTCCGGTCATAGGGTATGTCGTAGCGCTCCCGCAGTTGCGATCGGACATAGTTCGCGTTGAGCACAGCGGTTTCCGCAACATCCCGCAACCCGGCGGCGCCGAGCGACAGGATATACGCGTAGGCACGAACCGCGACCAGAAATGCGCCATGGAACGAGTGGACGCGCCCGACCGACAAGGGCCTGTCGCAATCCAGCACATAGCGGTCATCCCCATGCGCCTCGACGCGCGGCACGGGCAGGAACGGTTCGAGCTCCTTGCCAACCGCGATCGCGCCGCACCCCGGTCCGCCGCCTCCATGAGGGGTCGAGAACGTCTTGTGCAGGTTGAAGTGCATCACATCGAAACCCATATCACCCGGGCGCGCCACACCGACAATGGCGTTCATATTGGCGCCGTCGCAGTACATAAGCCCGCCGGCCGCATGGACGAGCGAGCATATCTCCTCGACATTCCGCTCAAACAGACCCAACGTGTTCGGATTCGTGAGCATCAAGCCGGCAACACCATCGCCGAGGGCGCGTTTGAGGGCATTAACATCGGTGAGACCATCGTCACCGGCAGGAATGCTGCGTACTTCGAAGCCGCACCGGGCAGCGCTTGCCGGATTGGTTCCGTGGGCAGATTCAGGCACGAGTATGGTCCGACGCTCAGGTTCGCCACGGTGGCGATGGTAGGCGCGCAGCATCATCATACTGAGCAGCTCGCCATGCGCGCCTGCTGCCGGCTGAAGCGAAACTGCCTCCATTCCGGCGATCTCGGCGAGCATCCGCTCTGTTCGGTGGATGAGCTCCAGCGCTCCCTGAGCGGTCTCATCCGGCTGCAACGGATGGATTCCAATCCACCCGGGCATGCGGGCGATGCTCTCATGGACCTTTGGGTTGTACTTCATCGTGCACGATCCGAGCGGGTAAAAACCCAGATCTATCGCATAGTTGCGGTGTGACAGCCTGGTGAAGTGACGAACCAGCTCCAACTCCGAGATCTCGGGCAACGGCAACGTTTCCCTGATGGCTCCGGGACCGAGCAGCTCTTCGGGAGACCTTTCAGGGACATCGCAGTCCGGCAGCGTGACAGCTCTTCTGCCGACGGCAGACTTCTCGAAGACAAGCGGCTCGCTCATGATGCACCTCCCGGAAGCTCGGCGTTCAGCGCTTGAACAAACGCGTCAATCTCGTCTCTGGTTCGGCGTTCGGTCACGGCGACGAGGAGATGATTGGGCAGCTCCGGGTAGGCCTCGTCAAGCGGATAGCCGGCGAGGAACCCGCGACCGACCATGGACCGACACAGGTCGCGGACGGGCCGTCGAGTATCCACAGCAACGGCGAACTCCTTGACGAACGGCGCCGGGAATGAGGGCCGGAGCGCGGGCAACTCCGCCATCCTGTCGTGTGCGTAGTGCGCTTTCTGAAGGCAGAGGGTGGCCGCATCCCGAAGGCCCCTCGGCCCCAATGCGCAAAGATGCACCGTCGCTGCCAGCGCTACGAGCGCTTCATTCGTGCATATGTTGGATGTGGCTTTCTCACGTCGGATATCCTGCTCACGGGTGCGCAGCGTCATCGTGAATCCGCGTCGGCCTTCCGAGTCATGGGTCAGGCCAACAATCCTGCCGGGAAACCTGCGCTGGTATTCGGACTTGCAGGCGAAGAACCCCAGCAACGGCCCCCCGTAACCCATCGGTGCCCCGAGCCCCTGGCCCTCACCTACCACAACGTCCACACCGAACTCCCCGGGCGGCCTGAGGAGTCCGAGCGCAACCGGATCGGCCGCAACAACACTGCGCACACCGTGACGCTGGGCGACATCTGTCAGCGCAGCGAGGTCCTCCACACATCCGAAGAAGTTCGGGTACTGGATGGCGACACACGCAGTTCTGTCGCTTACGGAATGCGCCAAACTCGCGCTGTCGGTTCGTCCGTCGCTGAAACCGCACTCGACGAGGTTCACTGCCGATGCATCGCAATACGTACGGAGTACCTGTCGGTAGTGTGGATGCACCGCCCGAGAAACGACGACCTCGTTCCGGCCTGTGACGGCGCACAGCATCAGGGCCGCTTCAGCCATGGCGGTCGCGCCGTCATACATGGAGGCATTCGCCATGTCCATCGCCGTGAGCCCGCATATGAGCGACTGAAACTCGTAGATGGACTGCAGCATCCCCTGACTTAACTCGGGCTGATAGGGCGTGTACGACGTGGCGAACTCACCGCGTGAGATCACCGCATCCACAACGGCCGGGGCGAAATGGTCGTAAACTCCTGCGCCGAGGAAGCACACCAACTTGCCGGTGTCCAGGTTCTGATGCGCGAGACCGCGCATGTGTTGCTGGAGTTCCATCTCCGATAGCGGACCCGGAAGCCGGAGCGGTGACTGAAGCCTGGCACTGGTCGGGATGTCCGCAAAGAGGTCGGAAACCGACGCCGCGCCAATCGCCTCCAGCATCGCGGCGCGGTCCTCGGGCGTGTGCGGCGTGTAGCTCAATGACCGCTCTCCTGAACGAACGCTTCATACTCGGCTGGTGACATGAGGTGGTCCAGAGATGCGCCCGCCGCCATCTCGAGTTTCACCATCCACCCGCTTCCGTATGGATCCTCATTGACGAGTTCGGTCTTCGATGGAAGGTCATCATTGACCGCAACTACAGTTCCCGCAATCGGTGCATACAGGTCGGAGACCGCCTTGACCGACTCAACTGCGCCGAACACCTCATCCTGCCCGAGCTCTCTGCCTACCGCCGGAAGCTCCACGTAGACTACGTCGCCCAACTCGCATTGCGCGTGATCAGTAATGCCGACGATCACGATACCGTCCTCGGTCTTGGCCCACTCGTGCGTACGGCTGTACAGCCGGTCGTCACGCAACTCCATTGCGTTTTCCCCTCCCCAATCAGTTGTCCGGTACCCAGGCCATGAGATCCTTCTTCGGTACCAATGTGGCCTCATGCGGCGTGCCGCGCACGATCACGCCCACCCTCCGCCCTGCTCGGGCCACGTCGCTGCGAATGTATGCCATACCCAGCGCTATGCTGCGCGTTGCAGAAAAGGCGCCGCTGGTCACGACGCCGACCTCTGATCCATTCTGGGCAACGGTGTAGCCCTGTCTGGGTATAGCTCGGTCGCCCATCACGATGCCCATCAGCTTGCGTTCCGGACCCCGAGCTTTGGCTTCGGCGATGGCGGCACGCCCTACGAAGTCGCCTTTGTCAAGCTTGACCGCCCACATGAGCCCGGCCTCGACAGGAGTAGTCGTCTCAGATATCTCATGTCCGTACAAGGGGTAGCCGGCCTCTGTGCGCAGGCTGTCGCGCGCGCCTAGACCGCATGGGACTGCACCGCTCGCGGATAGCGCCCGCCACAGCGTATGTCCGTCCCCTGAGGCGGCAATGATTTCAAAGCCGTCCTCGCCGGTGTAACCGGTTCGGCAGAGCGTGGCAGGAATGCCATACACCCGGGCCGCAATGACACCGAACCGCGGGACGGCGGTCAGGTCCGTCGAGCAGCTCCCCTGAAGCAAGGCAGCGGCCTCAGGCCCCTGCACGGCGATCATGCAGGTCTCCGCCGTCTCATCGTTCATGATCCCACTCAGTGACTCTACGTTGCGCAGTATCTCTATGTCGCGTGCGGTGTTGCCCGCATTGACGACAACCAGGTACTGCTCGTTGGCCAGCATGTAGACGATGATGTCATCGGCGATACCACCTGCCTCGAAAGGTATCAGAGAGTACTGGGCCTTGCCGGGTGCCAGCGCGGCAACGTCGTTGGTGGTCACCGATTGAAGACCGGCGGCTGCCGTGGCACCTCTGACCCGAACGCGCCCCATGTGGCTGATGTCGAACATCCCGACATGCGTTCGCACGGCCCGCGCCTCCTCAATGACACCGGTGTACTGGACCGGCATCTCCCAGCCCGCGAATGGGACCATCCTCGCGCGCAGCGCCACGTGCTCGTCATAAAGTGGTGTTCTATTCAGGTCGCCTGTTGTGCTCATTGTCTTGCTGACTTCCCTGTTCCGATGGATAGCCCGCCGAGCACCGCTCGGACGACGCCCTCGGACACCTGTACCTTTCGTATAGCGATGTTGGTGCCCGGACCCAGTGTGTCTCGCAGCGAGAAAACCGGGTTCATAGCCCCAATCATCATGGCGGCCAATCCGGTCGGCACCTCGTTTACATCCACCCACAGCCTGCCGTTTCGAAGCACGATCTGATCGCCATTGTAGGATGCCACTTCGGCCACCAGCGTGACCGCACCTCGAGGTGCAGAGCTTCGGCCCTGAATGCAGACCCTGTTGTCGGCCAGCACCACGGTAACGTCCGAGACCGTCGGCATGCGCCGCTCGACCACGCGCGCAAGCGAGTGTGCGTCTATGACAACTTCAACACCCATGAGACCGGTGCGAATGACACCCAACTCCCGCTTCAGAATAAGCCGCCCACCATCGAGAACGCTGTCTGCCTGAACGATGCGCAGGCGATGCACCGGCAGACCGAGGGCAGAGGTCCGTGAACCCCGCAGCTCGGTGCGATGAACGCAAACTCGAAACGGGCCTGTCGGCGCAGCAAGCGGGGTCACAAGCATACTGATCTCCCCACCCTGGACGTCTACCGTTGCCAGCGACGCCCTGCCGATCAGCGAGCCGAGAGGACCGGCAGGCACGACACCTGTCCTGATCCGCGCCTCAGGGGCGATACTTCGGGTATAGCGATGCAGGGCCGAGCGCGCGCGGCCCGTAAGAGCCGCCGACCACAGGCACGCAAGTGCGAACCCGATAAGGGCACTCCGTTCGGTATTTGTCACCTGGCCAACTCTCTGCCCCGGCGTGCCTGATCACTTGCCAAGGTACGCACGTCGAATGCCTTCGTCCATCAACAGCTCCTCCGCGCGCCCATGCATGGTCACGGCCCCAGTTTCCAGCACATACGCCCGGTGGGCAAGCCGAAGCGCCTGATAGGCATTCTGTTCGACGAGCAGGACGGTAACACCTTGTGCGTTGATGTCGCGGATGATGGAGAATATCTGCTGAACAAGGAACGGAGCAAGCCCAAGCGATGGCTCATCGAGGAGCAACAGCTTCGGCCGTGACATCAGCGCACGGCCTATGGCAAGCATCTGCTGCTCGCCGCCAGATAGTGTGCCCCCCAACTGACCTATCCTCTCGCGCAGCCTGGGGAACATTTCGAGGACGCGTTCCATTTCCGTCCTGATCGAGGCGCGTGGACCGTCGTTGACGTAGGCGCCCATTTCGAGGTTTTCTTTTACGGATAGATTGGCGAAGATCCTGCGTCCTTCAGGCGATTGGCAGATTCCCCGCCTCACCAGCACGTGAGCGGGCTGATGCGCGATGTCTTCACCGTGGTAGACGATGCGCCCCGCAGACGGCGTCACAAGGCCCGAAATGGCACGAATGGCGGTGCTCTTGCCGGCGCCGTTCGCCCCGATCAGCGTGACAATCTCTCCCTGACGCACCTCGACGTCAATGCCCCGGAGCGCTCGGATCGCTCCGTAGCGGACTTCCAGGCGCTCGATAACCAGCATCAGGCTTCCTCGGTCCCCAGATAGGCGGCTATCACTTTGGGATCACCCGCAATCGCTTCCGGCGTGCCTTCGGCAATCACCTCGCCGTAGTCGAGAACATAGATCCGCTCGCAGATGCCCATGACCACCCTCATGTCGTGCTCTATCAACAAGACCGTCAAGCGAAACTCGTCTCGAAGCCTCTGGACCAGTGCCATCAGGTCCGATTTCTCGTTGGGATTCATGCCTGCGGCAGGCTCATCCAGCAGCAGAAGCCGAGGGTTGGTGGCCAGCGCACGAGCGATCTCGAGGCGGCGCTGCACTCCATAGGGGAGCGAGTCGGCGCGGCTGTCGGCATGCTGGGCAAGATCAAGGCGCTCAAGCAGGCGCATGCATTCGCCGTGAATGCGAAGGTCATCGCGGGTCTGAGCCGGCGTTCGCAGCACAGCAGAAAGGAACGATTGTCTAGCCCGGAGAGCCGCAGCCACTTTCACGTTCTGCAGAACCGTCAGGACCTTGAAGAGCCGGATGTTCTGAAACGTTCTCGCTATCCCGATCCTTGCCATCCGGTACGGTCTCATGCCATTGACGGTCGCACCATCGAAGACGATCCGTCCTGAGGTCGGCACATACACTCCCGTCAGGAGGTTGAATACGGTCGTCTTGCCGGCCCCGTTGGGGCCGATGAGCCCGACAAGCTCGCCATCGGCAACGCGCAGATTGACACCGGACACGGCCGCCAGGCCGCCGAAGTACCGTGTCATGTCGTGCGTGACGAGAAGATCGTTCAACCCGCCGATCTCCGATGTCCGCGGCGCAGACGGTTCGCGAACCTCACGAATGACCCGAAGCCCAACTCCGAGTGTCCCAGAATGCCCTGCGGCCTCGTCAGCATCATCACAATCAGGGCCGTCGAGAAGAGCACCATTCGGTATTCTTTGAAGTCCTTCAGGAAACGAAGCGCTTCCGGGAGGGCGGTGAGGACGATGCCGGCAATGATCGCGCCGGTCACGCTCCCCGTTCCCGCGAGAACCACCATGGTGGTGATCATGATGGACACGTCCATGCCGAAGATGTCCGGACTGATGCCAGTGAAGAAGTGGGCATACAGCACGCCTGCAGCGCCTGCAAAGCCCGATCCGACCACAAAGGCCGTAACCTTCACGCGTGTCGTGTCAACGCCCATCGCATCCGAAGCGACCTCGTCCTCGCGCACGGCGAGCCACGTCAGACCGCACGTCGAGAGCATCAGGTTGCGTGTCAGTGTGGCGACTGCAATGAGGAGCCCGAACACCCAGAAGGCTGCCAGATTGCCCGAGGAGACCAGGGTTGGGATACCCGCAAGCCCTCTGGCGCCTCCCACGGAGTCGATGTTGAGCAGAACGACACGGATGACCTCGCCGAAGCCCAGCGTCAGGATCGCCAGGTAGTCGCCTCGAAGGCGCAACGAAGGGGTACCGACAACTGCGCCGGTCAGCGCTGCTGCCACACTGCCCAGCACAAGCGCGATCAGAAGATTCGCGATGTCACCGGTCAGATCGCCGGTCGCCAGCCACGGTACCCTCTCCACAACCTGCGGCCGCCAGAGCATGGTCCAGGAAGCGCCGACATACGCCCCAACGGCGTAGAACCCGGCATGCCCGATCGAGAACTGACCCGTGATGCCGTTGATGAGATTCAGGCTGACCGCGAGCACCGCCGCAATCCCGCACTGAATCAACACCAGGAAGTAGTAGGTCTCTATGTTGTCGGTCAACCAGCGGCTTACGCCGACCAGACAAGCGCCAAGCAGCGCTATTGCTCCGACCCTGCCTAGGAACCAAACCACAGCGGCTAAACCTTCTCGGCGACGTGTCGTCCAAGCAGCCCGGAGGGTCTGACGAGCAGGAGGACGATCAGGATGCAGAAGGCGATGGCGTCCCTGAAAGCCGAGAACTGCGATCCGGCCACAAACGCTTCGGCAAGGCCCATCAACAGACCGCCAAGCACCGCCCCCGGAATGCTTCCCGGACCGCCAAGGACGGCTGCGACGAAAGCTTTGATGCCGGGCAGAAGGCCGAACAGCGGCGTGATCTTGACGTGCGTGAGGGCCGCCACGAGCGCTCCGCCGGCGCCGGCGAGCGCGCCGCCAAGCGCAAACGTAAACGAGATAACGCGATCGGTATCTATGCCCATCAGCTTTGCTGCCTCAATGTCATGAGCGATAGCCCGCATCGCCTTGCCTCGACGTGTGTACACGACGATATAGCGGAGCACAGCCATCAAGATCAGCGAAACGGCCAGGATCGCCAGTTGAGCGGTGCCGATCCGCACACCGCCGGGCAGTTGGTACACCTTCTCCGGGACGACATTGGGCACAAAGTTCGGGTCCGCTCCGACAACGAGCAGCCCCCCGTACTCCAGAACGAAGGACACTCCGATTGCGGTGATGAGCGCGTTGAGGCGCGAGGTGGTTCGAATGGACCGATGAGCGATCCAGAACACCACGGGCCTGAGGAGATAGCCGAAGACGATGCCGATGACGATCAGTGCCGCAATCGCGATGGGTTGCGTAAGCTTACCGATGGACAATGCGAACGGGAGTGCAATCACCAGGCCCCAGAAATGGGCATCGGCCGCTCCCAGGCCGTTGCGCAGAGGTCTGTAGGCAAATCGCTCGATCAACACGCCCAGCGCGGCACACACCACCATTGCCATGACGAGGACCAGGGCGGCAAGGGCGACGTTGGCCGATGCAGCCGATGGGTCGGTCGCAAGGTCGCGGAATGGCAGCCAGCGCGTGCATGCGTAGTAGCACACAAAGGCGCCCACCATGAAAACGTCCCCGTGGGCGAAGTTGATGAGGCGCAGCACTCCGTATACAAGCGTATATCCTATGGCAATCAGAGCATACAGACTGCCCAGTTGTATGCCAAAGACGGCTTGCTGGAGAAAGGACTGCACGACTACTGCCCAATCTGCTCCGGCGTGTACGACTTGTATACGCGGAACTTGTCTCCTTCCACCTTGAGAATGAGCGCCGCCTTGCGGGCATTCCGCTTCGCGTCGAGCGTGATCTTCCCGGTCACCCCTGGGAAGTCCTTGGTGGCCGCGATTGCGTCGCGCAGCTTCGCCCTATCAGTGGTGCCTGCCCGCTTCAGTGCATCCACAAGCAGACGGGCCGCGTCATAACCGAGAGCTGCCAGGGCGTCAGGATCGAGCTGATACTTCTTCCTGAAGGCCCCGAGGAAGGTCTGCGTGACCTCTTCCTTGAGCTCAGACGAGAAGTAATGGTTGCTGAAGAAGCACCCCTCGAGCGCGCCCCCAGGGCCACCTGCGCCGGGAACCAGCTTCGGTGAGTCCCAACCGTCGCCGCCCAGCAGCGGGGCCTTCAAGCCAACCTCGCGGGCTTGGCGAGCGATGGTGCCCACCTCGCTATAGTAGCCCGGAACAAGCACCGCGTCAGGCTTGGCTGAAGCCAGCGTTGTGAGTTGAGCCTTGAAATCGGTGTCGCCCTCCTGAAAGAACTGCTCGGCCGCAACAGTGCCGCCCAGACGCTTGATCTCCGCTCCGAAGTTGGCGGCAAACGCAACGCTGTAATCGTTCTTGATATCCTTGAAGATGGCGACCTTACGGAAGCCCTGGTCATAGGCGAAGTGCGCGACGACTGCCGCCTGGAAGTCATCGGTGAAGCAGACTCTGAAGATGTAGTCACCGGCATCAGTGACCGCGGGGTTCGTCGAGGATGGCGAGATCATCGGAACCTTGTATTGCTGGCATACGGGCGCCGCCGCCATCGAGCGGGTACTGGCCACTTCCCCAAGGATGGCTACCGCTTTCTCCTGCGTGATCAGCCTTGTCACAACGGTACGGGCGATGTCGGGTTTGCTCTGATCGTCCTCGGTGACCAACCGCAGTTTGCGCCCGTTGACGCCGCCGGCAGCGTTGGCGTCGTCAATGGCCATCTGTGTTCCGCGATGCGTGGAGTTGCCGAATGTGGCCGTTGTGCCTGTAAGCGAGGCATACTCCCCCACGATAATCTCCGAAGTGTCCTGGTCGCCTGATGAGGTGCTCTTCTTGCAGCCGCCGAGCCACATCAGCGCTAAGCCGATGCAGAGTGCGGCGGTAGTCGCGTTCACCATCCGTTTCATCGCTAACTCCCTTTGCGACTGCCCGGGACTCACCCGACAGCCTGATTTGCCTCGGTCATGGATTCGATAAGGATCCTGCACGCTTCGGGTACGCCGACCAACCCAACCACCTTGCCGTCATCCACAACAACAATGGCCTCATGCTGACCGTCCAGCATCCGCGCAGCCGCCGCGAGCGCGTCATCGTCACAGCACGCTGTCGGAACACCGGTATCCGCAAGCTCGGCGGCCTTGGTATCGAGAAGCCGGCCCGCCTTCAGCGATGCGAGCCGACGGAGCAGCGTACCGGGCCTGATCGAACCGATCAGCCGATCGGCGGCGTCAACGACCGGCACAACGGCCTGTTGGTAGACGGCGAAGACATCGGCGACTGCGGCCGGCGTTGCATCGCAGGTCACCGTGACGACATGGGCTCGCATCACGCTCGATATGTGCATATGCGCTCTAGGGGGTGCGGGACTGTGCTAGTGTACCAGCAGGGCGACGCATGGCGATTGCCCCAGCCGTGCCTATTGCAGCGAGGACCATCACCCCCATGAGTGTACCGAACAGGCCGATTCGGAAGGCTGCCGGCCTATAGCGCAATCGAACCGTGTGTTCTCCGGCCGGAACGACCACACCCAGGAAAGCGCCATTGACGCGAACTATGTCGGCATGCCTGTTGTCCAGAGTCGCTGTCCAGCCGGGCATAGCGGGAATCGAGAACGCTGCCAGTCCCTGACGATTCATACCCGAAAGGACGCAGTCGCCTCCTTCACGCACTGGCTTCCAGGTGATCCGGTCATATCGGCAGAGCTCGGGCGTCGCCGACAGACCGTCAGGGAGACCTGCCGGCCGGTTCACGACGGCAACGGTTGCGTGCGGAAACTGCGACACCCCCAGAACCTCAAGGGTACGTCGCAAATCGGGTATGACGCGCGTGTGCCCAAAGAGGCGAACGGGCGATCGTGATCCGGATGTAAGCCGAAACACCGACTCCCGTCCGTCCAGCTCCATCAGATCGGGGTGCTGGATAGAGAGGCCAACGGGCATGAGGACGTAACCGACATCCATCAACGATGCCAGGGCCCCCAACACCGGTGCCTGGTCCTGGGTCGCTTGCCGCAGGAGACCCTCGATCATCGTCGCGGTCCTGAGCGGCACCGGTTCGTATCCCCCTGCATCGTGAAGCCCGTAGCGCATGCCGATGTTCGGTGTCACCGTATCCGTCAGCTCGTGGACATAGCGTCCACTCTCGGCACCGTAGTCGGCGTAGTTGACGTATCGTTCCCACGTATCCTGGCGCTCGGCCGAGTATAGGCGGCGGCCTGACGCAAGTGCCAGCAGCCTTGGCCTGTACTCGAGCTCTTTCGCGCGTACCGTGGGGGTCATGCTGGTCGTGATGGTCAAGAGACCCGCAATGCTCGCTCCGACCACTGCGTAGTGCCATCCTCGGAGACGACAACGCATGCGGTCGGCTCCGATCCCGGCAAGACACGCAAGGCCCAGGGTGCATGGAATGCCGAACCGCGCCGGATCGTGGAACACACTCATGCCTGGCACCACCAAATAAGCCAGCGCGTAGAGTCCGCCCGACACGCCGAGGGCGAGCCAGAAACTCAGCAAAGCAAGCCATCCATGAAAGCGGGCCGCTGCGGAGCGCCGCCATTGTGCCGCACCGGCCACCACGAACGCCAACTGAGGCACACCGATGAACAGGGCCGGTTCCCACACGTTGCCCGGCGCCCAGTAGTTCCCGGACACAGGTGATCCCACATACCCCGGCCAGAGCATTCCTATGACGTGCTGCCATGCTACGGTGAAGCGGTCGGCCTTCCCCAGTGCAAGCTCAGGCCTCACCGACAGCCGAAGAACATCCACCGCCGGCAGCCAGTACGCCGAGGCCGCGACGCCGCCAATCGCAGTCGCGCCTACCCAACTGAGCAGCCGGACCCCGCGCGTACGCCACCCGACACCGAGCAATGACCACACCATGGCCGCTATAGCCAGTAGGAGCGACATGTAGGTGATCTGAGGATGGGCCGACAATATGCTGGATGCTGACACCACACCCATCGCGGCCACGCGCCGCAACGATACGCGATTTGCCAGTCGTACGGAGCAGTGAAGGATCCATGGCATCCACGCCATAGCCTGAAACATGGTCGGGAACTGCAGGCGGAGCAGAAACGCCCCGCCCCCCACGAATGTCGCAGCGGCCAGCAACGCGCCCGATCGGGAGACCTCGAGCGTCCTGGCGCACCTGTAGACTCCTGCCCAGGCCATCCCCACGTGGACAATGACGGAGACCGACATGAAGCGCGTCGGGGTGATGAACGGCAAGAGCGCCGACGTAGGGTACAACACGGATGCCTGCGGATTGCCGATGAAAGGCTGTCCGCACAACACGTGGGGGTTCCAGAGCGGCAGGTATCCGTCGGCAAACGCGCTGCGTGTGAACTCCAGCGCAGGCAGGAAGTACAGCATCACGTCGCCCCAATAAAGACTGCATCCCATCCAGACGAGCGGCCAGGTTGCTGCTGCGGTAAGCAGCAGGCCACTCACGAAGACGAGCATACGTCGGCGTTGCGGTGATGCGAGCACGGCAGTTAGGAACCTGACACTCCCATGATGTGTACGGTCGGAATCGTCGGCGGCACAGGCAGTCGCCCGATCATGCGGGGCAGCCGTCGAGAAGAGCACAGGGTCGCCACTCGCTGGGGGCCCGTTGACGTCGCAGTCATCTTCGGTGAAACCGCCGTCTTCGCATATCTGCATCGGCACGGGATGGGCCACACCGTACCACCGCACGCGATCCGCCACGAAGCCAATATGGCTGCGCTGAGAGCCATGGGAGTCCGCGACCTCATCGGCATCAATGCTGTGGGCAGCCTGCGTACCGACCTGCCCGTCGGTTCTTTCGTGCTGCTCGACGACTTCATCGCTGCGCAGTCCGTGCCTCCACGCGACGGACCCACGGCAGTTCGCCACACTGATGTGAGCCGCCCCTACTGCGAGCGCCTGCGCTCGATGATCGCCCGAGAGCTTGCTGCCTGTCCGGGCTTCAGATCTGCCGGAGTCATGGCAGGCGTCGTCGGCCCGCGTTTCGAGACTGCGTCAGAAGTCAGGATGCTCCGGCAACTTGGCGCCGACGTGGTCGGAATGACCGGTGTTCCCGAAGCCGTCGCGGCGCGAGAAGCAGGCCTCTGTTACGCCGCGATAGCCTGTGTCACCAACCTTGGCGTCGGCCTGAACCCCGAACGGCTACGCCACGCCGACGTTGAGCTGGAGATGGAAACGATCGTTGCGACACTGGTGCCCTCCCTCATAGCCGTCGCCGCCGCCCTCGACAGCTCCGCGCCATGTCCCGTTTGCGGCATGGGCGACTACTGCTGCTCCGGGCTCTCATCTTCGCCGACCAACGCCTTGAACTCCTGAACGTTCGACGCCTTCTCCAGTCCGTCGTTATACGTAATCATGCGGCGGTTGACCAGATCCGCAAGCGACTGATCCAGCGACATCATCCCATGTCGCTGGCCGGTCTGAATAAGCGAGCCGATCTGGTATGTCTTGTTTTCACGGATCAGGTTGCGCACGGCGCTGATGGCGACCAGCGTTTCGAATGCCGCCACTCGGCCGTGTCCGTCCGCCCTCTTCACCAGCGTCTGAGAGATAACCCCGATGAGGTTCACAGCCATCTGCATGCGAACCTGCTGCTGTTGATGCGTCGGGAACACGTCTATCACTCGGTCAACGGTCTGGACAGCATCCGTGGTGTGGAGCGTGCCGAATACCAGGTGACCTGTTTCTGCCGCCGTGATGGCCAGGTGTATGGTCTCCAGGTCGCGCATCTCACCAATAAGGATCACGTCAGGGTCCTGGCGCAGAACGAACTTGAGCGCGTTGGCAAAAGCCAGCGTATCCGTTTCGAGTTCGCGCTGGTTGATCAACGCCTGGCGGTCCTCGTGGATGAACTCGATCGGGTCCTCGACGGTAACGATATGCAGGGGATAGTTGTCGTTGATGTAGTCTATCATCGCAGCCTGCGTCGTGCTCTTGCCCGAGCCTGCCGGTCCCGTTACAAGCACCAGTCCGCGGGGACGCTCGGCAAAATACTTGCAGACAGGCGGCAGACCGAGCTCCTCTATCGTCTGAATCCGGAGGGGGATGACACGAAACGCGGCCTGAACAGCACCCTTCTGCTGATAGATGTTTCCGCGGAATCGAGCAAGACCCGGAATCTCGTAAGCAAAATCCAGCTCAAGCTCTTCTTCGAAACGAGCGCGCTGCACTTCGCTCAGAACACTCATGGACAGCGCCTTCGTCTCGTCAGCCGTCAAGGGGTCCATCTCGAGTTGGATCAGATCGCCATGGATGCGAACCAGTGGAGGGCTATCCGCCTTGATGTGCAGATCGGAGCCACTGTGATGAACCGTTGTGTAGAGAAGCTGGTCTACGTTCACCATGGTCGTCAGGCCGCACTCTGCTCGCCGGCGGTGCGGCGTTCCAGAGCGCGTTTGTATCGCGTCTCGAACTCATATGGGTTCGAGGCTTTGGCTTGAGCGTCCTCAAACAGCACGAGACCCTGCAGCGCGAGCTGCAGCAGATGCGAATCCAGCGTCTGCATGCCGTACTGACTGCCTGTCTGGATGTCGGTGTACATCTGGTAGGTCTTGCCTTCGCGGATCAACGTCCGGATGGCGGGAGTGCAGACCATGATCTCGAATGCAGCGATGCGTCCCGTGATGTCGGCTCGCGGCAGCAATGTCTGCGAGATAACGGCCTGAAGAGTAACGGCGAGCTGGGTGCGGATCTGCTGCTGCTGCTCGGGCTCGAATACGTCAATGATGCGGTCAATGGTCTGCGGCGCATCGGTCGTATGCAGTGTTGCGAACACGAGGTGCCCCGTCTCGGCAGCGGTAATAGCCAGATGGATAGTTTCGAGGTCGCGCATCTCGCCTACGAGGATGATGTCCGGGTTCTGCCGCATCACGTGTTTGAGGGCGGCCGCGAAACTGTGGGTATCAACACCAATCTCGCGCTGGTTGATGCTTGCCAGCTTGTCCGTATGCAGGTACTCGATCGGATCCTCGATGGTGATGATGGCTTTTGGCTTGCGTTCGTTGATGTGATGAACCATCGCGGCCAGCGTCGTTGACTTGCCCGATCCGGTCGGGCCGGTCACGAGGATGAGTCCTCGGGGCAGCATGCAAAGGTCCTTGACGATGGGCGGGATCATTAGCTCATCAATGCTCTTGATGATGTAAGGGATGACCCGCATGACGGCACCCACATGTCCCTGCTGGCGAAACAGGTTGACGCGGAACCTGGCGAGACCCGGCACCGCATAGGACATATCGAGCTCCATATTTTGCTCGAACCTGGTGCGCCGGTCATCGTTGAGCATGATGTAGAGGGTGTCGTACATGTCACGATCGGTCAACACGGGGAGGTTGGGCACACGGCGCAGAAGTCCGTGGACGCGCATAATGGGAGGCTCGCCTACGCGCAAGTGCAGGTCGGAAGCCTCACTCTCCACGAGCATGCGCAACAGATCGTCAATGTGTACCATTGTTGTCGAATACGAACGCGAGGGCTCAGGTGTCTCGGCAACGACCGCTGCCGACGGCACGCCTGGACGCCGACGGAGGGCCCGGATTCATCGGAAGCGTCAGCGGCGCAGCATCTGCCGCATCTCCGTATAGTTCCCCGCGTTGGCCAGGGCTTCCTCCGCTGTGATGACACCGGCCTTCACGAAGCGCACCAGGCACTGGTTCATGGTCTGCATACCCCAGTACGTTTCCAAGCCGGCCTGACGGATCTGACTGTAGATATCCTCGGATTTGCCCTCCTCGAGCATCTTGGTGATCGTCGGCGTGACCACCATCACCTCAACACCGGCGACTCGCCCGAGTCCGTCGGCCCTGGGAAGGAGCTTCTGCGACACCACACCCCTGAGCGAAACGGAGAGACGAAGCCATAGCATCGGTCGCTCATGCGGCGCAAACATATTGGACAGGCGGTCCAGGGTCTCCGCTGCGCTGGATGTGTGGACGGTCGCGAAGACCAGGTGTCCGGTTTCTGCTGCCTGCAGGGCAACGTTCATCGTCTCGATATCGCGCATCTCGCCGATGAGAATCACGTCGGGGGCTTGCCGGAGGACGCGCTTGAGGGCCTCCTGGAACGAGTCGGTGTCTATCCCAACTTCACGCTGGCTGACGATGGCCATCTTGTCGGGATGGACGTACTCTATGGGGTCCTCGATGGAGACAATATTAACCCTGCGCGTGCTGTTGATGAGGTCTATCATGGCGGCAAGCGTCGTGGACTTGCCGGATCCGGTTGGGCCTGTTACGAGCACCAGGCCATTGCGACTCTTGGTAAACTCGGCCAGGGTGGGTGGCATCCCAAGCTCTTCGAGAGAACGAATGCGCATGGGGATGAGACGGTTGGACAGAGCAACGGTTCCTCGCTGCTTGTAGACGCTGCACCGGACGCGGGCCGTGTTGCCAAGATCGAATGCCAGGTCCATCTCGTGATGCCGATCGAACTCTTCGATCTGACGCCCGGTCATCTTGCTGTAGGCAATGGCACGAGTGTCCTCGGGGCTCAGAACGTCGAAGTCGGTTTCCTTGATGCGCCCGTGAACGCGCAGGGCAGGCTTGCACCGCGCCCGAATAAAGAGGTCGGAGGCTTCCTGCTCCTGTGCGTAAGTGAGCAACTCGTCAAGCGTGATCACGAACTTCTCCCTTCCCGGCGGTGAACTGACCGGACCGACCTGCCGCACGCAAGCGGGCCCGAGCAAGCAATAGAATGAACACGGCACAGCCCGACAGCAAAGCTGCGCCAAACAGCCAAGGCCCCGGAAGCTTGGAGTGATCGCTGGACCGAGCAGGGTCTGGCATCTTCGGGGCGACAGGATGATATACGGGCAGCGTCAGTGCGGGCGAAACATCGGACGAAACGACGAATCGGTACCGATAGGGCGCGCCATCCTGCAGGAGCCGCACCGATATCCCCTCTCCATCCCAATAGCGAAGCCCGGCGAAACCGTCTACGCGTTGAGTCAGGAACAACACATCGAACCGACCGAGATCGCCGAAGGCTGCAAGAAAAGGCTGAAGGATGAAAGCCCGTTGGGCCGAATACTGCATTCCGCTAAGCAAGGCCTCGAGGCCTGTCTGCCTGGCAGATGCCCTTGACGACCCGGCCGGCGTCGCCACGGTTATGTCCGTGATGTCACTGGATACGATGTGCGCGCCTGTCAGCTCGGCAAGGCGGGCAAGTCGCGCCCTTGCCTCTGCATGGGGCACAACTTCGGAGAAGGTCATCACAACAGCCGTGTGACTGCCCATTGGCTGAACAAGTACCATCAGCTTGGCGCTGTCCGTTGGCTCGGCACTTGCGGTTGTGGATACACAAAGGGCGAAGCAAACGCTGCCCAAGCACCGCATAAGCCGTGTGGATGTTGCGATCTTGATGAACAAAGGAGTGTGTGGAGCTGAGGGGATTCGAACCCCTGACCTTCTCAATGCCATTGAGACGCGCTCCCAACTGCGCTACAGCCCCATGGTACGGCGACCATTATACTCGATCTCATGCACGTATGCCTACCGCAACGCAGGTCTGTGTTGGAACTCCCCGTAGGCAGACATAGCCATTCATACTTCCGCAGCTCTCCGCAACGCGGTATGACTGGAAGTATACCGAACGAGCGCCACATGTTCCGGTGCTTGTGATTTGAGCTGTGAGGAGTTATACTGATACACACGAGTGAGCAAACCTGCCCTTTACCGGCTTGGTGCGGGTCTTCGACGATCATGTATGGCGGCAGGCACAGCTTAGGTGTATGTCGGAGGAAGCCCAGTGGAATTCACAGTCGAGCGCGAGGGCGGTGTGGTACTTGTTGTGATCAGAGCCGACCGGCTGGATGCCAACAACGCCAACACGTTCAAGCGTGCAATGGAGCCAGTCCTGGCAGACGCCAAGGAGGCCGTGCTGGACATGTCGTCGGTGCGTTTCATGGACAGCTCGGGGCTTGGCGCTCTTCTCTCCTGCCTCAGGCGTCTGACCGCGGGCGGCGGCACGCTCAAGCTCTGCTCGCTGCAGAAGCCGGTTCGATCAGTGATGGAAATGGTTCGCATGCACCGCGTGTTCGACATATACGACACCCGAGCCCAGGCGCTCGGTCGCTAGACGCCTTCGGGTTGCATCACAGCGAGGCATCTTCACCTGCCGAACCCTGTAGACGCAGCGCACACGAGGCATTTTCGAACCGCAATGGCAGTCTGACCGTGCCGTCGGCAGCACCAACCGAGCCCGTGGCCTAAACGCTCCGGCGTCTCTTGACCAAGCAGACGTAGTTGCGGCCAAGCTCATCCCGGCGATAGTCCACATCGTCCACCAACTGCCGCATCAAGAAGATCCCGTAGCCGCTAGGCTGAGTTCCGTCGCTCAACGGGGTCTCGACGTCCTCCAGGGCGAACCCAGTGCCTATGTCGAATAAGCGCAGCTCAATGCGGTCCTCGTATGCCTCAGCCAGAATCTGCACCGGCATGTCGGGACGCCCCAGATGAGCGTGACCGATGATATTGCAGGTCGCCTCGTGGGCGGCCAGCTTGAGTGCATCCACCGCCTCCGGGTGCAGCTTCGGACCGGGCATGTCAGCGCAGAACGCTTCGACGAACTCTCTAACCGGCTCCAGCGCATCGAGCGTGCCCGGTATCTCAAGTGTCCGCTGGAATGCAGGGCGCTCAGGCGATGCATGGCCTATAGAGACAACAAGGCAGGTCATGTCGTCGGATGGCGGCTGATCGCCCTGAAAATCACGAACAGCCTTCTGGATATGGGCGATCAGCGGCACGGGTGACCTTGATGGCGACGACGCGATCGCCTGTATCAGCCGCTCCTCGCCGAACCGCTCCTCGCTCGACGACTCGGCCTCGATCACTCCGTCGGAGTAGAAGAAGAAAAGGTCCCCCGGACTGAACGGCACCCTCAGCGGTGCGAAAAACTCACGGTCCGCAACGCCGAGCGGCAGATTGTCGCCCTGGACGAGCTCGAAACTTCCGTCCGAAAACCGCCAGTGAACGCTTCGCGTATGGCCGCAGTCAACAAGCGTGCATCGCATGGCCATCAGATCGAAGCGGGCATACATCAGCGTTACGAAACTGTCGAGCTGCTGGAGTTCCTTCGTCATGTGCGAATGCAGTGCCGCCACCACCTCGTGTGGCTCGGGCAATCTACGGAACTCGGAAAGGCGGAGCGTCAGCGTGCGCGCAGCCTGGTACACGTAGCCCTTTGTGATTGCGCCCAACAATGCCGCGTTGGCGCCCTTGCCCATCACGTCGCCAATGACCACATCTATGGTGTCCTCGTCGTGACGCAGCGTGGCCACAAAGTCACCGGCTACCACCTCTCCTGGAAACGTCTCGCTGGCAATGGACAGTCGAGGCGTCTCGATCGGAGGATCGCCTACCAGCATGGCCTGCTGGATGCGTGCGGCAACGGTCTCGTCCTGACGACGGGCCTCTCCGAGTTCGTACTCGGCATCCTTCTGTGCCGTCAGGTCACGAACGAACAGCCCCAGCATCGTGGACGCATCCAACAGTGTCCGCGAAGCCGCAACCTCCGCCGGGAAAACGCGTCCGTCGCGTCTCAGACCAACCGTCTCGAATCGGCTGGACTGACGCACATCCGCCGTTTGCTCATGATCTTCCGCTTGGTGCGGACCAACGCCATGCGCCTGCCACTCGTCGCGTGCTTCAACGGGAACGACCAGATCGAGGAAGGACCTCCCAATCGCCTCGGAAGCAGTCCATCCGAATGTGCGGTAGGCCTGAGCGTTCCAGCCGGTGATTGTGCCCGAACCATCGAGCGATATGACGGCATCCAGAGCGGTGTCCACGATCAGGCGGGTGCGCTCCTCGCTGATGCGAAGCTCTTCGGCTGCCTCGCGGTCCTGAATGGCGTCTCCAAGGAGGTCAGCAGCCGTACGGAGGGCCTCGATCTCGGATGGAGCCAACATACGGCCGCCAGGGCATTGCAGCACGACAAGGCAGCCCCAAATCTGCTGTCGGACGCCTATCCGGATTAACGTAAGCGGCGCAGGCAGCTCCTGGCACGGCAGGAGGGTTTCGGTACCATCAGCCAAACGCCACTCCCGGCTGCGGCGAGCCGCTTCCTCAATCACTTCGCTGGAGACAGGTCGCGCCGCAGGCATCCGGGCATGGCTCGGGTCCGAAATCCCGGTTTGCCCTGCACCTCCGACGCCCCGATCGTCGTCCCATCGGTGAACAAGGACCGCATCACCGTCAGAGCAGCCCTTGACGACGCCCGCGAAGACAACCGAGGCTGATCGGCCTATGAGCCCAAGATACGCATGGACCACGTCGTCCCATGCCCCATCGCCAAGGAAGAGCTCGGCGCCCCGGCCAACGGCCTGCAGAATCGCATCACGGCGCCGTGCGGTCTCCTCGGCCAGGACCCGTTCGTTGATATCCTCGACGATCGCCAGCATGTGGGTCGGCGTATCGTCATCAACGGCAAGCGACGAGAGAGAGGTTTGGACCCATACGCGCCCGCGGGAACCGGTCGACAGGCGTATCTGAATCGACTCCGTGCTCTGCCTGCCCTCGGTAAGTGCCTCGGCCAGGTGCTCGACACGGAGCCGATCTTCGCGAGCCACCAGGTCGGCAAAGCCCCTTCTCAGAATCTCATCGAGCGCCAGCCTTACCGTTGCGCAGAACGCGGGGTTTGCATCGTGTATCTGGAGATCGGAGGAGAGCACGACCATACCGACGGGACTGTAGAGGAACACCGATCGAAACCTGCGCTCGCTGGCAGCCAGCGCGTCAAGGGTCGCTGCCTGAAGGTCACGAAGCCCGCGCTGTTCTATGGCAGCTTCGACTGCGCTGCCCAACCGAGCCAGGCGGTCCTTCAGGATATAGTCCGTAGCCCCGGCTCGGATGCACGCAGCAGCCGCTTCGTCACCCAGCGCACCGGTCACAACGATGAACGGCGTGCGCGGAGAAAGCTCCTTCGAGATGCCGAGCGCCTCCAAGGCGTCGAAACCAGGCAACTGATAGTCGGCAAGAATGACGTCCGGGGCGTGCTGCAGTGCCTCCGCAAGGGCCTCTCGCGTATCCACGCGAGTCCACCTGACCTTGTACCCGTGCTCTTCGAGGGCCCCCACCATCAGCAGAGCGTCTTGCCGGCGGTCCTCCAGGATGACCACACTCAGCGCCGCATCCACGTGTGGATCCTCTCTATGACATCCATTGGCTCGATCACTAGTTTACTGCCACTCCACTTCGCCCTGTTATGGGTTTATTGGGCACGGGTCCAACGCATTCCTTCACAGCTTTCCGAAGTCGGGAGTGTGCCCCCCCATAGAGAACCGACGCGGCCTGCGGGTCTCTCGACGGTGTTCCTCAACCGTTGGGGTACCGTATTGACGACACGGAAGGGGGAGGTCTACGTCCGGCATATGAAGCTACACCTTGCGCTCGCGCTCGCGCTCATCCCTTGGGGAGCGCAGTGCCGCGCCGATTCAGGACCGGCGCCGTTCAGGTTCCTGCACATCACTGATACGCATGTCGCCGTCGGCAAGAACGTTGATCCGGTCATCGAGCTGCTGAAACGCGAACAGGATGCCTCGCCTGCGCCTGCGTTTGTCGTGAATACCGGCGATGTGACCGAGTTGGGCCGGACCTCTGAGTTTGAAGCCTATGCGAAGGCCATCACAGGCTCGCGCTTGCCCATGTATGCCGTCCCTGGTAACCACGACGTTCGATGGGCCCCCCTGGGGAAGGAAGCCTTCGAACGCGCCTGCGGCCCTCTCTACAGGTCGTTCGACCACGCGGGCTGCCACTTCGTCCTCCTCGACAGCACGGTCGTCCTTGAGCACTGGGGACATTTCGATGGAGCACAGCTCACGTGGCTCGCATCCGACCTGCGCAAGCTGAAGCGGGGCACACCCGTGTTCATCTTCCTGCACCACTGGTTCGGCCGTGAACGAACGAACATTGACAATGCCCACGAACTGCTGGAGATTCTCAGGTCCCACAATGTCGTGGCCGCTTTCATCGGACACGGGCATGCCGACCTGCACTGGAAGGTCAACGGCATCGAGTGCTTCATGGCCAGAGGACTCTACCAGGGATCATACCATGAGGTCGAGGTGGGATCGGGCACGGCGACGGTCAAACGGCAGACCAGGACGAACGGCGAATGGTCAAGCCGTACGATTGCCGAGATCCGACTGGCACGGCCAGCGGCACCCAAGCTTCGCGTCTTGTGGGATGATGCAGGGTCTCCCCTGCTCGACCGTCGCCGATTCCGGCTCGAAACGCAGCCACGCGCAAACGACCGTCGGCTCCAGGCGCAGTGGTCGGTACTCGGATCATCGCTGAGCGGAACGATGGCTGCTTCGGCCCGCGGTGCGCTTCAGGCCGAGCTTGACGCCTCCAGCCTTCTGCCCGGATGGCACGTTCTCGAAGTGACCGTTGCGGACGGGAGCGGCGACACGACAACGTTGCGTGTACCATTCCAGACAGATAGCCCGGATGCACCGGTGCGTGAAGTGTGGGATCACTTGACGAAGAGCACAATACAAGGCTCACCGGCTGTGGCGGATGACCGGTCGCCCGCAAACGGCGGAAACATGGCGGCCACTGTATATGTCGGTTCGTTCGATGGCAATGCCTATGCCATGGACGCCAAGACGGGGCGGTTGAAATGGAAGCGGGCCACATCGGGCAGCATCTACTCGTCCCCAACCATCGAGGGTGATGCGCTTTTTATCGGCTCTATGGACCATCACCTCTACTGTCTCGATCGCCGGACAGGGAGGCTGCGCTGGCGTTACGACACGGGTGCCCCCATCTTCGCCACAGCGGCGGTCAGCGATGGCATTGTGTGCGTCGGAGGGAACGGGGCCATTCATGGTGTCAGCGTGGCAACAGGCAGGCGCGCCTGGTCGGTGCCTACCGGCTCGTTCTTCCAGTCACGCGCGGCGGCATCCGATGGCATGTTTGTCCTCGGCGGATGGGACAACGCCGTCTACGCAATCCGCACGACGACGGGCACCGTGGCCTGGAAACGCGAGATGGGACGAACCCAGGGCGGCAAGGGCCGGCTGAGCTTCTACTATTCGCCGGCCATCGCGTCACCCTCGATCTCCAATGGGCGAGTTTTCATCTGCACCAATGACGGCCTGCTGCATTGCATGCGCCTCTCCGATGGCGAAGAGCTATGGGCCGTTCGGGCGCCGGCAGGCTCAGACACATTCGGCTACTCGTCACCGTTGGTCCACAGGGGACGCGTCTTTCTGGGGGGCCTCGGCGAAAGCGGCCGCGGAAACTGCTATGCCATGGATGCTGAAGACGGTCGCCTGATCTGGAAGGCCGAAACAGGAGCTGATAACTACGACTCGTCGCCATCCCTAACGGGCGACTTGATCGCGATCGGATCCGTAGAGGGACGAGTGACATGGCTGGATCCCGAATCCGGCGCGATCATTGCCCGCTACTCGCCGCGCCCCGGCTTCTCGTTCTCCAGTCCGGCTGGAGCTGCCGGTTTGACGTATGTCGCCTCGATGAACGGCAGGGTAACGGCGCTCACGACACCGGCATCACGACGATAGACACGACAGGAGGGTTACTCACAATGATTGATGCGAAACTGTTGGAGATTCTGGCCTGCCCCGCTTGCGATGATCGGCCGCCGGTCAGGCTTGAGGGCGACGCAATCGTCTGCACCGTTTGCGCACGCCGGTACCCGATCCGCGACGGCATCCCCATCATGCTCGTTGACGAAGCGGAGATGCCGGCACCTGAGACGCAGGACCGGGTCAGCCAATGATCCGCTGCCTGATCCTCCATGGTCCCAACCTGAACCTGCTCGGCACTCGCGAGCCGGAGGTGTATGGCAAGACGACTTTCGATGATTTGAATCGCAGGCTCAAGGAGTTCGCGCGAGACCTCGGCATGGAAATCCGCATTATCCAGTCGAACAGCGAAGGGCAGCTCATAGACGCAATCCATGACGCCATGACGTGGGCGGACGGTATTGTCATCAACCCCGGGGCGTACACGCACTATTCGTACGCCATTCGCGATGCGCTCGCCGCGGTCCGACTGCCGGCCATCGAGGTACATGTCAGCAATGTGCACGCCCGCGAAGAATGGCGACGGCACTCGGTGGTCGCACCGGTCTGTGTCGGGCAGATCATCGGTCTCGGCCCGCGCGGTTACCGGATCGCGCTCGAAGCCATCAAGGAGATCGTTGAGGAGAGCCACCGATGACGCAAGCCGGCACGGGCTTCGCTGCCCGACGAATCGAACGCCTGCGGGCTTCTCTCGCTGAACGCGGGCTGCATGCGCTCCTGATCACCGACATTGCCAACATACGCTGGGCAACGGGTTTCACGGGCTCGCACGCCTATGCGCTCGTTTCAGCCGACGACGCCTGGCTTGCCGTAGACTCCCGTTATTCAGTTCAGGCAGCCGCAGAATGCCCAGGCCTGCCGATCAATCATCTGACATCCAGTGCCGGTGAAAACCTGATCGAGCTGCTGACGGCGTCAATGTCAGGAGAGCTGGCAATCGAGTCCGATACGATGACGGTGGCCGCCTTCGCCGACTACGAGTCGCGGTTGGCGGGCAGAATCACCCTGCGGCCTGAGTCGGGCTTGATTCGCACCCTACGGCTCATTAAGGACGCCGACGAGATCGAGCACCTGCGCCATGCATGCCGCATCGTTGATGAAGTCTTTGCGAGCGTCTGCGACCGGCTCGCGCCCGGCATCTCCGAGCGGGACCTGATGCTGGAGCTCGAATGGCAAATCCGTAAAGACCACGACGCCGAAGTTGCATTCCCGAGCATCGCGGTCTCCGGACCCCGTTCTGCCATGCCGCACGGCCAGCCGTCCGCACGGGTCATTGAGCGCGGCGATCTGGTCACGCTCGACTTCGGCGCCCGTTGGAACGGCTATTGCTCCGATATCACAAGGACCGTGGTCATTGGTCCTCCGTCTGCGATGCAGCAGACGGTCTACGCCGTCGTACAGGCAGCGCAGCGTGCGGCCGTTGATGCGATGAAGCCCGGATTGCTGGGCAAGGATGTGGACGCTCTGGCGCGCGGGCGGATTGCCGAAGCAGGCTATGGCGAGCGGTTCGGCCACGGGCTCGGGCATAGTGTGGGCCTCGAAGTCCACGACGGTCCGGGCATGTCCCCATCCAGCGACCTCGTCCTTAAGCCCGGGATGGTGCTCACCGTCGAGCCCGGTATTTACATCCCTGAGTGGGGCGGCATCCGCATCGAGGACGACGTGCTTGTGACCGATGACGGACACCAAGTGCTCACCGATGCGGAGCGCGATCTGATCGCCCTGTAGGGCCTCCTGAAGCCTGAAGGCGGCAGGCCGACCCCCCTACCCCTTCGTTGGGTCCAGAAGCTTCTGTATCTCAGGCGTGTCGAGGTTCTCGGCCGTCACTACGGTCACGCCCGTATCTATCACACGGGGGTCAATCGTCTCGCCATTGGCCGCACGAAGCGCCGTCTTGACGCCCTCATAGCCCATTCGGTACGGGTTCTGGACGATCAGCGCTTGGACAACGCCGTCTCTCAGCGCCTGAATCTCGGCCTCTGACGCGTCGTAGCAGACGAGCTTGACCTTTCCGGCTTTGCCCATTTGGCGGATCGCCTGTATCGCGCCCTCCGCCCCGCCCTGGTTCGCGGCAAAAAGCCCGGCAAGGTCCGGCGTTGAGGTCAACATGGACTTCGTCTTGTCAAGGCCAATGGAGACGTCGCTGTTCGAATAGAGAACTCGGTCTCCAAGGTCAATATCGGGGTACTTGCTCAAGCCGTCAATGAAGCCGCGCTCGCGGTCGTCCGATGAGCCCGCCCCCTTGATGAACGGCAGCAGCCCTACCTTGCCCTTCTCGCCAACGAGACTAGCCAGCGTGTCGGCAGCCTGAGCGCCCCCAAGAACGTTGTCGGTCGCCAGGAACGCCTTGCTGATGTCAGGGTTGATGCCGGAATCGATGGTGACCACCGGAATGCCCGCCGCCTGAGCCTCCTTCACATACCGGACAAGGCTCTTGGCATCGCAAGCGGCCAGAACGATCGCTTTCACCTTCTTCGTGATGGCGTTCTGGACGACGCGGATCTGACCGTCGAGATCGGTCTCCTCGGTCGGGCCTTCCCAATGGATGGCAACGTTCCCCTCAGCCCCCGCCTTCTCGGCACCGGCTTTGACCGCAAGCCAGAACGACTGGCTGGTGCCCTTCGGGATCACGGCGATCGTCGGTTTCGTTTCCTGCTTGCCACACCCGACGATGAGGGCACAACAGAGCCCGACAACAGCCGCCAAACCGATTCGCTTCATGGAGACCCTCCCGACCCAACGGTCCTGCCTGACCGATCGTTGTGTTGCCGCCCCGCAAGGGATGCGGCACCGCTTCTGCGAGGAGTATAGCGAGATGGACGGCGTGTGTCAACGCACACCGCGTGCGTTGACACTTCTCCGTTCGTCCTGTTAGAATCCCTCCGATCCAATGCGCTTTCATTTCCCCCTCTTCACGTTTCTGGCCCTGGCAGGCGTAGCCATCGCAACGCTTTCGGGCTGCGGCGTCTCTCCGACCGCGCCAAACGAACATCCCGAACTGGTTGTCTGGGGCCTGCAGTACGGCGAGGAAAGTGAGGGACTGCGCGCGCGTGTCTCCGAGTTCGAGCGCAGGCATGGGGTCAAGGTCAGCATCCTCTCCATGGGCGCGGGCCAGATGAACCCCCAGAAACTGATGACCGCGATCGTCGGCAAGGTTCCGCCCGACGTTATTCATCAGGATCGCTTCACGATTGGCGATTGGGCCTCCCGCGACGCGTTTCGACCTCTAGACGATCTGATCCGCAACGACGCCGGAGCTCCTGACGCCATCAAGCCCGATGACTTCTACGAAGCGTGCTGGGCCGAGGCCGTCTACCAGGGGCGCGTGTTCGCCATACCTTCCAGTACCGACGATCGTGCGCTCTATTACAATCGGTCCCTGTTCCGCGCAGCCGGTCTGAACCCATCAAAGCCTCCAAGAACGTGGGACCAGCTCCTCGATGCGGCCAAGCGGCTGACCAAGCTGAACGCCGACGGGTCATTCGCTCGCATCGGCTTTATCCCCAACTACGGCAACTCATGGCTGTACCTCTATAGCTGGCAGAATGGCGGCGAGTTCATGTCGCCCGACGGCCGGCGATGCACCCTCGACAATCCTCAGAGCATAGCGGCTCTCCAGTTCATGGTTGATGTCTACGATGCTCTCGGCGGCGTAACGAAAGTGGATGCATTCGCATCGGGCTTCCAGGCCCAGGAGCTGGACCCATTCCTGACCGGCAAGGTCGCGATGAAGATAGACGGCAACTGGGTCCTTCAGGGCATCGGGCGGTATAGACCCGATCTGGATTTCGGCGTCGCGCCGGCGCCGGTGCCTGCCGAGCGCCTCGATCAAACCGAAGGTCGCAAGCAGGGTCGGTTTACGGGTCAGCCGCCGTTCATCACATGGTCAGGGGGCTTTTCGTATGCGATCCCGCGCGGAGCGAGACGCACGCGCGAAGCGTGGGCCTTCATCAAGTGGATGTGCAGCCCTGAGGCGGGCCTGATTGACGCGGAAGCCCAGCGTCGCTACAACCTGGCGAAGGGCCGTCCGTTCATTCCGGGCATATCGGCTAACCGTCGCGTGAATGAGGCTGTCTTCGCCGCCTATGCACCACAGGCCGAGAAGTTCCGCGCTCCTCTTCGTCTTTTCATAGACATGATGCCCGCCGCGCGTTTCAGACCGGTTACCTTCGTTGGCCAACGTCTGTGGGATGAGCACGCACGGGCATTCGATCAGGCCACACACCATGCGGATACCGGAAAAACGCCCAAGGTGGCCATGGCCGAAGGCGCGGCTGTTGTCCAGAAGGAACTGGACAAGGTCCTGAACCGCAAGGTCTACCCTCCCCTCGATCCTAAAATCCCGGTTGCTCTGGCTGTCGTCTGCGGCATCGCGGTCCTTGCCTATGGCGGCTGGCGTGTGGTCGGCATCCTGCGGCTCGGGCGCGTTTCAAGGCAAGAGGCGTGGGCAGGATATGCTTTCGCGTCGCCCTGGCTGTTCGGCTTTCTGGCGCTCACAGCCGGCCCGATCCTCACTTCGATCTTCTTGAGCTTCTGCGACTACGACGTTCTGCACTCACCCCGATTCGTGGGGCTGGACAACTACCGCGAGCTGTTCTCGTCGGACAGCTACTACCTGACGACGTCGCTCTACAACGTCGCCTATCTCGCGGGCATCGGCATCCCGCTGGGCATCATTACGGGACTGGCGATCGCGATGCTCCTCAACTCGAAGGTCGCGGGCATGAGCGTCTATCGGACCTGCTTCTATCTGCCATCCATCGTACCGGTGGTCGCCAGCGCGGTCCTCTGGGCGTGGGTACTGAATGGAGATCCCAATCGAGGACTCCTCAATGCCGCATGGAAGGTCACGCTCAGCGTATGGTTCGGCTGGGATCCTCCCGGTTGGTTCGGCGCCGCCGAATGGGCGAAGCCGGGTCTCATCGTTCAAGGCCTATGGGGCGCGGGCGGAGGTATGATCCTCTGGCTGGCCGGTCTGCAGGGCATCCCTCAGCACCTCTATGAAGCCGCCGAACTCGACGGAGCAGGCGTGTGGTGCAAGTTCCGCAATGTCACACTTCCCATGCTGTCCCCTTACGTCTTCTTCAACCTGATCATGGGTACCATCGGGGCGCTTCAGGAGTTCGATCGCGTGTACGTGCTGAGCGGCCAGGGTGCGGGCGGGTCCTCGGTCGGCCCGGTGGACAGCCTCCTCGTTCCCGTCATGTACCTGTTCAACAGCGCCTTCAAGTACTTCAAGATGGGTTACGCCTCAGCGTTGGCATGGGTCCTGTTCGTGATCATCCTGCTCCTGACGGTGGTGCAGTTGAAGGTGGCGCCGCGCTGGGTCCACTACGAAGCCGAGAAGAAATGAACAGCCGAAGCCTCCGCGCCCGTGTACGCGTCGCGGTGATCCACTTTACGCTCGTCCTCGGATCGCTTCTCTTCCTCGTACCGTTTGCCTGGCTCGTGGTCACGTCGCTCAAGGAGGACGAGGACATGAGCCGGTTTCCTCCGGTGTGGATACCGAGGCAGCAAGTCATGATCTCGCTCCATGGCAAGCAGGTTGGCCTGGCCACCGCGGAGTACATGGGCCGGTCGGTGAAGGTCGCGGTGTTGGAGGATCGCGAGACCGGCGAACAGGTGCTGGAAACGCTCGAGGGTCCGACCAGGGGCAAGCGCTTCGTTAGGCCGCGATCCAACGTGACCAAGATCAAGCAGTTCGGGCCGGTCTGGCAGAACTACCCCGACGCGCTGCAGTTCCTTCCACCGGAGACGAACGCCGGTCTTGTTTTCGTCTGGAACACGCTCATCCTCGCCGTGCTCAGTATCGTTGGCACCATCCTGGCAAGCTCGATGGTCGCTTTCAGCTTTTCGCGGCTTCGCTGGCCCGGGCGCGACGGTATGTTCGTTATCCTCCTGGCCACGATGATGCTTCCCGGCGCTGTCACGATGATGCCCGTGTTTCTGATCTTCCGGTGGCTCGGCTGGATAGACACGCTGATGCCACTCTGGGTGCCGGCATTCTTTGGCAGCGCGTTCAACGTGTTCCTCCTGCGCCAGTTCTTCCTGACCATCCCGAACGACCTCGAGGACGCGGCCAAGATAGACGGCTGCAGCTACTTCGGCATCTATCATCGGATCATGCTTCCTCTCGTGAAGCCCGCACTGGCCGCCATCACCATCATGACCTTCATGGGCGCGTGGAACAACTTCATGGGCCCCCTCATCTACATCAGTTCTCCCCTCAAGATGCCCCTGGCGTACGCGCTCCAGCTCTTTCAGACGGCCCACGGCGGCGAACCAGGCCTCTTGATGGCTGCCAGCACGATGATGATGCTCCCTGTCCTCGTCGTGTTCTTCCTCACCCAGCGCTACTTCATCCAGGGAGTGACGCTGACCGGGTTGAAGGGCTGAGCGGCCATGCCCGGGCGGAAGCTGAACGTCCCGCGCATTAAGCGCATCGTCATGCTTCTGTCAGGCATTGTTCTGGGTACGTGGAGCGGGCTCAGCGGCCTGTCCGCCCAGGCAGCCGCCTCGCCGTATCTGACATTCATGCTCGGGTATGCGACGCCGAAGGCATCTGCCGTCGCGTTCCTCTTCGGCATGTGGGCTTCCCTGTGCGCCGTTGCAGCCTGGGTTGCGGCCGGCGCAGGGCGCCCCGATTTCGCGATCTCCGTTTCGATGGCCGCAGGCGCGACGATCGGAGCGATCGTTGCCGCGCGCCTTAGTCTGGGGCCCCGAAGCCTTGCAGTGCGACTCGGGCGGACGGCCGTAACGTTCGCGCTCCTGTACACTGTCGGCGACGGCATCCGGGGCCGTTTTGGCGGACCCGCGAACCTGGCTCTCTGGCTGCCCGAAGGCGTGCTCGGGTGGCTGGCCGTAGGAGCGATCTGCGGATGGCTCGCCCGATCCCTTACGCTGCCCACCGGCGTGTTTCTTGTACCTGCCCTGGTGTATGCCGCGGCCGTTCCTCCCCATGAGGCTGTGATCTCGTCGCTGGCCATAGCGGCGCTGGCGGGCCTCCTGCCCGCCGTGGGTTATCTCATTCGGATGGAACGCGATGAGGTGATCGGGCCTGCATTCGGCATTGGCGGCGCACTCGGCGGCGCACTTGGCGGCTATTCCGCGGCTCGCTTAACAGTCCAGCAGTCCACGTGGCCACTGGTCGTTTTCGGCGTCACGGCAATGCTGCTCTGTTCGTGGCTGGTCTACCGAGGGTCGGACTGACCCGAGCCCCCACAGGTGAGGGCGAAAGACGAACGGTGAGTGGAGAGGTCATCAGGATACTCGGCATTGATCCCGGTACGGCGACCACCGGTTACGGGGTAGTCCGCAAGGCCGGCTCGGCGTTGTCCGCGGTCGCGTTCGGGGTCGTCCGCACAAGCCCGCGAGAGGCAGCGCCGGAGCGGCTCGCACGGATCTATGACTCCATTGGAGCCCTGCTCGACGAGCATGCCGTTGATGCACTCGCAACGGAGCGTCTGTTCTTCTCGCATAACGAGACGACGGCGTTCAGCGTGGGCCGAACGATCGGTGTGGTACTGCTTGCTGCAGCGCGGCGCGGGATACCGTGGACTGAGTACTCGCCTGTCGCCGTGAAGCAGGCTGTGGTGGGGTACGGAGGCGCCGACAAGAGGCAGGTACAGTTCATGATACAGCGAATACTGGGGTTGGAAGCGGCGCCGGCTCCCGACGATGCGGCTGATGCCCTGGCCGTCGCGGTATGCCACGCCCATATGATGAGGAGCGAGACATGACAGAGAAACTTGCGGTTGATGGCGGCAATCCGGTACGCACATCACCATGGCCGTCGTGGCCGGTATTCGGGCGCGAGGAGGAGGAGATAATCCTCGACGTCCTGAGATCCGGGCAATGGTGGGCCGTGGGCGGCAGGCGGGTCCCAGAGTTCGAGAGCGCGTTTGCAGCGATGCAGGACGCCAAGCATGCGGTGGCCGTCACCAACGGCACCGCGGCGATCGAGATAGCTCTCCGGGCGCTCGGGATCGGCTGCGGCGATGAGGTGATCGTTCCGCCTTACACCTTCATCGCGACGGCCAGCAGCGTACTGGCGGTTGGAGCCACTCCCGTGTTCGCCGACATTGAGCCGACGAACCTGAACCTTGATCCTGCCGCTGCCGAGGCCGCCATCACCGAGCGAACGAAAGCGATCATCCCCGTACACATCGCGGGCTGTCCTGCCGATATGGATGGCATCCTGGCGCTTGCCGCCAAGCATCACCTGATCGTCATCGAGGATGCGGCCCAGGCTCATGCAGCCGAATGGCGAGGACGCAAAGTGGGCGCTCTGGGCGACTGCGGCACCTTCAGCTTTCAAGCCAGCAAGAACCTCAACGCCGGCGAGGGCGGCTGCATCGTCACGAACAAAGAAGATGTGGCCGACAAGTGCTGGTCAGTCCATAACGTCGGACGCACTCGATCGGGCAAATGGTACGAGCACCACGTCCTGGGCGGCAACTTCCGCATGACAGAATGGCAGGCAGGCATACTGCTCGCGCAGTTGTCGCGGCTGCCGGAGCAGACGGAACGCCGAACCTCCAATGCGCTCAGGCTCACCGCACTTCTGGACCAGATTCCGGGCATCCGCACGTTGCCGCCGGACGAACGGGTCACGCGCCATGCGTACCACCTCTACGTGTTCCGTTACGACTCCAGCGAGTTCGGCGGACGCTCGCGCGGCGACTTTCTCAAAGCCATGGGGGCCGAAGGCGTCCCCGTCTCGGCGGGCTATGTGCCCCTGTACAAGGAAATCGTATTCCAGCGGAAAACTGCGGGCGTGGGTTCGTGGTGCAAGGCCGGACGGCACGTTGACTACAGCAGGGTTGCGTGTCCGGTATGCGAACAGGTCTGCGACGATGCCGTGTGGTTGTTCCAGACGATGCTTCTCGGCGACGCCGCAGACATGGACGATATCGCATCGGCCATCGAGAAGATACGCGCAGCATGGACCGCATAGCCCCTCGCGCGCTGATGGCGGCCGTCTCACTGGCGGTACTATTCGCCACGCAGCCGCATGCAGCCGCCGGGCAGCCGGCGCCCTTGATTCGCCCCGATCAAGCCCAGATGCGGCTCGACGATCTGGGCCTCTACCGGGTCGGGTTCAGGCGTGACGGCGCATCCGAGCAGGACATGCCGACGGGCTGGGCAGGTCACTTCGACGAAGCAACCGGTGTGTCCTGTCAGGAGTTCGGTCAGCAGGCCGGACGTCGGGCGTGGCTCCTTCACTGCCCCTGGCGCGGCGGGGTCGGCGCCGCATTCCAGGAGTTCGCATTCCGCAACCCCATGACCAAGCGCATCTTTGTTCGGGGCGCAACAGCCATGAAGGCCGAGTTTGCCGACCGGTCGGATGGCGTCACATTCCGCGTGCTGGTCAATGGTCGCAAGCTCATGGAGCAGCATCAGTCCGATGCCAAATGGAGGCCATTCACTCTCGACCTGAGCGGCATCAAGTCCCAGCGCATCGTGGTTCGCTTCGAGACCGATCCCGGGCCAAACCGAGACGCATCGTTCGACTATTCGCTCTGGGCCGATCGGACAGTCATATTCGAAGGGATGCGGCCAACGCCCGTTCGGCAAGGGGAACCTCCAGAGCTGGACATGGCCAAGATGGTGAACACCGCACGGCATGGGGTCGCCCCCAGCAATGGGTTCGCCGCGCGCGTCGGCGCGTCGGTCGCAGCGGACGTCGCCCGGCTCAGATACGCAGGCGCCGACGGTGTCATCGAGTACATCTGGTCGCCCGGCGTAGGAGATTTGGGGCGCATCCGGGCCACAACTGCCATGCGCGGAGGCCGAGCGCATACCATTGAAGCCGTCTATGCGGCCAAGGTGCGCTGGACCAGCGAAGCACGCCTCGAACGCCTTGCACTCCGCGCGTCCGGGAAGCGCGTTGTGTGTGACAAGTGGTACCGTGTGGCCGGTCGAACGGCACATCTGACGCTCACGGCTTCTCTGGCGGGCAAAGCGCTGCTGCTGTCCGCTGTCTGTGACGATCCGTCTGTGGAGGCCTTCGACGCCGGCGCCTGGGGGCCGGTCCTGCGCCGCCGTCCCATAGCAGTTCCCTATTACGGCATGGTCCACTACGCCATCCAGGAGGGTCTGTTTCTCAACGCCTACCTTGACTGGACCAGCTCGAACGCTTCCGCCCACAACGGCACAGTGGCCACATACGCGCGCCTCACCGATGGCACGCGCCGGAAGCTCAAGGAAACGGCGGTCTTCGCGCCTGCGTGGCATCTCGCCGAGGTACTGCCCAACATTCCAAATGTGCCGAGCCCCTATCGCCACGAGGTTGGCCGACGGCTCGTCCTTGACATATGGGGCGGAAGGTACGCCGACATAGCGCGCAAGCTGGAAGCTCTACACAGGCTCGGCCTTAAGAGCTGCACGGTTATCATTCATGACTGGCAGCGGAGCGGATATGACAACGCTCTTCCCATGCATCTCCCAGCCGCCCCGGATAAGGGCGGCGACGCCAACATGAAGCTCCTGGTCGCGACAGCCGCCCGCTTGGGGTATCTCATCGCGCTCCACGAGAACTACGTGGACTACTATCCGAACTATGACCACTTCGACGAACGCCACATAGCCCTGGACCCATCCGGCAAGCGTGTGCAGGCCTGGTACAACCCGGGCACGAAGATACAGTCCTTCGCTGTTCAGCCGAACGCCATTCTGCCCCTTGCCGGCACCCAGTCACCAGAGATCCACCAACGATTCGGCACGAACGCCTGTTACCTTGACGTTCACTCCTCTGTGCCGCCCTGGTTCCACGTGGACCATCGGGCCGGCGAGGATGGCTCCGGAACATTCGCGAGGGTACGCGCCGCGCATCGCGCTCTGTTCGCCTATGAGCGCAAGACCCATGGCGGACCTGTATTCGGAGAAGGCTGCAACCACTGGTACTGGAGCGGGATGCTCGACGGCGTCGAGGCCCAGTTCGGCATAGGTTGGCCGGCGAACGCGGGCCTGAGCGCTCCGCTGATGGCTGACTTCGACCTGCTCAAGATCCACCCGCTTCAGATCAACCACGGGCAGGGCTACTATGAGCGATGGTGGGACAACTTGCCGTGGGGCGCCGTCCCGCCCATGGCGCTTCTGGACCAGTACCGAGTTCAGGAGGTTGTCTACGGTCACACGGGCTTCCTTGCTGCGTCAACTTGGAGCAAGGAGCCGTTGGCATGGCTCGAACACCATCTGACGACCCCAGTCGCAGCGCGGCACTCGCGCACGACCGTTCGCTCGATCCGGTACCACCGATCCGGAAAATGGTTGAGCGCATCCGCCGCGGCGAAGGCCGGCGATTGGTCCAAGCCCCGCATCACATACGCCAACGGTCTCACGATCATCGCCAACAACGGAAGCGAGCCTTGGCGGGCACACGGCGCAACCTTACCCCAGCACGGCTGGATCGCCCATGGAGCCGGCGTGACTGCCTACACGGCGATTCGCGACGGCGTTGTCTGCGACTACGCCGAGACCAGCGATACCGTCTTCGCCAACGCGCGCCCGGCCGAAGACTGGAACGTTTCCGGCGTGATTCCAGTGACACCCTCGGTCAAAGGCTTTCGCCAGGTCGGCCCCCGCAGGTTCACGGCAACATATGCCTGGCACGTTTCCGGCCCGGTGCCCGCAGACTACGTTGCGTTCGTCCACTTCAGCCGCCCCACTTGGGAAGCGTACGACGAGGGCATTCGCTTTCAGCAGGACCATCCTCTTCCGGGCAGGACATCCGAGTGGCGTGCTGGAGACACAGTCACGGATGGGCCGCATACCATCGAACTGCCGACCGATCTCGCCGACGGCGTCTACACATGGACGACGGGCTTCTATAGGGCCGACCTGGGGCGTCCCCAGATGGAAGCGTCCAGTGACCGGTCGGGCCGCTCGATCCTGGGCACGCTCACCGTCACAGGCAACGGGACGACCATTTCCTTTGAGCCGAACGCGTCGGGGCCGACCACAAAGGCCCGCTCCGGTCTCGCAAGGCTGAACGCCGACGGGCGCATCGTCACGTTCTCGACTGTACGAACGAACGGAAGCGTGCTGATCCGGCGCGAAGGCAACGATTGGGTTCTCATCCCCTACCCGAGCGGGAGACCATTCACGTTGGAGCTCAACGCCCTCCGCTTCACCCGTCCGGCAAAGGTCACGGCCAAAGGCGGCTCGGCTTCGGAGGTCCGCCCGATCCCGAAAGGCGCATGGTGGGCTCTGCCCCTCAACGGAGCCGCGATGTACCGATGGCCGGCCCAATCGCCGCCGGGCGCTCTATAGCCGCCTCGCCTTGCCGCGTTCATCAACGAGTACAAAGGCGCATGCGCGTCGGCCCAGGGTGATGGCCACCGACGTGTTCTCTACCCACGCGCGCACAGGGTGGTGGCCATCGTCCATCCGCTCGAATACATACAGAGCGGTCCCGCGTCGTCCATGGAGAAGCTGGGCGCGTACGCGACCTCCATTGGTCCGAACAGGGACCGGACGGACGCCTGCCGCCGAGAGCGCCTCGGAGTACACGGACGGAGTCTGTGCCGAGTCACGGAGCTCGACCGGATCAGGCGAGTACACAACATGGCCCTTTCCGACGGATGTTCTCTGCAGCGGCGCCCCCGTCCATGGCTCAAAGGGAGCCGTCTGGCCGCCCGTCAGGCCGAGCGCGACCATCCGACCTGCCCGGTTGGGTCTCCGTGAATCGTCGAACGCGACGCTCCCGGACAAATACAGGGTTCCCCCTTCGTGCACCCATCGCCGAACAGCGTCGAACGTACGATCGTTCGGGCAGTACGGTATAGGCCAGACGATCACCCTGGCTGAGGCGGGCGGCGTCCCGAAATCCTCCTCGTTGAGCATGCCGAAGGGTACATTAAGGTCGAGGAGGGTTCCGACGCTTCGCCTGATCGCAGCATGCAGCTCCTCGTAACGTGGGCCGATGCGGTGCGCGTCGGGTATCAGAATGAAGGTCTCGGGCGCTCGATATTCCGGCTCGAATGCCTCCAGAGCGCGCGCCATAGCCCCATACGTTTCGGCCCATGGTTTGGCTGCCGGTGTGTTTCGCTGATACAGGCCCCAAGGAAACACCATCTGGTCCATTTCCTTGAGAGACCAGTTGCAGATCATGGCTGCGCCCAAGCCGACCGCAGCATGTACCGTGTGGGCGAATCGCTCGACAGACGCTTCAACGGGCATGCCATCCGCACCGGCATTGCGCCGCGCATGGGCTTCCATCGCACCGAACTCGCCGAGCGTCAGTCCCTTCCCGTAGGCGCGGCGATCAATGAGCGCCAGCTCCATTGGCAGTCCATCCACGGGACCGTAGTAGTGCATGTTCGAAAAGTCGGTGTGTTTCACGCCAAGGACTTTGTCGGCCGGACTCATGGAAGGCAGATATCCGATACAAACCAGGGCGTCGTGATCGCCTTCCTTCACACCCTTGACATTGGCCTCGGCCCAGCGGTTGAGGAGATACTCCTCGAATCGCTTCCTGTCGGCCGCACGAACGTTTTCCCATCGTTCCGGTCCGCCAGAAAGCGGCACTAATGGCATGGCAGCCTCGGGTGGGGAAACGTGCCATACACGCCTGAGCTCCTCGTCCGTTCCGTATCGGCCCCGCAGCCATCCATTCCAGAGGGCGACGATGTCAGGCCGATCGGGCACGTCCACCGATGGCTCGTTCTGAACGTCGTAGATGATGCCAGGAACGTCGCGATAGCGCGCCGCCCAGAACCGGTTCCACTCCCGCTGATGTTGCAGATCGCTGTCCGTGAGCCCCACCGGCATCCAATCATGCAAGGTCAGGAACACTACGATCCCATGTCGCTGGGCGGTCTGCACGATAGCATCCATCTGCCGACACAGGCGCTCGGGACGGTTCACGAGGTCGGCAGGGCTGTTGGCAGCCTGTCCCTGATATCCATTCGCGGCGAACGGCGAGAAGTGAAGAATGCGAAGCACACGGAGACCCGCGCGTGCCATTATCGCGAAGTCGCGTTCCCACGTCGCGGGCCCTTCGCCTTCGGCGAAGAACATCATGCCTGTCTGATTCGATCCCAGAATGATCTGCGGTCTGCCGTTGAGCGTGAAGTAGTTCCCGCGCCACTCCACCCTCGGCCCTGACGCAACCACCGCCTTGTTCTCAACGCAAAAGCCGCTCCTGATCTCGTCAACGACGCCTGACGCGCCGGCAAGCCGCGCGGCAAAGGGCACGTACCCGGTCCGCACCGACCGAGCCGGAACCTCAACCGACAGTGTCGCCTCCTCTCCCGCTCGCAGGCGCACACTGAGGCTCCGCCTCTCGCCGGTGGAGAATCTGAACGTCAGCGTCCCGCTAAAGTCACTCCGTCCAAAGCACGCAGCCTTCACGCGCGCTGTCACGGTCTCACCGGCCTTGTACAACGGGTACTCCGTCGCCAAACCGTGCAGGAATACTCCCTCGACGAGCCGGCGTACCACATCCACGAGGAGCGCCCGCTTGCTCGCGTCGCCCAGAAGGATGTCGGTGCCGTCGGTGAGTCCGCTGAACGCCCACGATGAGCCACGGAACGCGCCGGCGTAGTTCCGGACGAGAGCCAGCACAGCCCCTCGATCGCGTCCCGACGCATCCTTCCCTTCCAGAAGCGGGATCCAGCGCCGATAGGTCGGGGGGAAGACCGGGTTATTGTCACCGGTCAAAGCACACGACGCGTATCCAGTCACTCCGCGCGTCCAACGATACACGATGTCCCTGCCACCCACGGCCCGATACCACGCCGATGCCCGAGCAGATACGCAGTTCGTGAGAGGGAAGCCGGGATCGAAGACGCCGATTTGCTCTGGGCCGAACCACATGGCATCGCCCTGTCGTCCGTGGCGTGTGTTCATCGCCCCAGATGCGGTTGCGAGTGCCGATGATGCTTGCTCAGCGGTGACTGCGGACAGCGTGTCCGTCCAGCCCGATCGCGCCCGCCTGATAAGCCGGTCGAACGCATAGCCGTCGGCGCTCAGAAACGATCCCCCGCCTTTGAGGTAACGTATGAAGGCGTCACGACACTCCTCCGGAAAAAACGGACCATAGGGCAGGATCACTGCATCAAGCACGTTGCGGCTAAGGGCTCCCTCAGCACGCATCTGGCTTGGCGAGAGCAGCGTGACCCCGAAACCCGCCGATTCCAGCACGGCTGCAAGTCGCTCCGGCTGATGGGTCGGCAAGCCCCCCAGCGGGAGTGCGCCCGTCATCCTGAGGATGCCGACCGAGCCGAGCCTGCCTTGAACGATCTTCACCGGCTCAGGATCGGGCAGATCGCGCTGTAGTTCCTGTGCCATGATCCACTCCATCCTTTCCATGGTGACATCGAGATCCCCGTAGTTACACCCGATCAGGATACGGTCGCAGGACGGCATGTTCCGGGTTCCCGGCCCACGGGATTGAAACTGAAACGCTCCGATGGGCATCACCAGCGATTGGCGCCCGGCCTTCCATCTCCCGAATCCGTCGCTGCCCGATCGAACTTCCAGCAGCCACGCATCACCGTCAGGCTCAAGCAGCCAGATATGCATGGCAGCGCGCGGTGATGCGTGATGCTTGGTAAGGCGAACGGCCAGACCTACCGCACGACGCGGAACCTTGCATGCCGCCACGAGATTGCCCCAGTGCGGAGGCGCATCCGTGTACGTTATGCGCATGCCGCTCGAATCGCGGACGGTTGCCACTCCTCGTCCACCATCCTGGTGCAGCCGCCACGCCGAGGTGTCACGGAAGTCATGCAGAAGCACGGACTCGGGCGCCATGGCCGATGCCATGGACACGCACAGGAGCGCAAATGAAAGGATCATCTTATCTCCCGGAGCAGGCCCCCTTCGCTCGCGGCCGGGCAGCTCCGATCGGTGTTTCTCCGTGATGCCGTGATGAACCTTCCAATGAGCGCCCGATTGGGTAACCTATACGCGCGTCGGCCAAAGGTGGAGGTCGCGATCGCCGCGGCCCTGGTTCGGCGCACTGGAGGTCACCATGGTCCGAACACTATTCGTCCTCGTCTCCACAGTCCTGATCGCATACGGCGCGCGACCGGCCACAGCCCAGGACGACCCGGTTATGCCTCGCGAGACCGAAGCCATTTTCGCCCACATAGATGACCTCGATAAGCTTCGGCTGCTGAACCCCCTGAACCTGACGGCTGGACAACTCGATAAGATCATCCCGCTGATCAAGGAACGCCAAAAGGCGTACAACCGCCGCATCATCGAGCTTGCCGTCGAACCGCTCAAGGCTGTCGCCAACCAGATTGCCGACACGCGCCGCAAACTGCTCTCCGGCGGCAGTATCCCGCAGGAGCTCGACGACCGCATCAAGCAGTTGCAGAAGGACTTCGCCGATCGCCGCAAGGTCGAACAAGACAAGAACCTGAAGTTGGTGTCCGACGGCATACGTGCGGTGCTGACCGAGCGACAAATCAGAGAAATCGTCGCCATGGCTCGCCGCGACTTCCGAACCGCCGACGGCACCGACGCCCAGTTCTTTAACCTGTGGATTCGTGAGACGATCATCGTCTACGACCGGATCGTGCCCCTTCTCGAGGAGATGCGCAAGGCCCGCAACGCACCATCAACCAGTTCTTAGACGTGAACCTGACGCCGAGCCCCGGCAGCCCGGCCGTGGGTCAGGACATCGCCGCCAGGCATTTCCGTCGCAACGCCGCCCTGCTCGTGGCCGAGGCCGCGTCGTTCATGTGCGGCTTTGCTTTCTTCGACAGCTCAACCGTCTACCCGGTTCTCTTGCGCAAGCTCGGAGCCTCGGATGCCCTGATAGGCATGACCCGCTTGGTCCAGGTGCTGGGGTACACCTTGCCCGCTCTGATTGCGGCGCACTACATCCACGGGCGTGCGCTTCACAAGGGGTTCATGCTGACGACCTGCGCCATAGCGCGCGTTGGCCTGTTCACCATCCCGTTGGTCGTGCTCGTGGCCGACTCCCGCCCGAGTCTGGCGCTCGCGTGGGTCATATCGGTAACGGCGCTGTTCTGGCTGATGGACGGCGCTTGCGCAGTTTCCTGGTTCGATATCGTGGCCAAGGCTATTCCTGTGCGCGTCCGGGGCCGCTTCTTCGGGGCGATGCAACTAAGCGCCGGCCTGTGTGCGGCGGGCGCCGGGCTTGTTGCAGCGTCGGTGCTCAACTCACCCGCCTGGCCGTATCCTCTGAACTTCGCCATTCTGGGCAGCTTCTGGTTCGTTGGCGCCATGGGATCCGAACTGGGACTGAGTATGATTGTCGAGCCACCGGGCACCGCCGGCGGCGAGGAGCAGCGGCCCACATTCACGCAGTACGTCAGGCTGGCCGTTCCGATGCTGCGAGGCTCCCCCAGGCTCCGTATGCTTATCGTGACCAGGATACTGCTCGACGGCGCCGGGATCGCCGCACCGTTCTACGTCCTCTTCGCCCAGCGTGAGCTGGGGGTTTCGTTGCGCATGGTGGGGCTGTATACCGTTGCCCAGAGTATCGGGCGCATCGCGGCGGGGCCGCTCTGGGGCTGGTTTTCCGATCGGTTCGGCACGACGGTCGGCGTTCGGGGAATAGCCCTGACGATCGCGTGCACACCAATCGTCGCACTGCTGTCGTTGACCGGCGAACCATGGTTGATGTTCGGCGTGTTCGCTCTCCTCGGGGCCGTGATGGACGGAGTATGGATGGTGATGTCAACAGCGTTGTTGGAGGCAGCCAACGAGTCGGAGCGCCCGCTCGCGGTCGGGGTCGCCAGCGTATGCCAGACGCCTTCTGCCATGTATGGGCCCATCGGCGGTCTCATTGCAGCGGCGCTTGGCTACCATGCTGTGTTCGCAGCGGCGGCGGGCGTGTCCGCAACCGGTGTCGTTGCTGCTTTCGCAATGCCGCCCGTCCGAGGAAGCCGCTCTGCAGGTGAGCGCGAAGCGTCTTCACCTGACGACGGCGCCCGATCGCCAAGCGAGGAAGCAAATGCCCCCGTATAGTGCGTCCGTCAGCGCCGGCCGTGTCCTCACACACAGTTTGGTGCCGCTTGCCTGCTGCCTGTGGCCCATGCGCGCCCTCGGCTCGCCCACAGTGATCGAGAACCGGGCCTTGCGCGTCAAGATCGAACCGGAGACCGCGTCCATCAGCGTATACGACCGGCGGTGCCGCAAGTCGTGGTTGCAGCCTCCGCCTGCCGGACGCCCCGACCGAAACCCGTTTCGAGAAATCACCCGTGTCCCCAACGGCGTACGGTTCACGACTACAGCGGGCAGCCAGACGGTCATCACCACCGTGACGCTTAGCCCCACAAGTCCTGACCTTTCCGTCGAGACCGATCGGGCAGATCGCGACGCACCGTTCACCAACATCTTCGGCATCGACTCTTTCCTGCCCCTGACTCCTGCTGCCTACCTCGCGGCAGCCGACTACTGTGACGGTCACCTGTACCCGTTGAACCTTACGCCGTTCCCCAAACCCTGGCTTGCGGCAGACCGGCTCGACATGCCCTGGTTTGGTGTTGCCGATGGCCTCAATGGTTCCGGCTATATCGCCATCATCGAGACCAGCGATGACGCTTGCGTTGATATGCAGCCGGCGCATATCTCAGGCTCTGACGTCCGTGCACCGCGCATCGGCTGGCTGCCTTCTCAGGGCCGGTTCGCCTATCCTCGCCGCGTCCAATATCGGTTCATTGAAACTGGCGGCTACGTGGCCATGGCCAAGGCGTATCGAAGCTATGCACGGAAGCACGGGATCCTTGTGCGTCTCGCAGACAAGGCGCGCAGGAATCCCAACGTGAAACGCCTTTACGGGGCCGTTGACGTGTGGGGCGACGCGTCGCTGTCATTCGCTCAGGAGGCGCACGCACAGGGCGTGCGCAGGATGCTCATCCACGGAGCGTGCAGCGCGGGTCAGATGCGCGCAATCAACGCGCTTGGCTACCTCTCATCTGAATACGACAACTATACCGACATCCTGCCTGTAGAGGCCGGCAAGCCCCCGGACAGCAGCCACGATAACCTCCCGGACGCCGCCGTAATGAACCGGGACCAGAGCCGGATGAAAGCCTGGCTGACATACGACAAGAAGACGCAGTACATGAAGCGGTGCCCGGCACTCTGGGAGAGCACGGCCCGTCGCGTCATCAGCGACCGGCTGAAGGAACTCCCATTCCTGGGTCGCTTCATTGACGTCACGACCGCTGAGGGGCTCTACGAGTGCTTCGATCCCAAGCACCCGCTGTCGCGCACGGGCAAGCGGCAATGCGGCGAGCGCCTTCTCAGCGCCGTGACTCGCCTTGGCCTGGCAGCCGGAGGCGAACACGGCATCTGGTGGGCCGTTCCCTACCTCAGTTATGTTGAGGGCATGCTCAGCAGCTATCAGTTCGCCTGGCCTGCGGGCCACCTGATTCGCCCAAAGAGCAGGTCCGAAACCTTCGATGGACCGTACAAGACAGACACATGGGACAACTATGAACGCTGGGGGATTGGCCACGCCTACCGCGTCCCATTGTGGCAGCTTGTGTTCCATGACTGCGTGGCGAGCACGTGGTACTGGGGTGACTCGAATGACTTCCTGCTCGAAGCGGCACCCGACCTGACCGACAAGAAGGACGCGTTCAATGTCCTTTACGGAACGATGCCGATGCTCTGGGCCAACGCCGACGGCTCCTGGAATCGTAACCGATCCGCTTTCCTGCGTACGGCGACCATCGCCACCGCCGTACACAGGTCGGTTGCCCACCTGGAGATGACCGAACACCGCTTCCTGACATCCGATCGGTCGCTTCAGCGAACGCGCTTTGCCGACGGCACCACATGCTTCGTCAACTTCGGACATGCCACACAGGCACTCCGGCTTCCCAATGAAACCGTCTCCTTGCCGCAGAACGGGTTTGCGGTTCGCGGCCCGACGCTGCGAATGACGCGGGCCATCATTGCAGGGCAGACTGTCACGATTTGCCGCGGGTCCGACTGGACATACCGGGAGCAGGCGGGACGCACGGTGGCGGCATGGGTCTGCGGGGCCGGCTGCATCGGGTTGCGTGTGTCCGGATCGCGAGGTGTACGCCTTGAGTGGGCTGATATGCCCATTGACGGCCGGCCATCCGAGGCGCTCATCTACCCCGTCCAACCGGGCGGCGGGCGGCAGGCGCAGGTCGGGCGGATCGCTCGCGGAGGTCATCGGATGATCTCGCCCGGCACATACGAGGTGCTGTATGGTCACGCTGCAGCGGCACCGGACCTGAGGATAAGCGCTGAGTCACACCTCACTGCGACTGACGTCGGCCATGGGCAACCCGCGGAGGCTGTCCTGTCCATCGCAAACCGAGGCCGCCGGACGCCGGCCAGATGCACGGTCATGGTGTTCTGCGATCGTGCAGGACCTGGACGACTTGTGACTTCACGCATGATCGCCATTGCCCCGCGTGGAACAACCATGGTCCGGCTGCGCATCCCAACCAGTCGGCTTGATGGTCGTAGGCGGCTGATCTTCCGTGTGCAGTCATCCGAGCAGGACCTGTGCCTGGCCGACAATGAGCTGTCACTTCCGGTGTATGTGCGTAAGCTCCCACGAACCTGGGCGAAGTCGGCCACCGTCGTCGTCGAAGCAGGCAACATTGACCGGACGGCCCAACCAATCGTCACTCCGATGCCTTGGGACAACGCGGATCCTGCCTCCGTGCGTGTCTTCGAGGATGTGGCCGGTGTGATGCGTCCATGCCCCAGCCAGGTGGACGTTCTCCAGAACGAGCGCGTGCTGTGCTTCGTTCCGCAAGGTGCGTTCCCCGCCCACAGCAGACGGAGCTTCTCCGTGGTATGGAACGCACCACGCGGCAGCCGACTCGGACTGCTGCCCCACGTGTCCGCGCGCGTGACTCCCGACGGCCACAACGTCCGCGCGGTTACGTATTCGGCAGATTTGCATGAGGGAGTTCTCAGGAACCTGGCCGTCATCGCCCGGCAACACAAAGCGATACCGGCGATCTCGAAGATACTTGCCTCGTCGGCGGAGACCGGCTGGACGGACGAGGCCGGCATGTCATGCACCACCGGAATCCTGTCGGATGGCCCCGTCCGAACCATCGTCCAGGTCCGGAAGCAGCTCACGAAGGACATCCGGTACGTCAAGGAGTACACCTTCTACGATGATCGCTTCGACGTTCGCACGCTGATGGAGCCCGTCGTCGGCATCCTGTGCAGGGCGTTCTACATGGCGTCCGGACAAATACGAGACTCAGCGGGACGCTCAGCCGCCATAGACGGACGTGGCGAAGCCGAGGGCATGACGGGCGGCGGCCCGGTTGTGTGGTATGAGGTTCGCGGTAACGGATGGTCGCACTCCTGCGTCACGCTCGCACCCTCGGCCTCACTCGCGTACTGGGACGCCTCGGAGTGGGGAGGCGTCGGGTTCGTAAGCCGAGATGCGCGCATGCAGGTTGTATCCTACAGGTTCTATCCGAACGCACAGGGTCCAGGTATCGGCGAAGCCGACAGAACACGCCTGGCCGTCCCACCCATGATTCAGATTCCAGATCGGAGGCTCCCCTGAAACCATATCTTGGGTCGGTTGTCTGTGCCCTGGCGCTGACGGTGGGTACGCACATGTCCGATGCCGCTGCGGCCGATGAGGTGTGGCGTCTGGGCGTCAAGGACAATGACTACCGCGAGTTCGCCATCGCCGGGAACCATCCGGCCTATGCGTCGCTGTTCGGCGGGCGTGTCTCTGTTGATGCTCGGGATTCGGACGCATCCGGACGTTGGCCGTTCATTCACCCCGGACCCGCCGACGCCTGGGCAGGCAGCAGGCCGCATCGTCTGGAGCTCACATTCAGCATGGAGGATGCCGCATCCGGCGTCTGCCGTCTGAGAATCGGGCTCGTCAACACCCACAACGTGCTCCCACCTCTGCTTTCAGTCGCTGTCAACGGTCGAAGACCTTACCGGTACTCGTTGCCGCCCGGCGGTCCGGATGGCTCCCTCACCGATCCGAGGCAAGGCAAGCCTCATGAACTCTCGATTCCGTTTCCTGCATCCTTCCTGCGCAGAGGCCTCAACAAAGTTGAGCTTGAAGTGACATCCGGCAGTTGGATGCTGTACGACTACATCGGCCTTGACGCAGGCCTGTCGGAACCGATGCACCCGCATGTGGATGACCTCTCGGCGTCGTGCACCATGCTCTACCGAAGGACGCCCCGCGGTCTCCGGCAGATTGTCCAGGTCTTCGCCCACAATGGCGGCGTCGAAGGCCAGGCCGTCATCTCCATCGGCGGCGGCTCACCAACGCGAAGGACGGTAACGCTCTTTCCCGGACCGAACCTGGTGCACATTGAAGTCGAACCTGTGCGCCACGCGGGCGATTCGGAGGTTGCGGTGACGACGGGACCATCAACCGTGCGAGCGAAGGTTCAACTTATGCCGCATCGCCGCTGGACAGTCTACGCCGTGCCGACATCTCACACGGACATCGGTTACACCGACATACAGGAGAACGCTGTCGAACGACACCTGATGAACACTGTGGGAGCCCTTGAGGCGCTCAAGCGGATCCCAGGCTTCCGCTGGAATCTCGAAGTGGCTCTTCACGCCGATCTGATCGAACAGTGGAGGCCGGAGCTCAGGACCGAGCTCGATGCTGCGGTGAAGTCCGGGGGCATTGGCGTACATGGCCTGTACCTGAACATGCTGACCGGCCTCTGCTCCTCCGAGGAGTTGGTGCGTGTCGTGCGAAGGGCGACGGCATTCCGGGCACTGCGACATGATGCCGCCCGAACCGCGGCGCTGAATGATGTACCCAGCGCGGTTGGCACCTTGCCGACACTGTTGAAGCACAGCGGCTATCGGTACTTCACCGATGCCGTCAACGAGTACCGAGGTCCATTGTTTCGCTATGCCGATGCGAGGATGCGCCAGTGCCCCTTCTGGTGGGAAGGTCCTGACGGATCGCGAGTGCTCGCCATCTTGACCCATGGGTATGCTCAGATGGGCAGCATCGGGCTCACTTCAAGCGTTGCGGATATGGAGCGAACTCTCCCTGCCTGGCTGCGGGGAATGGATCGCCCCGAATATCCGGGCACTGCTGCCATCGCGTATGGCGCTTTCAGTGACAACGTTGCGATGGCACCCGCCTACGCGCGCATTGCACGTGAATGGAACCGTCGCTACGCCTACCCGAGGATCGTTCTGGCATCCGCCGCCGACTTCTTCCGGCATGTTGAACGCGAGTCCGGCAGCCGCCTCCCCGTATTCTCCGGCGACCTGGGAGCGTACTGGGAGGACGGTGCGGCGTCATCCGCCCATGAGACTGCGATCACGCGACACGCACGCGCACGCCTCAGTTCCGCCCAACGCTTGCTGACGTTGCACGCTGCCGGCAACTCGCCTCTCGCCACTCGCCACTCCGCTCCCCTGATTGCCGATCTCGACAAAGCGTGGCAGTCGGTGATGTTCTATGACGAGCACACCTGGGGTGCATGGTGCAGCGTTTCCGCACCGTATTCCGAGCAGACCCTCTCGCAGTGGAGGCGAAAGAAGGCGTTCGCCGATGAGGCGCGAACCCGGTCGCAGGCCGCAGTCCATCGGCTCGGAGCGCCCGCAGTGGCGCGGATCGGAGCAGTTGTGCGTGTGTGGAATCCGCTTGCGTGGGAGCGGAACATCGAAGTCACGCTGCCTGTGGCCGGCGAGACCGGCCCGACCGGAGCCGAAGAAGCGCAGTCCGGCCAACCACTGCCGAGCCAGACGGAGAGCCACGGCGGCCGGCGTCTTGTCTTCATCGCGGAGCGCGTCCCGCCCTTCGGATACCGGGACTGCCGTGTTACTTTATCGTCTACGTCGGGCCCTCCGCTCCTGACGCAGGGGTCCTCTCCCTACGAGTGGATGTCGCCTCACTGGCGACTGCGCCTGGACACCGCCACGGGCGCCGTGACGAGTCTCAAGGAAGCCGCTACGGAACGGGAATGGGTCCGAGCAGATAACGGGCATTGTCTGAACCAGTTCCTGTACGCAGCCGGAGGAGAGGGATCCGCTCTGATCAACCAACATGGCGGCCCTCCTGCGGTTGACGTGCGAACCCATACACACTCGGAGATCGCGTTGGTCGAGAACGGGCCGGTCAGGGCCGTGCTCCATCTTCGGAGGACCGGGGCCGGTCTGCCGGCGGTGGACAGCTATGTCATCGCACATGCTGACGGCCAGATCGAGTTCAGGAACATCGTCCACCATCGTTCCACGACGACAAAGGAGGCGGCTTACTTCGCTTTCCCGCTGGCGTTGGAGAAGTCTCAGGCTCGCACCTACCTTGACGTGCCCATGGGCATCATCGAAGCTGAACGTGGTCAGCTTCCAGGCGCGTGCCGGGAGTGGTACGCATGTTCAACGTTCGTCGCTGTCAGCGATCGCGACCGGAGCGCGATGGTCCTGATGCCCCACACTCCCCTTGTCACCATCGGGGACCTGTTCCGAGGCCAGTGGAGGAAGACGCTCGAGCCCAGCTCAACAGTCTATGCTTACGTGCTCAACAACTACTGGGATACCAACTATCGAGCCAACCAGGACGGTCCGATGACATTTGGCTTCACCATCCGGACGTCCGACCGGCCCTTCGACGCCGTTCTGGCGTGGCGAATGGGCAATGAGGCCGCCTCAGACATGTGTGATCCCGACGCCGCGCAGTTGAGCCCGAATCGAATGAGAACGCCGGCCGGCATCCTGGACAACGGCCCGATCGTGACACAGGCCCCATCGGGAAGCCCGCCGGTTGCCTCCGGGTTTGTTGTGTCTGGGGCGGAAGTGACGGCTGTCGAGCCGCACAGCGATGAGGCAGTCCTGCAGTTGCTGAATCTGAAGCCCGACATAGCCAACGTCACCCTGAGGGTCCCAGACAGGTCAGTTCAGGCCGCAGCCTCCACCAACCTGGCAGGCGAAGACAGACGCCCTCTTCGCATTGGCCGAGACGGAAGCGTGACCATGAGGATCGGTCCGCATGCCCCGGCTGCCGTCTCGTTGCGGCTCCAGACTCCGGGATGCCGAGCCCACGCAGAGCCGGCGCGGCCAATGGCCCCCGAGGTCCGTCCATAGTTCTACGGATACCGCGTGATCCCAATGTCGCCGGAAAGCGTCTGAACCGACACGACGCCTGTGCCGCCGGCCACCGTCCCGCGAAGCGCTTTCTGGCTCTGCTCCGTATCAGCGGCAGGATGATCACACGACAGGCTTCCAGACCGAGTGGCAAGATCAAACCGGAAGCTGCTGCCATCGGGGATGCAGATTTGCACGTCACCTGACACAGAGCCGGCCTCCATTGTGCCGGTAAAGACGCTGTCCATGGACACAGTGAGGTCGCCCGACACGGTATGGCATTCGATCCTGGTCACGTTCAACCGCTCGGCAGAGGCATCTCCGCTGACCGTCTTGATCCTGAGTGAGCCGACCGAATGGACCACCGTGAGGTCCCCCGACACAGTCTCGGCGCTCAGGTCCACCGGCGCCTGCACCCCAGCATGCTCGATCGTCACATCACCGGATACCGTGTGAGCCTGCGCCGCCGGGCCTTCGACACCGATGAGCCGTATTGCGCCGCTCACTGTGGTGACTTCGCCACCCTGGCCCATGCGCTCTACCTCGATGTCGCCGCTCTTGCTGACCGCAACCAGTCCTTCGCTCACGTCGCTCATCTGAATGTCGCCCGACACGGTCTCGGCGCGGACGGGACCTGCGAGATTGCCTCCCGAAAGCTTGCCCCCGCGAGTGCTGATGTCCAGGCGTCCCGAGACGTTCTCGATGCGTGCATCGCCGAACGTCGTTGATACCGTGGCATGGATGGACGATGGAACGCGCACGACAAGGTCCACCACTCCGTCGCTCCAATCCGGAGGCGTCGAGACGTTCACCGTGACTTTCGTCGGGCTTTCCGCCCCAGACTGATCCTCAGTTGCGGTTTCCGGACCGGTCACACCGAACGTGAGGTCGCCGAGCCGCGCCTCCGCCTCAAGCTCCGTCGCGGCCCAAGCCTCGCGCGTCACTTCAACCGAGGCAGTTTCCGCCCCTCCGAGCACCGTCACGGATCCGGCAGGGTTGGTGATCTCCAGGAAGGCGTCCGGCATTAGCTCGATCGGGACGGTCTCCGTTCGGCGGGCCATAGGCAGACCGAGCGGGTTGACGGGCCGACTGGCATCATCATCCTGGAAGGCGCGAGCCCACACCCGGATTTTCTCCTGAAGCCGCTTGCCGCCCAGTGCGGCATCCTTAAGGATTTTGTCCGGGTCAATCTGGCGGACCGCAGCGGAAATCTGCTTGCCAATGGCTCCGAGGTCAACGGGCATGCTCCGCCGCTGGCCCCACCTGAACTCGAATGACTTCTCGGCTGTCTCGCTCTGGCGGGACTGACTCTGTTCCGATCTGGGTTTCTCCGTTGTCGGTCTCGCAGCATCCGGTGCGCCCGCTCTTAAGGCGGCGATGAGAGTCTCGGCCTCCTTGGCGGATATCTTGCCGTCCTCAACCATTTTCAGGATTCGGACTACATGCTCGTCACCCATCGGACCACCTCCGTGCTATCCTTACGTACGGTCACCAAGCGCGGCATCTGCTTCTCCAGTGCCGGCGATATTCCCACTACGCACGGCCGTCATGATGGTTTCACCGATCTCTGCGCGGATTGCGCCGCATTCTGCCCCGTGACTCGACGCCAAGCCTTCAGGTAATCTCAGGCCATGCACAGAGCCGATCTTCACGCCATTACCGGAATCACCAGTCGTCAAGGTAGGGTCTTTGTCGTGTCCGGCCCGAGCGGCGTCGGCAAGGACGCGGTGATCCGCGAACTGATCGGCGCACCTGCCGGACTGCCCGGCATCCAGCGGCTGGTAACCGCCACGACGCGGCCTCAACGCCGCGGGGAGACTGATGGCGTGGACTACCACTTTCTCACGCCCGACGAGTTCACCAAGCGCGAGGCATCCGGGTGGTTCCTGGAAACGGCCACGTTCGTCGGTCACAGGTACGGCACTCCCCTGGCCCCGATTGCCGACATCCTCAAGGCCGGCATTGACGTTATCCTGAAGATCGAGACCCATGGCGCCCGTGAAGTGCGACGTCGGATCCCGGATGCGAGATTGGTCTTCGTCATGCCGCTTTCGCTGGAGGCTCTCGAATCACGTCTGATGTCGCGCGGCACCGAGTCCGCAGCCGATATTGCGAAGCGGGTCGGCGAGGCTGAACGCGAGATCGCGTCCGCACACGAGTATGACTTTGTGGTGGTGAACGATCATCTCTGCGTAGCGGTTGACGAGCTGCGTGCCATCATTCTCGCCGAGCGATGCCGCGTCGGAGCGTCGGCACATGGCTGATGCGGTAGGCGTATCGTTCCGCCCTCTTGGGCGTCAGTACTGGTTCGATGCTTCGGACCTTGAGCTTCATGTGGGCGATCGCGTCATTGTGGAAACGGCCAAAGGCCTGGAACTTGGTGTGGTACGAACCGCGCGGTTCCCCCTGGCTGATGTATCTCCGTCGTCATCCCTGAAGCCCATCCTGAGAGTGGCGACCGAGGACGACGAAGCTCAGATCGAGCGGAACGCCGAACGTGCTGAAACCGCGTTGCGAACCGCGATCCAACGCGTTCGTCATCACGGCTTGCCCATGAAGATACTATCGGCGGAGTTCTCGTTCGATGGTTCACAGGTGGTCATTTGTTTCGCTGCCGAGAGCCGCATTGACTTTCGTGAGCTTGTCCGCGATCTGGTAGGCCTGCTCAGATGCCGGGTCCAGCTCTACCAGGTCGGAGCGCGCGACCAGGCGCGGTTGATAGGGGGGTGCGGCACATGCGGACGTGAGCTCTGCTGCCGCGCGTTCTTGACGGATTTCGCTCCGATCTCCATGCGCATGGCCAAGGACCAGAGCCTGTTCCTGAATCCGGCGAAGTTTTCCGGGGCCTGCGGCAAGCTGATGTGCTGTCTGCGCTACGAGCACGAGGTCTATCTCGAAGCCCGCGACCTGTTTCCGTGCGTCGGAAGTCACGTGACCACACCGAAAGGACCCGGACGGGTTTCTGCGACGTCAGTGATCCGAGGTGAAGTGACCGTTGCGCTCGAGGACAGTGAGGTTGAGGTAACCGTGCCGCTGCATCAGGTTACGCTGCCTCTCCAATCACGACGAGTCGCTCGGGACCCCGCTGAACCCTGTGGCGAACCCCCTGCTCGGCCAGTGGAAAGTTGACTTCAGCGCCGGATACAGCGCCCGAAACCTGAGCTGAGCATCATCATAGACGTCACGTGTTGCAGGATCAGGGTACTCGACGTCTGCAATGCGAACGAAGCGGCTCACCGCCTCTCCTGCATCCTGACAGATTCCCACAGCACATGCAGCCGCCATCGCGGCCCCGCAGGCAGTGCACGACTCGGGGCGTTCCAGGACGTGCAAAGGCCGACCGTAGATTCCGCTGAAGATCGTCCTCCATAGCCGCGAGTTCATGCCTCCGCCAAGTACGCGGATCACCTCAGGCGCAATGCCCCGCGTCTCGAAGGCGCTCAGAACATGCCGCAAGGCATGGGCGACACCCTCCAGAACCGCCCTGGCCAGATCGGCTCTCGTGTGCCCGCCCGTCAGCCCGATGAAGGCGCCGCGAGCCGATGCATCCCATATCGGAGCACGCTCACCATCGAGGTACGGAAGGAACAGCAGCCCATTGGCGCCCGGAGGCGATGCAGCAGCAAGGGGCTGGAGAGCCGCTATGCGCCTGCGGGCGCTCACCCGCGTCCCGAACCCGATCTGCGCAAGGAACCACTCGACGGATGTGCCTGCACTCTGCACTGTTCCGTAGTTGACATGCTCTTCCGGCGCCAACCCGAGCAAATGCGACGTTCGCGCCTCGGGATCAGGCTCATACCGATCGGCAATGACCGCTATCCAGGATGTGCCGCCAAGGTAATGGTAGGCGTGTCCGGGGCGGTGCGAACCGGATCCCAGCGTGGCGCAGGCGCCATCACCTCCGCCGAGCACAACGGGTGTGCCTTCGAGAAGGCCCGTGGACCGTGCGGCTTCTCGCGTGAGGCCCCCGAGGGACATGCACGACGGGCGGATTTCCGGCAACAGGCGGGAATCAATGCCTGCCTCTTCGGCAAGGTCGCAGGCCCATTCGCCGGCGCGCACATCATACAGAGACGTCAATGAGGCGTCACTCGGGTCTGTCACGCCCCAGACGCCCGTCAGGCGACCGGCCAGGTAGTCCTTGGCCTGAATGAACCAGCGCGCACGTCCTACCGTGTCCCGCTCGTGTCGGTGGAGCCATGCCAGTTTCCCGAGCGAGAAGTAGGGGGCCAGATGGCACCCGGTGCGCCGATAGACCAGCGAAGGGTCCAGCCTGGCCGCCAACTCATGGCATATGGGCTCGCACCTCGTATCGGCGTGGATGACGCCCGGCCTCACGGTCCGCCCCCGTTCGTCCACAAGCACGCACCCGTTCATCATGCCTGACAGCCCGATCACTGCGACCCTCCGGTCGAGACCGGGCACCACCTTCCCCAATGAACGGCAGCATGCGACGGCGGCCCGCCACCATGAGGCCGGATTCTGCTCAGTGGCGCCGGGCGACGGACGATCGGTGGAGCAGCCTCTGCTCGCGTTGGCGACGAGCGCGCCCGTAGTGGAATAAACGACCGCCTTCATGCCGGTCGTACCTATGTCAAGCGCAAGAATGAGCTCTTCACTACGGTGTCGCACGTGGCTGTATTCCTGCTCGAAGGAGCGTATTCCTGCTGTGCTATAATCAGCGCGAAAGGATTCCACGATCATGCTCACATCGTTTCGCAACGAACCCCTGCTCGACTTCTCCAGCCCACAATACTGCGCGGCCATGCAGTCTGCCCTCGACAAGGTCCGTGGCGAACTCGGTCGCGATTGGCCGCTCGTCATCGGCGGCGATCCGGTGACAACCGGACGCTGGATCGAGAGCCGCAACCCTGCGCATCCGTCCGTCGTGGTTGGGCGCGTGTCGGCGGCGAACGCCGATCACGCCTCGCTGGCGATTGAGTCCGCCGAGAAGGCATCGTTGGCATGGCGGAGAACGGACCCGGATGAACGCGCGCGGGTGCTGCTGAAAGCGGCGGCGATCCTCCGACGACGCGCCTACGAGTTCTCGGCCTTGCTGGTATACGAAGTGAGCAAGTCCTGGATTGAGGCCTGGGCGGACACGGCCGAGCTTATTGACTTCCTGGAGTTCTACGCCCGCGAGATGATGCGACTGAAGGGCGACCACTGTACCAGTCCGTACCCGGGCGAGGAGAACCAGGTCACCTACCTCCCGCTTGGTGTCGGTGCAGTGATCTCGCCCTGGAACTTCCCGCTAGCCATCATGGGCGGCATGACGGCTGCGGCGGCGGTGACGGGCAATGCGGTGATCGTGAAGCCCGCATCCCAGGCGCCGGTGGCTGCCGCGCTGTTCATCCAGACCCTCCAGGAGGCCTCGATGCCGGCGGGAGTGCTGAACTACCTTCCCGGCCCCGGAGCTGAGATCGGCGACGTCCTCGTTGACGATCCCCGTACACGCTTCGTTGCGTTCACAGGATCGCGAGAGGTCGGCGTCCGCATCCATGAGCGTGCTGCGGCGGTGCATCCCGGTCAGCGTTGGCTGAAGCGAACCATACTCGAAATGGGCGGCAAGGACGCGATCATTGTTGACGAGACGGCCGACCTCGACCTGGCCACCGACGGCATCATCGCATCGGCGTTCGGGTTTCAGGGACAAAAGTGCTCTGCCTGTTCGCGCCTGATCGCCACCCAACCGATCTACGAAGAGCTGCTGGATCGCGTCATCGCTCGCGCCGCTGCGCTGAAGGTGGGTGACCCCGCTGAACAGGCAACGAATCTGGGTGCGGTTATTGACGAATCCTCAAAGCGCAAGATTGAGCGCTACATCGAGATCGGGCGCAGCGAGGGACGCATGGTACTTGGGAGTGCACCCCCGCCGCCCGAGGGCCACTATGTCGTGCCGACGATCTTCGCGGACGCAGCTCCGAACGCTCGCATCGCGCAGGAGGAGATATTCGGGCCGGTGCTTTCCGTCATACCTGCCAGGAGCTATGCCGAAGCGCTCGACATCGCCAACGGCACCGAGTACGGCCTTACGGGTGCGGTGTACTCGCGCGACCGACAGCGTCTGGAGCAAGCCCGGTCGGAGTTCCATGTCGGCAATCTCTACCTGAACCGCAAGTGCACGGGCGCACTGGTCGGCATCCAGCCCTTCGGCGGCTTCAACATGAGCGGCACCGACAGCAAGGCCGGCGGATCAGACTACCTTCAGCTTTTCATGCAGGCCAAGTCGGTCTCCGAACGCTTCTAGAAGCGCTTTCCATGGTCTCGAAGCGTCCGCCTGAACCGGTGCTCACACCCGCGATGGGCGCAGCGCTTCAGATCGGCATCGTGGGTTGCGGCGACTACGGCAAGCGCCACATTCGACGATTGCTGAACATCCCCGGCGTTCGGGTGGCGGCTCTTGCGGAGCCGTCACCAAGTGCCCTAAACGATGCGGCACGGATGCTGCCGGAGCCGCCGCTCGTTGTTGACCAAGATTACAGACGCCTGCTCGGCCTCCCTCTTGATGCTGTCTGTATCGCCAGCCCCGATCTGTACCATGTGCAGCAAGTCGTGGACTGCCTGGAGGCTGGATTTCACGTGCTCTGCGAGAAGCCCCTCACGGCATCAGCGCGAGATCTGGGGCGTGTGATCCGGACCCGCGATGGGGCCGGGCGGATCGTTGCCATGACGTATCAGCGCAGATACGACGGCGCACATCGAGCCATGAGACGGGAAATCCGCTCAGGCAGATGGGGCGCGGTCAAGGCGGTGACGGTCTACAACTCGGAGGACTGGATCACGCCGAATCTGGGCACTTGGCGTCACGATCCGGCCATATGCCCGGGCGGGTTCTTCTACGACGCCGGCGGACATCAGCTCGACATGGTCTTCTGGGTCACCGGGCTGTACCCACAGCGCGTTCGAGCATCCTGCCACAACGCCGCTACGCGAGTGCCCATCCGCGTCTGGGGCGAGGCAGTCATCGGCGATGATGTGCCCATGACCTTCCACTTTGTTGGCGACGCCAAGGTGTGGCGCGAGCAGGTCAACATCCACTGTGAAGGGATGGATTTCCTCGTCGAGAACTTCAAGCCGCGCTGGTGCCGCGAAGGTCAGCCTGCCGAGCTGGAAGGCGTAGAGATAGGTGAGGGTTCGGACGTCGAGTTCGTGCGGATGATTCGGGAACACGCACCCAACCCGGCTCCGCCAGAGGACCTCTGGCCTGTTGTCCAGTTCACGCGCGCGGCGCTTCGATCGGCCGCGTCATCCTCGCGCAGCGTTCGCGTGCCGCCTATCCCCGCTCAGGCCGCCGCCGTCGGTTCCTGAACCTCTTTGGCCCGTCGTATCATGGCGGCGAGGGCGCCCAGTCCGATCAGCACAACACCCAGCCAGACAAGGTTGATCATCGGTTTGTTGGTTGCGGCTATCGGCACCACCCACGATGCAGGAGCGCCCGGAAGCTCGAAAGCCGCAGTAACCTCCTTGGTGTCCGGATTGATGCCGTCCTGCAGGATCACCGCTCCATCCAGCTCGGGTATGGCGATGTGGACTGACTGCGACTCGCCTCCGTCGAATGCCAGGCCGGGCCGGATCTTGACTTCCTTCCCATCCGGCGTCCGCAGGGTCATCTCCGCCCCCATTTCGCCCGCCATCTGCCCGGAGTGGTCCGAACGATAGAAGCGGTCATAGCGGACTTCGTAACCGGTCGGACCCAGCCCAGGGACACCAATGGTGGACGTCTCCCCCGGCCGAAGCGTCGCGATCGGGCGGACCAGTTTCGGGTCGTCGGCTGCCGCCAGATAGACATCCCGATGCCACTGCTTCCGGATGCTTGGCCACGTCATGGTGGCCCATTCACCCTCCCCGGCGTTCCAATACTTGAAGACAGCGACACGCGCTTCATACGGCTTGAAGCCGCGTGACCCATCAGGGCGTACGCGGAGCCGCACAGCGTGATCGAATCGCCGCCAGTCCTTCAGTACCTCTTCCTCGCTCTTCCCTTCGTGGGTCCAGCCCAAGTACTCGATCGAGTACCCAAAGGCCGTACGGACCGGGCCGCGCCCTTCGATGACGGCATAGCTCGCAGTCTTCTCGTAAACGTTCGTAAGCACAGTGCCCAGCAGCAGGATGCCGACGCCGGCATGCGACAGCCAAGCGCCCAGGTATGTACGCTTGGCCCGCAGCAGCTTCATCGCCAGGACTGCGTTCGTGAGCGCTGCGAAGATGCCAAGCGTCCCGACCGCAACCGTCACTACGCGGGGCGTGGAGGCTTCGAAACCTGAGGCTGCCTCGTGCAGCACGAACCAGAGCACTGCGCTGCCGCCCGCAATGGATAGCAGCCAGGGAGGCATCAAACGCCGAAGCACATCTTCGCCTCGGGTCCGCCCCCAGATCAGGAACGGTGTCATTCCGAGGACCAGCAGCGTTGGGATCGTCAGCGCGGTGCCGACCCGATTGTAGAAGATGGGTTCGAGGCGAACCCCATCGGCGGCGTACAGGCCCGCCAGACCGGGGATGGAGCGCCAGATCGGCCAGCGCGAGATCAGCGGCCAACTGGTGCCGAGACACACTACGGCTGCCGCGATACACATCAGCAGTACGGCGAACCAGAGCGCGGCGTCAAGTGACAGGGTGACATCCGATACCTCTCGCGACCGGATGTCCCGCCAGCGCCAGATCAGAAGCCCGAGCGCACCGACACCCTGAACCGCAATCAAGCCGACCAGGATCCTCAGCGCTGCGTTGTCCAGCATCCCAAATGCATGGACTGAGAAGTTCGCCAGTACACCCGAACGCGTCAGGAAGGTGCCGTACACAAAGAGCAGCCATGACACGACAGCGAGAAACACGTTGGTTCTCGCCATGCCTCCTCGCGCTCGCTGCACGACCAGGCCGTGGGCCAGCGCCAGGGAACCAAGCCACGGGAACAGCGACGCATTCTCCACCGGATCCCATGCCCAGAAGCCGTGCCAGCCTTGCGTCTCGTACGCCCAGTACCCACCCATGAAAAGACCAACGCCCAGGGTCGCCACGGTAAACATGACGAATGGGGCGACTCTCCGCGCCCAGTCGTTATAGGATCGGCTGAACAGCCCGGCAATGGCGTACGAAAACGGTACGGCAAGCGATGCGAAACCAACGAAGATGGTCGGCGGATGCACCGCCATCCAGATGTTCTGGAGCGATGGGTTCAGCCCGTTGCCATCCTCAGGGGGCCACGGCGGCGGCCAGGGCATCCCGGGCGGAACGTCGGCCGGTCTGGGACCCGTTTCTGGGGGCATCACCACATACGGGCTCAGCCAATGCATGATCGCAAACAGAGCGATCATGTTGGTCAGGTACACGGGCATAACGCGCGTTTCCCAATCGCGCCCCCTCCAGACTATATAGAGGCCGATCAGGGCTGTCAGGGCGGTCCATAGCGCGAAGCTGCCCTCCTGTCCTGCCCAGGTGGCCGAATAGAGGAACGCGCCTTCAAGATCAACCGATGTGTAATCGAACACATAGCGGTACTCGAAGCGCTTCGAAGCCACGAGGTGCATCAACCACGCAAAGCAGAAGACGCCCGCCGCGGCTGCCAGCGTGTACGCGCCTCGCGCGACATATCTGGCTCGGGTGCGGTTGCGCAGGGCGCCGAGATAGAATGCGAACGACAGCAGAGATGAAGTCAGGCCGACAATGACGGCGATACGGCCGGGCTCCATCAGTTGCGATCTGCCGTTTGCGTCGAGGTATTCTCCTCGACCGCCTGGTACCGAGAAGGACACTTCACGAGCAGTCTCTGCGCCCGGAACGCGCCGTCTCGATACATGCCAACGGCCTCGACGGTCGTGGCGTTTGCGAAGTTCTCCGGCTTTGCTCCGGCATACACCACCTTGAGGCGATCACCGCTCCCCTCGATGTCGGATATGTCAAAGCTCAGATGCCCGTTTTCGCCAGACAGATCGAAGCTGACGGTGTCCTTCTCGATCCGTCCCGGGACCTGCACCATCTGCCCGGACATGGCCTTGGCCTGCCGGATGGTGACATGGCGTGCCGTCGCGCCGCTGAAGCTCACAAAAGTGAATGCGGCAGCGGCAACCAGCACGATGAAGGCTATAACCGGGCCGCGCTTCACAGATCGTCCCGATTGAGAGCCGCTTCAACCGCGGCGAGCTTACGATCTATGACAGCCATATACGCGAAGACACCCACCCATACGATGATGGGTGTCAGTACCACCCAGATCTGACCAGACATGCATGCAGTCTCCCTTCTCCGCGCAGGCTTCACGCCCTCAGGGCATCACTGCCCATCTTGAGGCGCAAAGCGAGCTTCCGCACGCTCAACGATGGCGGCCAAGCGCATGCGTGAACGCATCATCCATACATACAGGCCCGCGAAGCCCGGCATGGCCAAGCCGTACAGCACGGTGCGATACTGGCTGTCCAGCCCTCCGCCAATCACGGCGCCGTTGGCGTCGCCGTGCAGGGTGCTTACGATCCTGGGAAGCACCCAGATCAGGAACAGTCCGGGCACGACCGCCAGGACGGCATAGGCAGAGCTCAGCCTAGCCCTGGCGGGTTGGGTCACGATCGCGTTCCTCAGAACAACATACGCGGCGAACAGCAGCATGATTACCACGATTGACGTCTGCCTCGGGTCCCAGCTCCAGAACGCCCCCCATTGAAGCCGCGAGAAGATGCTTCCCGTCACGGTCGTCAGGATCGAGAACAGCAGCCCGAGCTCCATCGAGGCTTCACATGCGGCGTCGGCGCGGCGCCACCTGAGGTTGTGCTCATCCCGCACCAAACGCATCACCATGAAGGCGTTCCACGCGGCGACAACGTAAGCAAGAGCGCTAAGCCACGCACACGGCACATGCACAAGAATGATTCGCGCTCCATCCGGATACAGGAAGCCCTGAGCCGGGCGAACATAGGCCATCGTGCCCCATGTCGCGGCGGCCAGCAGCCCCCCTACGAACAGACGGGCGAGTTTCGCAAGCATGGAAATGACCTCACTGGGTGTCCCAAATGATCGGGAAGATCAGCACGGACGCGGCAGACAACATCATGGCATACGAGATGAGCCCGCCGACGTCACGCATCCAAGACCAGTCACCCGGTACCGGCGAGACGGCATGACGAGTGGCAACAACGGCCATCATCAGCAACGGCATCACAATCGGAAACCCCAGGGCGCCGAACATGACGCCTCTGGCCCGTGCTTTCGCTACAACCGCTCCGGTGATCGTTGCTGCCGAGGAGAGCGCGGCAATCCCCGAGACCACAACCGAAGCAAGACGCAGCGGCTGCACAACGGTCAGCCCGGTGACGGCAATGAACAGCGGCACCGCAATCACCGATACGACCGCAATCACCATGAAGTTTGCGCAGGTCTTGCCTGCAAGTACAGCTTCCGGACTTGCCGCCAGGCGCAGCATCTGGGATGTTCCGCTCTCCTCCTCAACCGCGAATGAGTGCCCAAGCCCCGCGAATGCTGCGTAAAACAAGACCACCCACAACAGGGCTGCTGCGGCCGAGGGGTCTAGACTGCCGCCGCTGAGTGCAAATCCGACGATGACCAGCGACGTCACCGCAAAGAGCAGCAACGCGCTGAGACCTGTCCGCTCACGCAGTTCCGTCTGCAAGTCTTTTCGACAGACAAGCCACGCCTGCCGTCGCCACATGCCTGCCGTGCAGCCTCCCATTCAGTCTGATCCCGCCGTGCGCATCCCCTGCGGCCAACGTTCCCGCTGACGGCGAAGCTCTCCGGGAGGGCGAGACTCCCCTAACGGGAGAGGCTCTCCGGGAGGGCGAGGCTCCGCCGAGCCGCCAAGGCGGACCACATAATCCGCCAGGGCGAGTTCTGCCTCGCTGTTGCCTGCCACAACGCACACCCCACGCGCGCGCTGCTCAGCCACTACGCCCTTGACCATCTGAACACCATCGGCGTCAAGCGCCATATAGGGCTCATCGAGCAGGAGCACCGACGGGCTGTGGATCGTGGCGCATGCGAACTTCAGGCGCTGGCGCATGCCCGAGCTGTACGTCGCCACCGTCGCGTTGCGACGGTGCGCCAGGCCTACCCGGGCAAGAGCCGCTTTGACGCCATCAGGCGACATGCGAGGGCCGTGGAGCTGCCCGAAAAACGCCACATGCTCGGCGCCCGTCAGCGCAGGATACAATCCGGCCTCCGGTGATACCAGACCCACCCGTTCGCGACGCTCAGTCTCCCTGACCTCACGCCCGCCAACCAGGACGCTCACAGACCCGGCATCGGGCCGCACAAGGTCCGCGATTATCTTGATGACGGTGCTCTTTCCCGATCCGTTGGGTCCAGCGATGCCCAGTACCGACCCATGCGACAAAGCGGCGTCCAATCCATACAGAACCCATCGGAGCCCGTAGCGTTTTCCGATCCCTCGTATTGATACGCTCGTGGATTCGCCTCTGGCCTCGCCACGAACCGGGTTCTCGATGCTCATAGGATGACGCACATTATACCGGTCACCGCAAAACCGGCAGGAGCTGCCCTGCCCGCGGCGAACACATAGCTGATACTGCTTCAGAAGGGATCTGCACGATGGATAAGCTCGCCCTGCACGGTGGCCCCCGTGCCATACCCGAACCGCTCCCCGGAACCGGCGGAGGCGGAGCGGGCGTATCGCTGATCAACGAAAGGGAGATCGAGGCGGCCGCATCGGTGCTGCGATCGGGCAAGCTGTTCCGATTCCATCCTGAGAGCGAGGTTCGAGCCTTCGAGCGGGAGGCGGCCGCGTGGATTGGGACACAACATGCCCTGATGGTCAACTCCGGTACGAGCGCCCTGATTTGCGCCCTGACCGGACTTGGCATCGGTCCCGGCGACGAGGTCATTGTTCCGGCCTACACTTACATCGCCACGCCCGCCGCTGTTGTGGCTGTAGGGGCGGTGCCCGTCATTGCCGAGATTGACGACTCGCTCGGCCTGGACCCGTCAGACGTTCGGCGCAAGATCACCTCCTACACGAAGGCCATCATCCCGGTCCACATGCAGGGGGTCCCATGCCGCCTTGGGGCCATTGGCGAAATCGCAGCCGAGCATGGGCTCCTGGTTATCGAGGACTGCTGCCAGTGCATCGGCGGGCGCTATCGGGGGCAGGTCGTCGGAACCCTGGGCGCCGCCGGAGCATGGAGCCTGAACTACTTCAAGATCATCACGTGCGGCGAGGGCGGACTTGTGTTCACCGACGATCCAGTGGTCTACGAGCGCGCTTGTTTCGCGGCCGATCCTGCTTTGCCGATGTGGATGCGAGAGAGTATCCCTGCCGAAGGCTGGCTGGATCGTCCATTCTCCGCACAATGCTACCGCCCGAGTGAGCTTCTCGGCGCGATTGCGCGGGTCCAGCTATCTAAACTGGACGGAATCCTGGCGCACACCCGGAAGCTCAAGGGAACGTTCCTTGCGCATCTCGACACGCCGATGACCTACGATACACAAGCCGTTGACGACCCGAGCGGCGATTGCGGCATCAGCGCCGCGATCATCGTTAAAGATGGAGTGTCGCCAAGCCTGTTTGCCGAAGCCCTGACTGCGGAGGGACTTCCCTGTGGTACGGCGCATAACGACGGTTTTCCCGACAGACACATCTACAAGTACTGGGACTCCATTCTGGACAAGAGGTCGCATCACGCTCAAGCCGCGCCATGGAGTCATCCGGCGTACAGCGGCTGCGTCGAGTACGCGCGCGACATGTGCCCGGCAACGCTTGACATCCTGGGTCGAGCGCTCAGATTCGGTCTCAATATGCGCATGACACCCGAACACGCCAAGCTCATGGCTCAAGCGATCAACAAAGTTGATCGGGCCCTGGCATAGGACACAGCAGCATCATTCAACACACTGGAGGAGACACACTTTGTCTGGCAATCTCAAAGTCGGCGTCATTGGAGTCCGCGGCATCGCGAACACGCACTTCCCTGGCTGGCGCGATAGCCCGCACACCGAGGTCGTGGCGCTCGCGGATGTTGACCCCGATGTACTCGCCGCAAAGGGCGCCGATCTCGGCATCGGCAAGCTGTACCAGGACCCATATGCCCTGATCGCCGATCCCGATATCGCTATCGTTGACATCTGCACGCCGAACATGTACCACGCTCCCCTCGCGATTGCCGCATTGGGTGCCGGGAAGCATGTCCTGTGCGAGAAACCCCTGGCTCCGACGCCACGCGAGATCGAGCAGATGATCGAGGCCCGCGATCGGAGCGGCAAACTGCTGATGACCGCCCAGCACTTTCGATTCGATGGCGCCGCCCGGGCGATGAAGGCACAGATAGATGCGGGTCGCCTCGGCCAGGTCTACCATGCTCGCAGTTGGATGCTTCGCAGATCAGGCGCTCCGACCAGGCCCACGTTTATCGAGAAGAAGCACAGCGGCGGCGGCCCGTGTATAGACATTGGCGTTCACATCCTCGACCTGACGTTGTGGATGATGGGTCACCCCAAGCCGGTCGCTGTCAGCGGGGTCACCCAGGATCGGCTGCGTCGCCTGCCGGGAGCTTTCTCAAACTGGGGCGGCCCCATACCCGCGTCATGGGATGTCGAGGAGTTCGCCGCGGCGTTCGTCAGGTTCGATACCGGAGCCACGCTAGTTCTGGAGGTGTCCTGGCTGCTCAACCATCCGAAGACCCACGGCGAGGACATGCAGATGTGGCTCTATGGCGACAAAGGCGGAGCCCATTGGCCTGCCAACGTACTCCTCCAGACCGACAATGCTACGCGGCAGCACATGGATGTGCAGCTCCAGAACAAAGAAGGCGGCGAGCCGCACGCACTCGAGTGTATGGCGTTCGCCGATGCCGTTGCGGCAGGAAAGCCGTCACCCGTGCCCGCCGAGCAGTCGCTCGATGTGATACGCATTCTCGATGCGCTGTACCGAAGCGCAACTGAGGGCAGAGAGGTCAGGCTCGACTGAGCCAATGACGGCGATGGGTGGCGCTCGGAGCCACCCATCGCCAATCCGGTCGTCGGGTCGGGGCTATCGGAGTCCCCTGATTGCCTTCTCGATGATCGGGCGTCGGACCGACCCCGAAAGCGTAAAGAGCACGTCGCCGGACAGCCAATGCGCGGCACCGGGTCGGATGATCGGCTCACGGGCGGCCCCTTGCCTCAGTCGCGCAATCGCCGGTCCAACCTTGCGCTGCGTCAGTCTCAGCGTGTTGACACCATCGCTGTAGGTAATGGCCACACTCACGGCATCCCCCGAGCCGACCAGCCACACCCCGGTGCGGCGAAACGGCGGCGGCAGAAGAGGCTCCCTGATGCGGAAACCGACCTTCGACTGAGCGTCGGCGACAGACGCGACCGCGTCTGCGCGCATGGCCGGCGCCGATGGAGCCTTGGCCGTCAGCGATGCTGGACTGAACTCGGACATTGCAAGGTCCGGAGTGTAGTCAATCCGCGTGAAGTACGATGTTGCGATAACCGAGCCTGAGGTGTCCACCGTCTCGTAGCGCAGACGCACGCCGGTCTCACGGTCTATCCACAGCCGCTTGTAGGGCACAGATGCGAGGGGCTTCGCCTCGATGATGTCGGCGATCCGGCCTGCGATCTGCTCCTGGCCGATATGGCGCACCACGATCCGCTTCTGGCGCACGGCCAACAGCAGCTCGCGGATCGGGCGAATCTGCACGTCGAGCGGCACATTCATCTCCACCACTCTCGGCCTTGGCCTCATGCGGAGGTGGAGACGCTTGCCTGGGAGATTCAGCATCACTTCGCCGCGGATTCGAGGCGGAGCCATGAACTCGATGCGCTCGCGCCCCGGACCTGCATGCTTCACGATCTGCCGCGACTCGGCGATCTCGCCTTCGAGCAACCGCGTCGTTTGTTCGCCGATGTAGCGCGCCCGCGGCCCCTGAGACAACATGAGTTGGAGAAGCCTGATGACACGGGGCGAACCGGCTCCGCTGAGCTGATTGCCGGTGTCCTGACCATCCGAAGGGGACGATGGCGTCCCCGCCGCCAGGCAGCGGCTCGGCATGGCGAGCGTCATCATTGCAATCGCCAGAGCCACGATCACTCGCGGCATTCGCGCTGCCATCCCTTCCATCCCCTCATTCCAGGTGCACTACTCACACCCTTCACCAAGCGGCGGCGTCTCGGCCCCAAGAGCTGCCAGATTCGCCGCAGCCAGGTCATCGAGCGGCCCACCAAAAGACAGGGCGATATCTTGCGAGGCAACCGTCTGCAACGCTTCAGCGGCCGCAACTTGCTGAACGGCATCCCTCCGGGCACCCAGCACATGGACAACCACGACGATGCCGATGCAGCACGCCGCTCCCGCGAGCATGCCGGCCAGACGCAGCGACCTTCGAACGTACCATAGCCTATCCATCAGCCGTTGAGGCGTCGAGGAGGACGCTTCGATGCGCCGGCTGACACCGAGGAGGAAAGCTTCCCGGCTGCAGGTTTCCTGAAGCTCCGAGGAGGCCGAAACCAGCCGCCTCATGTCGTGGGCGAATGCACTGCACTCGGAGCATTCGGTCAGGTGCGCACGAAGCCTGATGACATCGTGTGCCGATAGGTTATCGTCCACTTCCAGCGATATAAGTCGCCGAGCGACATTGCACTTCATCATGCGCTCCCCTGCCCTTTCGCCCCGACCTCGTCCCCCCGCAGGTATGGTCCCAGCGTCTCTCTCAGTGCTGACCGAGCATGGAACAACCGTGATTTGACGGTCCCGAGAGGACATCCGACGATTGCCGCTATCTCGTCATACGCCAGGCCGTTCACGTCATGGAGCACCACTACGGTCCGCAGGCGCTCAGGAAGTCCTTCGATGGCTTGCTTCAGGGCCCTGGACAACTCATTGCGCATAGCAGTCGTCTCAGGCTCCGTTGCCGCGGCGGCACGTACGTTTTCGAGACTGGCGGAGCCTGATCCTGCGTCCGCCATACACACTGCCCTTCGCTCAGGCCGCAGACGCTTTCGGCGGTAGTCAATGCACAGGTTCGTGGCTATCCGATACACCCACGTGTTCAAGGACGACCGGCTCTGAAACGACCGGAGGCCTGCATGGATCCGCACAAATGTCTCCTGAGCGATATCCTCGGCGTCCTCACGGTTCTCGACCATCCGACGAACGTATGTGACAACACGATCCATGTAGCGACAGACGATCTCGTTGAAAGCTTCTCGATCGTTGTCTCTGCATCGCGAAACCAGTGCCGCATCGCTATCAGCCACCCGTTCCACCTCGTTCTCGGACCTCCTGACACGTCACGCTGCCTGTTCTCGTTTCATATAGACGTGCAGATGGCCCGACAGTTCACAGCGTGTCTCCGGCCGTCGGGCGAGCGAGGCACTCGCGCTGAGGTCGTCCTTGACATGCTGTTGCCGAGCGTTATACAATGGCACAATCGTCACGGTATGCACAGCTCACGCCGCTCGGGTGCGATGCCGGCGCTGTGGCGTCCTCATGCTGGGCAGGAAGAACTGTGTCCGCACCCGACTTCGTCTTCGAGACTGAGTTCACTCTTCTGGATGTAGGAGCCACCGGAGCGCTCATACGCTCGGGAGGTGTTCGGCCAACCCTCGTCGCCTACACCGCCGAGGCCGGGGCAGAAAGCATTGTGCTTGAGTGGACCAGCGATGAGGAGTTGACACTCGCCTTCGAAGAAGCCCGACGCTGGCTAAGGACCGTGGACCCGATCGCGTATGCAGCGGTTGCAGTGACCACTAAGGAGCGTGACGCCGCCCGGTGGCTCGGCGCGACGGAGCGGCCACTAGACGGCTCGATGCTCTCAATAGCGCTGTTCTGTGCCGACGGTCAGTCGCGAGGCCTGCAGTATCCCATCCACGCTGGAGCTGATGGCATCACCCTCGGTATGCCAACCGCCACCGAGCCCGAGGAGACCGACTGGTGTCCGATCGGGGATATCTGGGCGAACCCGTTCTGCGTCGGCGACCTCGTCCGACTGAAACCTCGCGAGCGAGCGGTGGATCCTTCATCCAACCTGTGGAAGGCCATCATTGACCTCACAAAGATGCGCATCCAGGCTGATGAGACGCGCTCGACCGACTACATGGCCTTCCTTGATGACGTTCGCAACGGCGTGTTTACCGTCGCGGGGCGCCCCGCCGGCAATGGGCTCAGGGTGATGCTAAGACCACGCACGATGTACAATCCCCTCGGCTTCATTACCCTTGATGCTTCGAAGCTGGTGCTGTTGGACGCCAACGGTGACCGTCGCAGGCAGAGTGATCTCGCGTGAACGTCGTAGCTGTCGTCAACCAGAAGGGCGGCGTGGCCAAGACGACAACGGCGGCCAACCTGGGCGCGTGCCTTGCTGAGCGAGGCCTCCGCACACTCCTAATAGACCTTGATCCCCAGGCCAACCTGACGGTTGGGCTGGGTGTTCCGTGGCCCGAGCTCGATGTCGCGCTTCATTCTGTCCTGCTCGATCCAGACGAGGTTCCACTCAGCGTCATCCTTCGGCAGATCGAGGGACTCCCGCTATACCTGGCTCCGGGACACCTCGACCTCGCCCATACCGAGGCGTTGATGATGCCGCATGCCGACAAAGCGTACCGATTGCGCAACGCGATCGAGGATCTGACGCGGCATCAGGAATACGATTGGGTTTTCATTGACTGCCCGCCCTCCCTGGGCACACTAACGCAAAACGCCATCGTGGCCGCGACCCACCTGCTCATTCCAACCGAGCCGAAGTTCTACGCCTTCGCCGGCATGGACTCTCTGAACAAAATGATCGTGGCCCTGACCAAGAGCCTCCGTTTCCGGGTCGAGCTGCTGGGCGTGCTCCTGACAATGTTCGAACGAGGCACGCGGCTGCATGCGACGATTGCCGCGGAGATACGCGAACGCTTCGGGGACAAGGTGTTCCAGACCGTCATCTACAAGAACGTCCGCGTATCCGAATCCGAGGTCGAAGGGAGGCCGATAGCCCTGTTCGACCGACGCGCGCCGGGGGCCCAGAACTACGAGGCGCTGGCCGAGGAGGTGTTGCTCCGTGCGGCACGATAAGACCTCGAATCTGCGCGAGCGGCTTCGCCGCGGGGTAAGCAACTTCGATTTCGACGCCCTCATCAAGGGCGTGTCCAACATTGACGAACCGGAACCGGCGGATGGTCCGGCGGAGGTGACGGTCGTCTCGCCGACACATGTAGCCTGTGCTGCACCGAGTGGGGTCATCGAGGGCGATGCCCCTCCCATCGCCCAGGCTCCCGCCGATGCGGAAGGACTGCGTGCTGCCGTCATGACGCTGGGCGACCGGCTGCTGCAGGAGGCTGGAAAGCTCGCTCATGCCTTGATTAGCCACGATGCCGCAGAGGGTGGATACTACCTGTTCCGTGTCAATCAGGTCCTCGATCTGCTCAACGCCGTAGATCCGCGCGGCGACCTGGCACGATCACTGAAGACGCCTGTGGCGCCTCCTGCGGGACACACATGGCCTCGGGCCGCTTGGTCATTCTACGAGTTCGCGGAGTCCCCGATCAGCGGTCTGCTGCCAGGCGACGCTGATGATGCATTCTGCGCAGCGGTCGTTGCGGAGGCGACGTGCAGCGCCGAAATGTGATGCCGCGCTAGCGCTTGTCCCTTATCAGGCGGCGCTCGATCTGCACACGCAGGTCAACGGCCGCGGTATGCAGTCTGACGAAGGCTTCGAACACGCTGCCGTAGGCGCTGAAGTACCGGTGCACGTCCTGGTCGCTCATGGACTTGGTCGCCATATAGTACAGGTGATCCGATGTCTGCATCCGTCGCCAGCAGTCGGTCACGGCCGGGTGCCCAAGTTCTCTGACGCGATCTTCGAGTCTCTTCAGTTCCTCATAGCAGAACCGCTGCATCTCGTTGCCAAGCCACGCGGATGTGTCCCGCTCCTTGTCGGCCCAGGAGATCGTGGCGTAGTCATCAACGGAGAGCGTTCCCACGGTGGGCAGTCGGCGCACAGCTTCGGTCGGAGTGACACACTCGAGCTGGCGATGTTTCGCTATCTCGTCAGGCAAATGCTTGAGAAACTCAAAGATCCCTGTATCCGCCCAAATGTGCTCACCGAGCGCCTCGTAGTCCATGGCCAACAGGACGTTCATGTCCGTGTTGGCCGCCAGCCAGCCGGCAAACCGATCCGCACTCAGCGGCCATCCCTCCCAGTCCCGGTTGCTGAATCGGTACCCCACGTCGTCCGACAGACGGTAGTTGCGCAGGAGCACCGGCAGGCCGCACGGCGCGCTGTAGACGAAATCGGGCGATCGCCAGCCCTCCATGAGCCAATCAACACCCTCGGTGATGATCCCTTCGTATCCCATGCTCCGCACTGCTGCCGCTATGCCGTCGTTGTACATGCACTCCGTGTTCCGAAACACTGTCGGCCTGCGTCCGAACAGCCGTTCGATGCGATCCGCGTGCATGGATGCCTGCTCGGCGAACTCGCGTCTGATCACGCCGAACAGCGATGCCAGCGAGTGATAGTACGTCTCCCCCGTGAACTCCACGAGACCCGTCGCCCCAAGCTCCTGAAAGAGGCCGAGAAGCTCGGGGTCGTATCGCTCCATCTGATCGAGCAAGGTGCCCGAGAGCCCAAACGCAACTTTGAGCGGCTTGCTCTCTCCGGAGCGCTGCTGCACCAAGTCCCTGAGCAGCGTCGTGGCCGGTCGGTAGCACTTGTCAGCGACCTTCCGGAACACCTGCTCGTTCAGGTCAGCGTCGAAGTACCGATCCCATAGCCGGTCCAGGTCCTCGGCGGGAGTGGCGGGTCGCTTCTCGTAGGGAAGCAGGCGGTCAGGCTGGTGCGCGAAGAAGAAGAGCGTGATCAGGGTCATTGTGGCTCTCCCGTCCGATTCCGGACGGCGAGAACGCCGTCCCTCCCGCGACGGCTGCCATCGCGGTCAAGGGCGGAGAGGGCGGGATTCGAACCCGCGAGGCTCATCGCCTGCCCGTTTTCAAGACGGGTTCCATAGACCGCTCGGACACCTCTCCACACGCTTGAAGTATAGCGCATCGTCATGGGGCCGTCAAACGCTCCGATCGGCTTCCGACGCGCTGAGGTAAACTAGCTGTACTGCCATTGCGATAGGATCGTCATGCCTCGTCAGGTCCCGCCACCCGAGATACCGCCAAACATCGCCAGTCTGCGTCCGTACAGTCCCGGCAAGCCGATAGCCGAGGTTGAGCGTGAGTTTGGACTGACGGACATCATCAAGCTTGCATCCAACGAGAATGCCCTTGGCCCGTCACCCGCGGCGATCGATGCGATCAAAGCACACGCGGGAGATGTACATATGTATCCGGATGGCGGATGCCATGACCTTCGTCAGGCTCTGGCGCTGCACCTCGGAGTAAACCCGGCGGAGCTCACATTCGGCAACGGTTCAGATGAGATCATCCACCTTCTGGGCCTCGCGTTCTTGAGACCCGGTGACCAGGTGATCCAGGGCGATCCCACGTTCAGCCGGTACGAATCCGCCGTCACACTCGGCGAGGGCGAATGCATCAAGGTACCCTTGAGAGAATGGCGGTACGACCTCGAGGCGATTGCCGCGGCCGTTTCGCCCAGAACGCGCATCGTGTTCATTGCGAACCCCAACAACCCCACAGGGTCGTATGTGACCCATGCCGAGGTCGAGCGGCTGCTGGAGCGCCTTCCCGACGGATGCGTGCTGTGCCTCGACGAAGCGTATTACGAGTATGTTGATGCGCCGGACTATCCCGACAGCGTGCGCTTTGTTCAGGCACGAGCGAACGTCGTAGCGCTGCGCACCTTCTCCAAGCTCTACGGCCTTGCCGGCCTGCGCGTTGGCTACGGGATGTCCCGCCCTGAGATCATTCGTGCGATCGAGCAGGTGCGCGAACCGTTCAACGTCAACCATCTGGCTCAGGCCGCAGCGGTCGCGGCGCTATCCGACCGGCAGCATGCATCGCTGTCACGCTCAATGGTCGCGCAGGGACGGCAGCAACTGTCAGACGGATTGGGCGCGCTTGGTCTCATCGTCTGGCCGTCGCAAGCGAACTTCGTTTGGGTGGACGTGCTGCGTCCTGCCAAACAGGTGTTCGATGCTCTCCTCAGGCAGGGCATCATTGTGCGCACGGGTGATGCTTTCGGAGCAGACACGTTCCTGCGCATCACGATTGGAACCAAAGACCAGAATGCCAGGCTTCTGGACACCATGCAGAAGGTGCTCTATCCATGATTGTTGTGATGGCTCCGCATGCCACGCCTGACCAGATCCGCGATGTTGAGGACCGGATCATCGGTTGGGGCTACGGCGTGCATCCCATTTACGGTGCCGAAAGGACCGTCATCGGCGCCGTCGGCGTGCCGGAAGCCGACAAAGCCCACTGCTTGGAGCAACTGGAGCGTCTCGACTATGTCGAGTCGGCCATTGCGATCATCAAGCCCTACAAGTTCGTCAGCCGCGAGTTCAGACCCGAAACGACCTGCATCAATGTCGGCAGCGTCTCCATCGGCGGGCCATCGGTGATCATGATGGCGGGGCCGTGTACGGTCGAGTCGTACGAGCTTACGCTCGAGACGGCCAAACTGGTACGCTCGCTGGGTTTTTCAGTCCTTCGAGGCGGCGCGTTTAAGCCGTGCACGTCACCCTATTCCTTCCAGGGACTCGGCGTAGAGGGACTTCGCATCCTGCGGGCGGTGGCTGACGTGACGGGCCTGGCTATCGTCACCGAGGTCATGGACCCGAGAAACGTCGAAATCGTCTCACAGTATGCCGACATCCTTCAGATCGGCACACGGAACATGCAGAACTATGACTTGCTCCGCGAGGTTGGACACGGTTCGAAGCCGGCGCTGCTGAAACGTGGAATGTGGGCGAAGATCGAAGAATGGCTCCAGGCAGCCGAGTACATCGTCTCAGGGGGCAACGAGAAGGTCATGCTGTGCGAGCGCGGCATTCGCACATTCGAGACCCACACGCGCAACACGCTTGATCTTTCCGCTGTCGCCGCTGTGAAGGAGCTTTCGCACCTGCCGGTCATCGTGGACCCAAGCCAGGGAACGGGGCGCTGGAGTCTCGTCGAGGCAATGTCGAGGGCCGCCATCGCTGCCGGCGCTGACGGCCTGCTGATAGAGGTCCATCCGGAACCGGAAAAGGCAATCAAGGACGGCGCCCAATCCATCACCCATGAGGGCTTTGTCGCACTTGCGGATTCATGTCGGTCGGTAGCGGCAGCCGTCGGAAGGAGTCTCGCATGAGTACACGCCGCAGCATCTCCCCGATCCAGCGCGCCGGCAAGCCCGCCCTTCGAGTGGGCTGTTGCGCATACTCCTATCGAAGCTGCCTCACCGGTCCCGCACCGACAATGTCGCTGGAAGGATTCCTCGATCGGTGCGCCGAGCTGGACTGCGACGGCGTTGAGCTCACGGCGTACTACTTCCCGACGCCCATCACGCCATCCCTCATGAGGCGGCTGGCCCGTCGTTGCTTCCTGCTCGGACTCGATATCTCAGGGACCGCCATCGGCAACACATTCGCTCTGCCACCCGGCCCGGAACGCAATGCCAACATTGTTCTAACTCGCAACTGGATTGACCTGTCGGTGGACCTGGGCGCTCCATCGTTGCGGGTGTTCGCCGGAGCCGTACCGAAGGGCGTCCCACAGAGCCGTGGGCGTCGGTGGGTTGCAGAGTGCCTGTCTGAGGTCGTCGAGTACGCTGCCGATAGGGGCGTGGTCCTTGCACTCGAAAACCACGGCGGTGTCGTTGCGGAGCCCGATGGCTTGCTCGATATTCTATCGCGTGTCCGGTCCGAGTGGCTTGGAGTGAAGCTGGACACGGGGAACTTCAACACAGCCGATCCCTATGCCGACCTCGCGCGATGCGCGCCATACGCCGTCTCGACGCATATCAAGACCGAAATACGCCGAAATGGCGTTCTGGAGCCCGCCGACATCGGCAGACTCGCCGACATCCTCAAGGAAGCCGGTTACCGAGGGTTCATGAACCTCGAATACGAAGCCGCCGAGGACGCGACGACCGCAGTACCGAAAGCCATCGCGGAAATGCTCAGGGCAGCGCGCTAAGTCCGGGAGGGACGGCGTCC
>DYKI01000121.1:6897-10093 GCA_020722705.1 Chthonomonas calidirosea | reverse complement strand
CCCGCATCGTCCCCGATGACCTATGTCTCGGACGGCGGGGACGCCGTCCCTCCCGATGGTTCCCGCCCTCATCTCTCCGTCCGCTTCACCGCACTGCTGACAACCCATGCCGGTCGCGCCAGAAGCGGTTTCCGGCTGTGCTTCTAGGCTATGAGTTGAACAGGGCTTTCGAGCAGACGCCGAACCTCCTGGATGAAACGCGCTCCGAGGAGGCCGTCAACCGTGCGATGGTCGCAGGACAGCGTGACACGCATGCGCTTGCGTGCCGCGAACGCGCCGGTGTCGGTGACGACGACCTCCGATGCGATGGCTCCTACGGCGAGAATGGCCGATTCCGGCGGGCTGATGATTGCGGCGAACTCCTCGATGCCGAACATGCCCAGATTGCTGACGGTGAATGTGGCCCCCGACATCTCCTGAGGCGTCAGCGCCCCTGACCTCGTTCGTGCGATGAGCTTCTTGGCCTCCGAGGAAATGTCGCGGAGGCTGCGCTCTTCGCATCCGGTGATCACGGGTATGCGGAGGCCGTCGTCGGTGCCCACGGCGATGCCGATGTTGACCGATCCGTGCTTGCGGATGCGCTCCTCAGGCGTGAATGAGACGTTCACGTCACTGAACTTGACCAGCGCGACGGCGCACGCTTTGACAACCAGATCGTTGACGGTGATGCGCCCCTCGGGGTCCATTGCGTTGAGCTGCGCGAGCATGTCGAGCGCGCGATCCATCTCGACCGGGGTCACCAGGTAGAAGTGCGGGACGGTCTGCTTGCTCTGGACGGTGCGCTTGGCAATCGCGCGCCGCATCTTGGTCAGCTCGACCTCGGTGGACGGCTTGGCCGCAAATACGGGTTCGGGCTTGCGCACGGGCGCCGGCGCCGGGCTCGATGGCGCACTTACCTGAGCATGCGCGATAACGTCGCTCGCCACTACCCGACCGACGCCCCCACCCGTTCCTCGGACGTGCGCGAGATCAACGCCCAGACGCCGAGCCATGCTGCGAGCCAGAGGTGAGGCGCGAATACGGGGCGCGGTGTCGGCGGCGGCGTGAGCGGCCTGATCCTCCGCACTGCGGACGACCACCGGCGGTGTCTCCTGCTCAGCACGGATGGGCGTCTGAGCTGTCGCGGGCGCTTCCGACGCGTCGCCGACCGCCCCGATGTAGGCGATCACCGCTCCCACGGGCACCGTTTCGCCTTCCCGGACTACGATGCGTGCGACGAGGCCGCCCTCTTCGGCGGGTATCTCGACATTCGCCTTGTCGGTCTCCACCTCTGCGATGGGCTCTTCCGTCGCGACGGTGTCCCCCTCGCGCTTCAACCACCGGAGGATGGTTCCCTCCTCCATGCCGTCGCCCATTTTGGGCATGCGCACTTCAGCCATTCAACACTCCCTGTTGTCCCGTTAGGGCTGCGGCTCGGACGCCGGGCAGCTCCGGCGTCCTTCGATGGTGTGGTCTACGGCTTGAGCACAGGCCCGGGCTTCGAATCGCCTTTGGCAAGGCCGAGCGCCCAGCGGATGCCGCCCAGCATATGTCGGCGGATCGCTTCGTTGGTCCACACATCTCCTCGGTGCCCGAACGCCGTATAGAAGACCTTCCCCTTGCCGTAAGCCTTGCACCATGCCAGCAGGTTGTCTCCCGGCTGATTGGCCACCGGGCGGCCGTCGTTGGGGTTCTTGTCGAGATACAGGAGAACGTGGACCTTGGATCGGTCATTGTGCTTGAAGATGTAGACCTCCTCGTGTATCTTGGTGCCCTTCTCCCACTGAACGGTTGCCGGATGCTTCGGGTCCTGGACGAGAGGCTCGATCGTGCACTGCGCTCCATGCGTCAGGAACTCGTCGCCGATCATGTCGAGGTAATCGGCATTGCCGTGGTACGTGTCTGTGGCTGCGTGCATGCCGATGAACGCCTTGCCGCCCTTGATCCACTCGAGGAATGCCTTGAGGTCGGGGATCCCGAGGTCGCCCGTGGTGCTGTTGAAGATCACTCCGTCGAACTTGTTGGCGTTGAGATAGTCCGGCGTGAGCATGCGCTTGACGTCGTCGGCATTGCGGCACATTTCCAGCGTGAATGAACCGGTGATGCTGCCGATCTCAACGAGGGTCTTCTCGCCGACTGCGATCCCCTCTTCGTGTCGGAATCCGGCGGTATGGGTGACGAGCAAGAGCTTCTTCTTCGGCGGAGCGGCATAGCTGGCCGAAATCGAAAAGACTGCGACAACGACGAGCGCGATGATGCGCAGATCCATAGTTGCGCCTCCTTGGGCGTGTGGCCCGAACGGTCGTTGACTCTAGTATGCTTCACGAAGTCGCCGAATCCTACCATTGGGCAGGCGACGATGCGGTTGAACCCACCAGCAGGTGCGGTCAGGCCGCCTGCATGCATCCGGCGGTATAATGACTTGCAGGCGCCTGATACGTGCCGGGCGCCACGAGGTAACCTATGCCGCCACTGAACAGCCAGCGGGTGCCTATAGCGGCCATCGAACGACTGGCGACCTACCATCGGCACCTGCTCGACCTCGAGCAGGAAGGCGTTACGACGATCTCCTCGGCGGGTCTCGAGACGCATACCGGGATACCCGCAGCCCAGTTCCGCAAGGACCTTTCGTACTTCGGTGAGTTCGGCAAACCGGGTGTCGGTTACGATGTAGCGCATCTGAGGGCCGGCATCGCGCGAATCCTGAGCATGGATGTGGATCAGAAGGTGCTCCTGGTGGGAGCCGGCAACCTTGGCGCGGCGCTGGCCGGATATCCGGGCCTGAAGGAGCAGAAGCTCCACCTGGTCGCGGTTTTCGACAACAACTACGCCAAGATAGGGCGCCGGCTGTGGAACCTGGAGATACTCGATGTGGCCAGGTTGGTCGAGGTTAACGACCAGCTCAAAGCGTCCATCGGGATCATAGCGGTCCCGCGGCAGGCCGCCCAGGGCGCTGCCGACGCCCTGATCGAGGCGGGTGTCCGAGCGATACTGAACTTCGCTCCGGCCACTTTGCGCGTTCCGGCCGATGTCATGGTGCGCAACGTGTCGTTCGCTCAAGAGCTCGCCGTGCTGTCGTACCATCTCGCGTCCACAGCATCGGCGACGAACGCCGGCACGTCCGGCGAGGACAGGGAGGCGGCTCAGCCGGCCCCTGAGGAATAGACAATGATTCAGTTTGCCCGGTGTGTACAGCGACACAGCCTTCACCCGTACC
>DYKI01000121.1:0-6797 GCA_020722705.1 Chthonomonas calidirosea | reverse complement strand
CCGTACCATCGCGAAGCGTGGAGAAACCCCGGCCAATAACCCCTAGGAGCAAGGAAACGACCATCGAAACTGCACCCCAACCGACAGCCACTGTCACCTCGGTGGATTTCATCGTCGTCGGCAGCGGAATCGCGGGCCTTACGTTCGTCAACCAGACCGCGCGGCACTTTCAGACGCTCATCCTGACCAAGAAGGATCGCGCCGAGTCGAACACCAACTACGCCCAGGGCGGGATCGCCGGCGTGGTCTCGGACGGCGACACGTTTGAGATGCACGCCGCGGATACCCATACGGCCGGCGCCGGCCTATGCCGCCCCGAGGCAGTGCAGACGCTGGTGACCGAAGGTCCCGATCGCATTCGCGAACTGATCGCTCTCGGGGCGCGCTTCAGCACCGAGCGCGATCCCGATGGTACCGAGCATCTCGCGCTTGGACGCGAGGGCGGGCACTCACGCAATCGGATTGTGCACGCGGTTGATCGGACTGGATGGGAATGCGAGCGAGCATTGCTGGGGGCGGTGCGGGATCTGCCGCGCCTCCGCATCGTCGAGCACTGCCTCGTCATAGACCTGGCCTTGGCGGAGGTGGACGGCCGCACTACCTGCGTCGGCGTCTACGCTCTCGATGCCGCAAGCGGCGACCTGCGGCTCTTCCTGGCGAGAGCGGTCGTGCTCGCGAGCGGGGGATGCGGTCGCATATATCTGCACACGACCAACCCCGACATCGCCACCGGCGACGGCGTGGCCATGGCATGGCGTGCCGGAGCGGCGATCGCCAATATGGAGTTCATCCAGTTCCATCCAACCACGCTGTACCATCCGCATGGACACTCCTTCCTGATCTCCGAGGCCGTACGCGGGGAAGGGGGCATTCTGAGGACAGCCGACGGCGAGACCTTCATGCATCGGTACCACCCGATGGGCGATCTCGCGCCGCGCGATATCGTTGCCCGCGCGATCCATGCCGAGCGTCTCAAGAGGGGTGAGCCGTGCGTGTATCTCGACATCACCCACCTCGGTGACGATTTCATCAGACACCGCTTCCCCACGATCCACGCTCGCTGCATGGAGCTGGGCCTCGACATCGCCGCCAAACCGATTCCAGTAGTCCCTGCAGCCCACTACATGTGCGGCGGCGTGGAGACCGACCTTGATGGGCGGACCACCTTGCCGGGCCTGTTTGCCGCGGGCGAGGTGGCCTGTACGGGTGTTCATGGAGCCAACCGACTGGCATCCAACTCCCTGCTGGAGGCCATGGTGTTCGGTCATCGCGCAGCGCAGGCCGCCATCGAGGATGCCGCGCATTCGGGCCTGCCCGACGGCATGGCTCCGGTTTCCGCGGACGATGTGTCGGTGCGAGGGTCGGGCTTGAAAGCCGGCAGCGAGGCTCCGCCGCCGGCGGTTCTTGGCGCTTCGCGCAAGCATCTCCAGGCAGTGATGAACGACTACGCCGGCATCGTGCGCAACGATCGCCATCTCGCAACCGCCGACTCCCAGATTCGCCGGTTCCAGAAGGAGACGCGCGACCTTCTGAGGGTATCGCGCCGCGACCCGGACATCTATGAACTGCGCAATATGGCCGATGTCGCTCGACTCGTCGTTCGATCGGCGCTTGCCCGCAATGAATCGCGCGGGCTGCATTACAATACGGACCATCCGGACACCGATCCTGAGCAGGCGCACGATACGATACTCCGACGACCAGGCTAACCGGTTCCCGATGTCCTACATCTGAACGGCGCGGTCATCCGACTGCGCAGGAGAGGCGGACCGGGTTAAGCTGGCTATGAGGTGCGGCACCTGCGCCGCTTGCCGAAGGGGGCGGATAGCAAGTCTCGAATCGGGACGCAGTGAAGTGCTGCGCGAATACGCGTGAAGCGGAGGTGAGCCATGCGTATAGGCCATCCGGCCAGAGGCCTGCAAGCGCTGGCCCTGGCAGCTCTGATCGCACTTGTTGGTGCCAGGGCTCTGGGAGAACTGCCCGATGATCCCAACCCCGTGCCACCGCCGGCACCCGCGGTGCCCCCGACCGTCACCTATCCGTTCGATCTCGATTCCGACCTTGACCACATAGACGACGCCATCACCGAGCGGATCGCGGGCATCCGGGCCGGAATCCAGGCGGAGGCCGATCCTGCTCGCCGAGCCGAGTTGATGAACAGCCTGCGGGAGCCGGTCGGCGTCGAGATGCTGTTTGCCCAGCAGATCACCGAGGATGATATCGCCGCATTCCTCCGGCTGGGTGGGCGCATCAAGCATATCTACCGCCATGTCAGCTACGGGTGGGGTGGGACGATACCGCTCGAATCCGCAGTTCGGCTGCCTGCCCTGCTGGGACCATCGTTTCTGGCCGTTCTGGCCGATCGCCCCGTGGTCCTCGACATGGACGAAGCCACCCGCACCGGGCGTGTCAGACCCGTATGGGCCGCGGGCTTCGCCGGATCGCCCTCGGGCTTCACGGGCAACTCTGGGACTGCCATTGCCATCATTGACACGGGCATTGACGGCACGCACACGGACCTGGCCGGTCGGATGGTCTATTGGAAGGACTGGTTCGGCGCCTCGCCGACGCCCGTGGACTACGAAGGGCATGGCACCCATGCCGCAGGCGTCGCCGCTGGTTCAGGTGCCGTGGCGGGTGTCAGTCCCACCACATTGCGCATCACGGACAGCGGCGACCTGACGAGCGTATCGGCAGGCAGCTTCCAGGTGTGGCCCATGCACCTGCCGGCGGGAAGCGTGTCGCTCAGCATGACCGCCACGTTCCTCGGAGGGGGTCAAGCCACGCTGGGATACGTCTATGGAAACGACAGCGCCACCAGCTACACGCTTGGCACCCCGACCACCGTCGGAGGATCGCCCAGAAGCGTCACCTGCAACTTCACGGGCCTGACGTCACGGCACTACTCAACCTACTTGAGCAAGACCTCGGGCTCGACCGTGACTCGTTACGCCACGGCTTCTTCGGTGACCTACGCCGGCGTCGGCGACGGCTTCCCTGTCCTGAGCGGCGTTGCTCCCGGATGCAACTGGGTCGGCCACAAGGTCTACGCCGACGATGGCAGTGGAGGCGACACGACCACCATCGGCTATGCGCTTGATGAATGCGTCGCTTACAACGTGACCTACGGCATCAAGGTGGCCAATCTCAGTCTGAGCACGACTACAGTCCATTCGCCCACCCGCAACAAGGTCAACACCACCGTCGAGAACGGCATCGTGGTAACGACATCCGCGGGCAATGCCGGACCCACGGGCGTCATGACCGATCCGGCCCGGGCGAGACTGGCCATCACCACCGCCGCTTCGAGCGACGCCAACATCCTCACGGATTACAGCTCGACGGGCAACTTCACGCAGGAATGGAACACCGACTACAAGCCCGATCTCTCGCCCCCGGGCGGCAGCAAGTACAACTCCAACGTGTTCGCGCCCGATGCCAACCAGTCGGACTCGGGCATTGACACGTTCGCCGACGTGTACGCCAACGACTATACGAACACCAAGGGCACGTCCGTATCGTCCCCGTTTGCGGCAGGGTCCGCCGCGCTGGTGATCCAGGCTCTGGAGGCCGGAGGGCTCGCCTGGAACTACTTCAGCGACGAGCACCCGAGACTGGTGAAAATGCTGCTTTGCGCCACAGCCACGGAGACCAACGCCAACCGCGAGGGCGGCACCAACAACCCGACACTTGGGCGTGCTGCGACGCCGCGCGACATGTACGAAGGCTATGGGCTCATCAACACCGATGCGGCAGTCGAGGCCGCCTACCAGACCATGTCGCCGGGCGAGACGATCAGCGACACCACAGCCGGAACGGCTTTCGACCGCCGTGCGTGGGGACGGCGCACCACGCTCACCGCCGGAAACCAGGTCATCCTGTCTCTGGACGTGCCGGCTGGGGCCGACTACGACCTCTATCTGTATTCGGGCACGCCGGACGCAGCCGGGAACCCCGTCATCCTCGCGTCCAGCACGACGGCGGGCCTCGGGTCCGACGAGAGCATCAACCACACGCCCGCGGCGAGCGGGACAGGCTACATCGTTGTGAAGCGCGTGTCCGGCTCAGGAGCCTGGTCGTTGACCTACTCGGCGGCCTCCTCAATCACCGTTACGTCACCGAACGGGGGCGAGAACTGGCTGCTCGGCTCGACTCACGACATCACATGGACCTACACCGGCTCGCCCGGGGCGGACGTCAAAGTCGAGCTCTACAAGAACGGCGTGCTGAACAAGACGCTGTCGGCCTCAACCCCGGTCGGATCGGGCGGTTCGGGCTCCTTCGCCTGGACGATCGCGACCAACCTGTCCGCGGCGTCGGACTACCGTGTGCGCGTTTCGAGCACGACGACCACTGCCGAGGACACCAGCGACGCCGACTTCACCCTGTCCAGGGTTCCTACGACCCTTGCGGCTTCCGATGCCTCCGGCGCTCCCGGAACCAGCGTGAACCTGTCGGCGACACTGACCCGTCAGGACACGGGACTCCCGGTCTCGGGCGCGACCGTTGACTTCACGGTGGACGGATCGGCCGCCGGCTCGGGCACCACGGACGGAACCGGTACAGCTCAGGTCTCTTATGTCGTCCCCGGCGACCTTGCGACCCGCACCATCGGCGCCGCGTATGCCGGACTGGCCGAACTGGATGCCAGCTCGGATACGGCGACGCTGACCGTCACGAAGGCGGACACTGCTCAGTACACGGTGGACCGGACGGGGATTATCACCACATTGACGATCCTGCGCCAGTACGACCTGAAGAGGCTCACCGACAATCAGATGCTGATCGGCAAGACGATCGCATACAAGATTGACGGCACACAGGTAGGCACTGCCACAACAAACGACGGCGGCGACTCCACTCTGGACTGGACCATCACCGAGGGGCCGGCCACCCGAACGATCACCACGGAGTTCGCCGGCGACGCAACCTACAACGTCTCGAGCGACGATGCCACACTCACCGCCCAGACGGTCGCAACCAAGATGTCGGGCGTTGACCGAACGGGGCGCATCACGTCCTATCAGGTTCTGCGCGCATGGCTCTGGAAGCTCGACAATACGCCCGTGCCCGGCAAGCTGATCACCTTCAAGGTGGATGGCACCCTGGAAGGGTCCGACACAACGATCTCCACAGGGAGGGCGCAGCTAGCGTACATCGTTCCATCCGGCTCCGGTGAAGGCGTCCGCACGATCCTGACCGAATGGGCGGGCGACGGCGGCTTCCTTGCATCGAGCACAACAGCCAAACTCACCGTTCAGAAGGCGCTGGTGTACATCTGGGTGCTCAGCAAGTCCGTCAAGCAGGGCACCAACGGTCCGCTTTACGCCTACTTCCGACGCCTGAGGGACTACCTGCCGCAGCCCGGCAAACCTGTGGACTTCAAGATTGACGGCACTGTGGTGTCTTCCGTTATGACCGACGACACGGGAGTGGCGCGAGATACCTATCTCGCGCTCGATCCTCCTGGGGCGCACATCATCCGGTGCGAGTTCTACGGCGATGCATGGCTCGAGGCCGGGTACGGCGAAGGCACCCTGAACGTCCTGCCGTAGCACCTATACCGCGCCGCCGGCATTGACAAGGGTGCGGCGGCGCGGTACCATTCAACCGACGGTGCCGGATAGCTCAATTGGCAGAGCGGCTGACTCTGGATCAGCAGGTTCTAGGTTCGAGCCCTAGTCCGGCAGCCAGCTTCGTTTGCGTCTTGCCCCTCGCCGGTTCACGGCCGCAGGTCATTGTCCCCTCGCCCGCCTCCAGACCTGGATATGCAGGCGGCCATCTGCTCGGCGCTCCGTGCAGGACCCCATCGTCGTCGGCGCGAATGGGTTTCCGAAGGAGTGACCACCGATGACGACCGAGGTGAGCCCGTCTACGCCATCGCATAGCCCGGGCCCCGAAGTGCGCCTCGAGCGCATGCGCCCGGCCGAGATTGACGCCGCAGTCTCGGTGTGCCCCACGCTCTACCAGCCGCTGGGGACGATCGAGTGGCATGGCGTCCACAACATTGTCGGCCTTGATGCCGTCAAGGCGCACCACCTCTGCGTCCGCGCCGCACATCGGAGCGGAGGGGTGGTTGCGCCCGCGCTGTTCGGCGGCGTAGGCGGCATGGATGAGCCCTACACCTTCGTCATGGAGCCCGAGCACGATGTCCGCTCCGTGATCGTGCGGAGTTGGGTCGAGAAGCTCTGCGGCGAGGCTGCGCGCCAGGGCTTTCGCGCCATGATCATCCTGACAGGCCACTACGGCGCGGCGCAGCAGATCGTAATCCGCGACCTGGCCGTCCGTGCAAGTCGCGCGCTCGGAATCCCGATTATCGGCACTCCCGAGTACATTCTGGCGCTCGATGAAGGCTACCTCGGCGACCACGCGGCGTGGGGCGAAACCTCACTCATGCTTTACCTCGATCCCGAGTCGGTCAATCAGGCACGCCTCGGCGAACCGCCGCATCAGGGCGTCGGCGGCAGGGATCCGCGCGAGGCGACGGCTGAGGACGGCAGGCGCATTGCCGAGACGATCATTGATCGCCTCGCACGATTGGCCAAGGCCATGCCCACATGGGATCGTGCCACGCTGACCGCGTTTCAGGATGCCGAGTCCGCCATCGTCAACCGGCAGATCGAGCTGGCCGTCGAGGTCGGAGCCATATGGGGCGGCTGGCGCAACATCGGCAAGGGCGCGTTGGCTCCATATGGCCGTCTCCTCGCCGAAGGCAAGTTCGCCGAGATTGCGGCTCTTGTCGAGGGTATGTGAGAGGCAAGAGGCGAGTGGGGGAGTGGTGAGAGGCGAGAGGTGAG
>DYKI01000294.1 GCA_020722705.1 Chthonomonas calidirosea | reverse complement strand
AGATGAGGCCCGCTTCGTCCTCGGACGTGTGGCCCAGCGAGCCGACGAACTTGTGGCGACGCACCGTGACGATCACAGATCGTCGTCCGTCAGGCCCGCCAGTCGCATTAGGTGCTTCACGAGGCCGGTCTTCAACACCCGACCTGCGTGGACCGGCACAGTCACGCGCGCTTCGTTTCTCTCCTTGCCGTAGATTCGATGGCTGCCGTGCGAGCGGAGTAGCCGCCAGCCCTTGCGCTCCAGCGCCCGGCACAGCTCAGGTCCCGTGACGGGCTTCATACGGCGATGATCATCTCCCGGGCGGTGTCCGACATCTGCGGAACCGTCACATCCACCCAAAGGCATCCCTCGACCGCTTCGTAAAGGTTCGTCAACAACTCGTCGAAGGTCTCGCCCTGGGTGACGCAACCCGGGATGCCAGGAACCTCGGCCCAATAGCCTCCTTCCTCAGCGTCGTGAACAATGACCTTGAGCTTCACTAGAGTCTGCCTCCCGTGCCTGGGCGCCCATCGCCCGGGGTTGACGACACCGGTACTGTACCATGCGTCTGCCCATACCAGCCCTGTTGGGAAACTCGGAATGTCTGCGATCGAGAGAGCCGACGAACTTGTGCTTCGATGTCCCGCTGTTACCGGCGCGGACGAGGCCGTAGACGTCGTGTCCTGAATCGGCCCCCTGCCGGGGCTTGCGGGATGCGGGCACCGTGTGGCCAGCATAAGCCGTTGCACTCAGCTCTTGCCCCTCAGCTCTCAGCTTCGCCGTCCGGTACTCGGGTCCGCGAGGGCCCATGGCGTCCGCAGGCGTCCGCGGATTGCGAATGCGGCAGGCCCTACCGGACCGCACTAGCGTACGAGAGCCGTCGCGCCCCAAAGCAGCATGCCTAACAGACCGCCCACCAGCCCGGCCAAGGCGATGCGGCGGTACGCTGCCTGCTGGGCCGAAGTTGGCAGACGGGAGGCCCAGAACCGAACGCACCAGACGAGTAGCCCCATGAACGCTGCAGTGTTGATGCAGGAGGCCGCGATGATTGCGGGCTTATACTCCGCAGGCGTGATCACCTCCTATATCTCAGTGAGGATCAGCGCCGCAATGACCATGAACGTGTAGCCTGCCATTGCGCCCGTCGCGGTTGCGCCGACGCCGAACGTGATTGTGCCGAGCTTGCTCATTCCATCCAAGGTGGCAGCGATCAGGATGGAGTACACCTGGTTGGCGGCAGCCCCTCCGAGGGCAAGACCGACCCAGCCGCTGAACCCTCTCACCCCAGCGGGAGCGCCGGAGCCTTCGAGGGCTCCCATGAACATCCCTACAGCCGTGACCGCGTACATAAGCGCAAGAGCAGCCATGGGGGTGCACTTGGCCTGCACAGCGTGATAGTAGAGAAGGACCGCCAACGCGGCAGTGGTCACACCGGCCCAGTATAGACACCATGACTCTACTGGTGCCCTTCCGTCCTCATCTACTAGGTTCACCGGATTCCCCCGGCAGTACTCGAACCAGTTCGCCCCGTCCCGCGCCGGGTCCT
>DYKI01000293.1 GCA_020722705.1 Chthonomonas calidirosea | reverse complement strand
TGGGTGAGGGCTATACGAGACGTCCCCCCTCCCCCTTGCCCCCGCCCGCCGGAGGAGCCGGGGGTAACGACGCGCCGAGCCGCCGGAGGGGGGCGGGGGTAACGGCCCTGCCGCGATCTCCCCTTGCCTATATGCTCCCCTTGCCTACACGCGCTCGGGCACGACGAAACCAGGTCTGTAGGCGCTCCTCAGCATGGCATCGGCGGCCCGATTGCCGATAAACCGCTCGCGCTTCGGATCGAAACGCAGCATCGGCCCCACACGGAGTTTGCTCGCCTTCAGGTCAACTCCGTTTGCCGCGAGATGCTCCTCCATGCGGGCGAGGGTCTCCATTGCGGCCCCATCGGTGCTGACTGCGGCCCGTACCTCCTCCGGATCGGCCTCTTTGCCGAGGCGGTACGAGATGTTCCCAAGATGGCATAGCGCGCTGGACAGATGGCCTTCGAGGATATCTGCGTTCAGATCGCTGACCTTACGGCTGCGCACGCCCTCGATGAAGTTCGCGAAGTGGTCGCCGCCGCGGAACCCCTCGCCGGTGAACTCCTTCATCACCCGTCCATTGCTGTCATACGCCTTGTGGCCTGCGATGTAGCCGCCTTCGCATTCGACGATATTGCCTATGTCCTGCCCGAAGTACCGCGACATTCTGGTCGAGCCGGACCGCTCCGGCAGGCCCCGGACCTCGAAGATGAGCCGGCACCCGCCATAGTCGAAGACCACCATCTGCGTGTTGGCCGTTTCGCCGTCGTCAACGTAGCCGAGGCGTCCGCCGATGCTCATGACTTTCGGGGCCAGCTCCATCTTGCCCAGCGCCCATCGTGCGATGTCCATTTGATGGATGCCCTGGTTGCCAAGGTCCCCGTTGCCCGTGTTCCACACCCAGTGCCAGTCGTAATGCAGGTTCTTGCGCATCAGGGGCAGCTTCTGAGCCGGGCCGCACCACAGGTCGTAGTCCACTCCTGCGGGGATCGGCTGAGGACCGTCCACCTTGCCGATACTGGCGCGCCGCTTGTAACACAGGCCGCGCGAAACCTTGATCGCGCCGATATGACCCTCGGCAAGCCATGCCCACGCCTCGCGCCAGGCGGCGTTCGATCGGCTCTGCGTGCCGGCCTGCACGATCCGTCCGTACTTGCGCGCGGCCTTGACGGCCTGGCGGCCTTCCCACACGCTGTGGGACACGGGCTTCTCGACGTAGACGTCCTTGCCGCTCTGGCACGCCCATACGGTGATCAGCGAGTGCCAGTGGTTCGGTGTAGCCGTGGCAATGACGTCAATGTCCTTCTGCTCGATGACTTTGCGGACGTCCGAGTACCCGTCAACCGTCACACCTTTGTCTTTGAGCTGGTTGACGCCCTGCTGGAGAACGTTGGCATCGCAGTCGCAGAGCGCGACCAGCCGAACGCCCTTCATGTTCCCGAAGGCGTTGATTAAGCTCCCCCCGCGGCCCCTGAAGCCGACTACGGCCATGCGAATGTCCCCGTTGGCACCGAGCACCTTCGCCCAGGACGCCGGAGCGAGCGTCA
>DYKI01000120.1 GCA_020722705.1 Chthonomonas calidirosea | reverse complement strand
TCTCGAACGACGGTCAGGTTGGCCGAACGCTTCACTATGCCGAGACGGAACCTAGCGCTTAAGAGCGGAATCCGGGATGAACTTGAGGCTGACGGAGTTGATGCAGTAACGCTTGCCCGTGGGCTCCGGGCCATCGTCAAAGACGTGGCCGAGATGCCCACCGCACCGACTGCACGTCACCTCAATACGGTGCATGCCCAGCGTGAAATCGTCGTGGTACTCGATCGTGCCGGGTTCAGCGGCCTGCCAGAAGCTGGGCCATCCGCACCCTGCGTCGAACTTCGTCGCCGATGAGAACAGCTTCTGGCCGCATCCTGCGCATGCGTAGCTGCCGGCTTCGCGCGAGTTCCAGTACTCGCCGCTGAACGGACGCTCGGTTCCCTTCTTGCGAAGTACGCGGTACTGCTCAGGTGTCAGCGACTTGCGCCACTCGTCGTCGGTCTTGATCACTCTGGCCTGCCTCGAGCGCTTCCTTTGAGTTGTCCGGTCGCTGTCGGGCCCGCGTGTTGCCGCGAGATGGAACCACGCTCCGAGGAAGAGCGGCAAGGCAACGAGGGCAAGCGGGACGCGCATAACACTCATCGTTACGCGCGTCGGCCAACGCGGGTTCCGCAATGTCCGGGTTCCGGCCCACTGCCGGACCGGCGAACCTCAGTCGCCGACTACGGTCACCACAAGGGTTCGCTTTCGGGGCCTGATGTCGCACTCCAGCAGAAACACCTGCTGCCATTGCCCGAGGGCCGGGCCTCCGTCCGCCACAGGAAACGACACTTGCTGTCCAAGTGCCGTCGCCTGCAGATGCGAATGGCCGTTGCCATCGTGCCATGTCTGCTCGTGGGAGTAGTCCTGGCTTGGCGGTGCGAGGCGGTCCAGCAAGTTCGGCAGGTCCTTTCGCAGGCCTGGCTCGAACTCCATGAAGCCGATGGCGCCCGTGCTGCCCATTACGAACACCTGCGCTATTCCCGTGGTGATGCCGGACCGTCGCACAATGGCCGTCACGTCCGGTGTCAGGTCCTGGATATCCCGGTGGCCGCCGGTGGCCACCTCAAACTGCTCTTGCTTTACCACTATGTCTCCTCGTTCAGCCGGCGTTGGAGTACGCGTCGCACTCCTCCACCGGCCTGCCGGCCCTGAGCGTCTATGCTCATCAAGGCCAGAAATCGTACGCGCGAATGCCCATCACGATCCCATACAACGTCCACGCGCATCCGACGAGCATCTCGCCGAGTATGAGTCCCAGAAACACCGGCACGACACGCCGGTAGAGCCTCAGGCCGCCATAGCGTGCCAGGGCGCCCTTGAGCAGACAGCCGATCAGTACCGGCACCCATATCTGAGCCATGCCCCACGAGTTGGCCACCGCATAACCCAGCGGATGCAAAGGAAACCACGCGATGCGCTGTCTCATGGCCGCCATGCCCAGGGACCCGACGAAGGCGACACCGGCTGCAACCATGCTGCCGAAGTTCGGCGTGCCCGGCTCGGATATCCACGCATGAAGGCGGCCGAAGTTCTCACCGGGAAACAGGCGAGGCCACTGCTCTACGTTCGCGGTGCCCGCGCCCAGGGTGTATGCCCTGTGCAGATACGCCCAGAACAGACCGATGGCTCCCGCGCCGGCAGCAAGCATGATACCCCGAGCGAATGCCCGCTGATGAGCCGACGATACATCAGCAAGCTTCATGGCCTCCAGGGCGTGGGGCGCAGGGTTCGCGAAATAGGTGCGGTTGAACCAGTACAACATAGAGAATCCAACCAGGTTTCGGGGCCCCAGCGCGTTCGTTCCGAAGCCGGCGAGGAGCGGGTTCAGCGGGCCCATGTAGTGCATGTCGTGGATCGGAAAGCCGAACTCGGCGCGGATGCGCGTGATCACAACCACCAGCACAAAGTACAGAGCGAAAAAGGCAACGGCGACCCACGGCGTCATGCCCATCGCAACGCAGAACAGCGACAGGAGCGCGATACCCGACATCATACCGATCAGGGCACGCCGATAGGTCATGGGTTCTTCTTCATCGCACGCCTGGCTGCGTGGTCCGAAAGCCCGCTTTACGATGTCGGCCAGATCACTTCGGGAAGCCCACAGTGCCATCGCGGCAACGGCCATATAGGCGCCGAATGCCTGACCGTGCTCATACGGCGGGAAGCTGCTGAATCCGGCCCCCGAGCTGATGTTCTGCTCGATCCCCAGAGCAGTCACGGCGACAAGCTCGAGCTTGTAGAGAATGTAGAAGAACCATAGCGAGAACGAGAGGTCGAGAGGCATCAGAAACGCTAGCCCAATGGCAAAGAAGTAGAACGAGACCTTCACGTTGCCCATACCGGTCCACGGGGGCGAAGTGATGAACCGATCAATGTCCTGTCGCTTGATCGGCACCATGGGTATGGCCGGATGGAAGAAAGAGATCCCGTTGACGAGTGTCACCGTCGCTGCGATGCCGAACCCAAGCCACATGCCTCTGTTGGTCCAGAACGAACTTCCGGCGGTCATCTCCATGGGCAGGAAAACCGTCGGATACGTGAGCCGTTCAGAGACCATCCATCGGCGGCGCAACAGGGTCGTCATGCACAGCATCGTGTGCACCAACACGACGATGAAGCCAATCCACAGCAGCCCCGGTACGATCCAGGGCCTCCAGTGCTCCGGTCTGTACAGCGTGCTGCTGCCCGCGTAGAAACTCGCAACCGCTACGGGGTCGTCAACCATGAATCGGCGGGGCAGGTAATCGAGGAACGAGGTGTGCCACCGGTTCCCGATCCCGGCGTATTCGAACGGAAACGGCAGGAACGATACGAGCAACTGCCCCATCTGCTGGGCGCCGAGCGCCGAGCCGATGCAGACCATCGTAAAGACGCACAGGATCTCCGCGCGTGTTAGCTGCAACCTGCGTCCCGATGGCAGCATTCCCGCGGCCGCGTTCGCGCCGACCACACACGCCAGGGTAAAAAGCGCGTTGCAGAACGGCACCGCGTTGGTGAACAGCGACCAGCGGACCAACTCCACTTCGACCAGCCAGAACTGATTGAGAACGAGCAGCACAACTCCAAGGAGATAGGCCCGAGGACGAACAGTGCGCGTCAAATAGGCCGCCATCTCGTGCCGGACGCCATCAGGCTAGCCATCGCGCGAGTCGCGCGGCGGCGATGGGGAACACACAAAAGGACCATCGCGCATTACCGCGCGCTGTGCTTCCATCAGTCCGCGCCGGATCTCACGCACGTCCAGCCAGGCCAGGATCAAGAGTGAGCCGCTGAGCATGAAGCACAGCGACCAGTAGGCACCGATGAACGCCACCCTCACAGCAGCGGCCCGTCGAGCGCGTTCGGCCTTTGCCGTCGCGGGCCTTCCGCTTCTGCGCGCCATGACGGCCTCACGCGCGAGCGCACGGACACCGGGCGAACCGGCACTCCGGAAAAACGGGTGTCTGACGCCGACGGCGACCATGGCGCCGATCAAGAGGATCACGAACATGGTGAGGACCCTGAGGCGTCGCTGCCTCATGGTCAGGCGGAACTCGAAGCCGGCATGGAAGTGACCCGTCTCGGCCATTCCCATCAAGCGGCTGAAGCCGCCTCCCGCAGAGCCGCGACGCCCGTCGCCGGCCCGTCCGGATGGCCGAACACGCTCGAACCGGCCACCAGAACATTCGCACCAGCCCGCACAACGTCGGTCGCCGTGTTCGACGCTATGCCGCCATCCACCTCCAGATCCACCCATCGGGGCGCCCGATCCAGCTTCTGCCGAGCTTGTTCTATCTTTGGCAGCATGGCTGGTATGAAGTGCTGCCCGCCGAAACCGGGGTTCACCGTCATAATCAGGAGCAGGTCAAGGTCATCGAGGATATAGTCGAGCACGTCCAGCGGCGTCGCCGGGTTCAGTGACAGGCCGGCCCTGGCTCCTGCCCCGCGGATTTGGCTCAGCGCACGCTGGAGGTGAATGCAGGCCTCCGCATGGATCGTGATGATGTCGGCGCCAGCCTCGGCGAACGCCTCAATCCATCGGTCGGGATGCTCGATCATCAGATGCACATCGAAGACCGCCTTCGAGTGGCCGCGCAGAGCCTGAACCACGCCTGGTCCGAACGTGATGTTCGGCACGAAAGCTCCGTCCATGATGTCGAAGTGCAGGTACTCCGCCCCTGCACGCTCGCACGCCCGTGCAGCCTCACCGAACGCCGCGAAGTCCGACGACAGCAACGACGGGGCTATGGTCACAGGTCTCATCGTCTCGGATCCCAAACTTGCGTTCGCTCGCTCACCGGTATGGGATCGTCCGAGTAGTAGACCCGCACAATGAGCGTTGGACCGCGCCCGGTCACTTCGACACTGATAGTATCCCCCTCGCTGCGCACCTCATCGAAAGCCGTCGAGGTGCCCTGAGAGTCCTCGTATTCGATCCGGACCTGTCGCGGTCCCAATCCATCACGACGCACATGATGGGTGATGTTCCATGTGTGCTCCGCGTCCACTTGCTCCGCAGGTACGGTCTCCTCGTTGGAGACGTTCTCCGGGCCGTCGCTGAGCACAAGAGCCACCGGAGTGTCTCGATCCACTCGTTTCCCGCTGCGCGGATTCTGAGAGATGACCGTGCCGTACGGAGCCCTGTCGCTGTAAGCCCGATTGACCTGTCCCGGCACGAGCCCCGCCTCCTTCAGTTTGGTCTCAGCCTGTTCTGCGGTTGCACCGACGACGTCCGGCACCCACACCAATCGTGACCCTCGACTGACCCACACGAGAACGCTTCGGCCCGCCCGAATCGGACGTCCCGGCTCGTAGTCTGTGCGGTAGACGACACCGGGATCGAACCTGTCGTTGAACTCCTCACGGACGATCAGCTTCACATCGAGCTTGTCGGCCTCGCGCTGGGCGTCGGCGATAGCCCTTCCCACAAGGTTGGGGAAGGTGTTGCTCTCGGGGCGCGTATACGTAGCCATCCATAGCGCCCCGCCGAACACAACCCCGAGCAGAACAACGGTAATCAGCAAGCCGATGGCGTAGCGGAGCCATGGGGATATGCGGTCGTCTTCGTAGACTTGTCGCGGCATAGGCTGCTCCGCCTCCCTCTTCGGCATCACCGTCTTGGTTTCTTGCGCCGGCCTGGACGGCGGAACCTTGTCAGGTGCTCTGGGCGGCTCCGGCGCCGGTGCGGGCTGAGCGGCGACATCCATCGGTGACCACGACAGTGAGCGCCCGAATCGGAACGCATCACGCACGGATCGAAGATCGGTCAGCATGTCGCCGGCGGATACATAGCGACGCTCGGGCTGTTTCTGCATCGCCTTCATGACGATGCCTTCCAGTGCGCGCGGCACACCGGGATTGAGACCCCGCGGGGACGGAACCGGGTCGTTCTGATGGCGCATGGCGACGGCTACGACGGAATCGCCGGGGTAGGGCACGCTGCCGGCAAGCATCTCGAAGAGGATGACGCCAAGAGCATAGAGATCGGTCGCCGGCAGGTAGATGCCCTTGGCCGCAACCTCAGGAGCCTGATAGTGAACGGCGCGGCCCAGATGCCGAGCGCTTGCCTCGGTGGATGAGGCGTAGGCCCTGACCAGTCCAAAGTCGGTTACCTTGACAACGCCCTCCGGGCTTACGATCACGTTCTGGGGTCGGACATCCGCGTGGATGATCCCGGCGCCATGCGCGTGATTGAGCGCTTCGCAGATGGTGACAGCGAAATCCACAGCCACGCTCAGGGTGAACGGCGCGATCCGCTTGATGCGCTCCTTCAGGTTGATGCCGCGCACGAACTCCATTACCAGAACGGGGCCATTCTGATCCTCTGCCAGATCGAAGACCCTCGCGATGTTGGCGTGGTCGAGGTCCGTAAGGCTCGACACCGCGCCACGCAGGCCCCTGACAAACTCGGCGTCACTCTGCAGCTCGGGAAGCGGCACCTTCATGGCAACCTGACGGCCCGACGATCGGTCGCGGCCCTTGTAGACAGCGAACACAGCGCCGGAACCGAGCCGTTCGAGTACCTCGTAGCGCCCTGCTACGACCCGACCGATGTTCATTGCCGTTGGACCTCATCCCTCAAACGAAGCGCGCCGACCGCGGCGTAGATGAGCGTCGCGACCAACAGCAGCAGATACGCCACCGTGAAATCCCTGAGCGCCAGCCAGGCCAGCGGAGCGTTCCGACCGGTAATGATACGCATCCGTTGATCCGTCGCCACGAACTGGACGGCAGGAACCACCAACCAGCACATGGCGAGGATCTGCACGCCTGGAGGGATTCGCGCCGGTTCGCCGGCGTCCTCGCTTGGTTGCGGCTCGGTTTGGTCGCTTCGACGCTTTGCCATCTCTGATCTCAGACGATCTGTGCCCGATCGAGAGCCTTTCTTACGATACCAACATCCGGGTCGAAGCCCGGCTCTGCCCATCCAACCTCGCGCAGCAAAACGAACCGGGGCCGGCCACCGGACGACTTCTTGTCGGTGCCCATCGCCTCGATGACGCCGGCGGGCGCCATGTCGGCAGGCAGATTCACCGGCAGATTGGCGGCTCTCAAGATGTCCTCCACAGCCTCACTTACATTCGGCGGCGTGATCCCCATCTCCTCGCCGACGAGACAGGCCGCTCTCATGCCGATGGCTACGGCCTCGCCATGCCTGAATCTCCGGTAGCCCCCGATCGTCTCCACTGCGTGCCCGATAGTGTGCCCGAAGTTCAGGACGGCGCGGGCGCCCTGCTCGGTTTCATCAGCCTCAACCACGGCCGCCTTGATCTGACACGAGCCCACAATCGCACTCTGAAGCGCCGTAGGATCACGCGCAAGGAGGTTCCGCATATCGCGCTTCACCGTCTCCAGGTAGCCTGCGTCTCGGATCAGCCCGTGCTTGATCACCTCGGCGAGACCGGCGCGGAGTTCGCGCAATGGCAGCGTCGCCAAAGTGTCCGGATCAATGAGCACTGCCCGCGGCTGATGGAACGCGCCGATCAGGTTCTTGCCGGCGCGCAGATTCACGCCGGTCTTGCCGCCCACCGACGCGTCCACCTGGGCCAACAGCGTCGTCGGCGCCTGAACGCAGGCGACGCCTCGCATGTAGAGCGCTGCGCCAAGCCCCGCCATGTCGCCGACCACCCCACCACCGACGGCCACCACAACCGAACGACGGTCGAGGCGTGCCTCCGCCATCCTCTCGCAGATGCGCCCAACCCATCGAAGCGTCTTGCGCCGCTCGCCGCGCGGTATCTGCATGCAGTAAGTCCGGATGTCGGCCTGCCCCAGGGAAAGGGCCGCCTGGTCGCCGTAAGCTGCAACGGGCCCGGACCCAGTCACGACCAGAGCGGCAGAAGGTCCGACAACCCTGGCAACGAGCGGGCCCAGTCCTGTCAGAGCGCCGGCTTCCACCCGGATTTCGTAAGATCTGGCACCGAGCCCGACCCTGACAACAGAATGCCCGGACTCCGTCAGCCTCAAGCCTTCTCCTCCCGACCGGCAACGTGCGGCCATGTTTCCGCAGCTCCACGAAACGCTTCCAGCACACGGGAAGCCGCCTCTTCGCGCCGCAGACCTGTGGTGGCAACCGTTACATCGGCCGCCCGAGCGTAATGCGGCTCACGAGCAGCCATCATGCTTCGGATGTGGTCCAGAGGACTCTCGGCACCCGCCAGCAACGGTCGTGTCTGGCAAGTCCCGCACCGGCGCAGTATCTCTTCGGGCTCCACCGCGAGCCACACGACGATCCCGGAGGCCCGCATCGTCGCGACGTTGTCCGGGTCCAATACGGCGCCGCCTCCCGTGGCGATGACCGCGTTGGCGCGCATGCACAGGTCCGTGACCGCGCACCGCTCCAATCGCCGGAACTCGGCCTCACCCAGTTCGGCGAACAGCTCGGAAACGGTCATTTGGGCCTTCTGCTCGACTCTCTCGTCGGTGTCGGCGAAACGGTAACAGAGGGCCTTGGCACAGAGGCGACCGATCGTTGTCTTGCCCGATCCCATGAAGCCGATCAGCAGCAGGTTCGGCGCTAGCGAGACGACCATCGAACACCTGAGTAGCCCCGCTTCGCCAGTTCCGCACGGGTGGCGGCCGCGTTCCGTCGGAACGCTTCGATGGAGTCGCCACCGAAACGGTCGAGCGTCGCCTCAGCCAGGATGATGCACATCATGGCCTCTGCGATCACCGACGCGGCCGGCACCGCGCACACGTCCGAGCGCTCGAAGTGCGCCTGCACCGCCTCGTGGGTCTCGACGTTCACCGAACGCAAGCGGTTCTTCAGCGTCGGCAGGGGCTTCATCCCACACCGAACGACGACAGGCTCGCCGTTCGAGATGCCCCCTTCAATGCCGCCGGCATTGTTGCGGGAGCGATGGAATCCCAGATTCTCGTCGTACAGCAGCTCGTCGTGAACCTCCGAACCCGGCATCCGGGCCCCGGGCATGCCTGCGCCTATCTCGACAGCCTTGACGGCCTGAATGCTCATCATCGCACATGCGAGCCTTGCGTCCAGCCGCCGGTCCCACTGCGTGTGGGCGCCCAGCCCGGGCGGACAGCCAACCGCCACAACCTCGAACGCGCCACCGAGGGTATCGCCATTCTGCGATGCTGCGTCTATGGCAGCGACCATTCGATCGCCTGCCTCCGGATCGGCGCAACGCACCGGAGACGCATCAATGGCGGGCTGCTCAAGAGACAACTTCTCCGGATCGGCGGCCCGGCTTGAGACAGCTCCAATCGCCACAACGTACCCGTACACTCCTATGCCAATCTCGCCTAGCAGGGCCCTGCAGACCGAGCCCGCCGCAACGAGCGCTGCCGTCGTCCTTGCGCTGGAGCGTTCGAGGACATCCCGTATGTCGGTGAGATCATACTTCAGTGTGCCGGCCAAGTCCGCGTGACCTGGACGAGGACACAGTATCGGCGCCCCGGGATGATCGGACGGTTCAGCGGTCATCCGCGCTTGCCAGTTCTGGTAGTCGCGATTGCGGACGACGAGCGTTATTGGCCCCGGCAATGTCCTGCCGTGACGCACCCCCGACAGTATCTCGACCGAATCGTGCTCGATCGCCTGGCGCCTTCCGCGACCGTAACCCATCTGTCGCAGTGCCAGGTAGCGGTTGATGCTGTCCGCCGTGATCCCGAGTCCGGCAGGAATACCTTCGATCACGGCGGTCAGCGCCGGACCGTGCGACTCACCTGAGGTCAGAATGCGCAGCAATGGGTCACTCCTGCGGATGTGGATATGCCGGATCGGCACACGTGAAAACGGGAGCGGACGCTGTGCGTGACCGCTCCCGTCATCGTGAACGTCCGAACCTACGGGGTGGGGCCGCCCCCGATCGTCACGGTCCCGGAAGCGCCCGACGGATCAGGCAGGATGGACGGCGTCACGAACACGAGAAGCTCGCTATCGGACACACGGTACTCCCGAGACTGGAACAACTGGCCGATCAACGGAAGATCGCCGAAGAGCGGGACCTTCTTGATGCTGGTGCCGTCGTTCTTCCTGACGAGGCCGGCGATCGCGATGGAATCGCCATTGCGAACGCGCCGGGTGATCGGGCCGATCGTCTGATAGCTGATGATCGGCGCGGTCGTACCCTCGGGTCCGGTAACCTGGCCGGAGATGTCCGAGACGAACGGCGTAATGGTCAGCGTTATGGTATCGTCGCCGTTGATCCTCGCCAGGACATCCATCCCTGACTGCGCCTGGACAGTGGACAACTGCGTCTGAAGGACAACGACGCCGTTCCCGCCCGCCGTCGGGCTCGTATAGAACACGGGTATTTCTCGACCGATCGCGAGGCTTACAGGCAGGTTGTTCAGCGTCGTCACCATGGGCGAACTCACCAATCGCCCCTTGCCCTCGGTCAGCGTCGCGCGAAGTTGCGCTGCGACATTGCCGGTTGCATAGTTCATGAATACCTGACCGGCTGCAAACCCCGGATTACCTGCAACCAGATTGCCTCGCGCCAACTGCCAGTCAATGCCGAACTGCCGAACGTCATCCTCCGATACCTCGACGAACTCAGCCTTGATCATCAGTTGCTTGGGCGCGATATCCAGAAGTCGGATGATTTCCTTCAGTTCACGAAGGGCGTCCTCGTCGCTCGTACGGACAATGATGGTGTTGTCAATGTCGTAGGCCAGCATGGAATCGATGTTCTCGGGCACGAGCGAGCTGCCGCCTTGGCCTCCGTAGCCGCCGTAGCCGCCCTGACCGCCAAAACCGCCGCCGCCAAAACCGCC
>DYKI01000018.1 GCA_020722705.1 Chthonomonas calidirosea | reverse complement strand
TCCCCCTTGCCCAAGCCCGCCCCCACAGCGGTCACCGGCACACGCCTTGCACGGCAGGACCGCGATCTCAACTCACCATATATCACCACAGATGATAAGAAACCACCGGCAGAACGTTGACATAGTCTGCGGATACTTGTACAATATGAGTGATTGTGGGATACTGCAGACGCCGAACGGGAGGCTATCCGTGCTCAAGAGCAATGCTTCCGGCAACGACGCCTTACTGGCCGCCGAGCGGCGGCGGATGATCCTGAACCACGTCCGCAGGCATGGCGCGGCGAGCGTTGCTCAGCTTGCTGCGTGGCTGAACGTCGCCCCGAACACCATTCGCCGCGACCTTGACACCCTGGCCGCCGACGGCAAGCTCACCCGGTCTCATGGCGGAGCCGTGGCCAACGAACCGTCGTATACGCGCATGCCCTACGAGTCGGTCAGCCACACGCACGCCGAGCAGAAACGCTGGATAGCCCAGGCGGCGCTCAGTCTCCTGCCCGACGACGGCACCCTGTTCCTGTCGGATGGAACCACGGTGATGGCCTTCGCGACGCAGATACCGCGCGGCAGAGGGTTTCGGGTGGTGACCAACTCGCTTCAGGTCGCCGTGCATCTCGTCGCCGAGAAGGGCATCGGCTGCGAACTGCTGGGCGGACGCGTGCGTCCCGAGCTCCTCGCTACCGACTGCAGCCTGGCCACCCATGCCCTCGAAACGCTCTACTGGGACATAGCGTTCGTCGGCGCAGCCGCCATTGATGTCGCATTCGGCATAACCGAACGTGACGCGGTGGAGGCCGAGCGGCAGCGGAAGTTCATCAACCGAGCCACGCGCGCCATCGCGCTGTGCGATTCGTCCAAGATCGGCAAATGCTCCTACGCCCTCGTGGGACCTGTCAGCCTGCTCGACACTGTGGTAACCGACAGCGGCGCTTCTCCGGAGGACATTCAGGCCCTGCGAAGTGCAGGCGTCGAGGTCGTAGTTGCCGATCTGCCGTCCGACGCCTTGGAGACCGATGCCAAAGGCTGACCCACGGTCGGAAAGGGCCCGACGCCAGGAGTTCACGGGCGATCCTTTGGGTCGCCGGATTTCGAAGGTTACGGCAGCAGACCATGGCCAATAGGGAGGATGCCATGCAACGCAAGAGAACAGGCTTCACACTCATCGAGCTGCTGGTTGTCATCGCGATTATCGCGATACTGGCAGCCATTCTCTTCCCCGTGTTCGCACGGGCTCGTGAGCAGGCCCGGTCCATCACCTGCATCTCCAATCTCAAGCAAATCGCGCTGAGCACGCTGATGTATGCTCAGGACTATGATGGGTGCTTTCCGGGTCTCGATTTCGCGCTGGCATCGAGCACTGGCGACATCTACTCCGACATGTACAAGGGCGTGGCCGAACCGCCCGACAACGCGTGGGTGGATTACGTTCTCACCTACGGACTGGCCACCCAGCTTTACCCGTACATGAAGAACCGGCAACTGTGGAAGTGCCCCAGCGACCCGAATGCGCGTCCGCAACCGCAGGTGGGCAGCCGCAGCTCAAGCTACCTGTATCAGTTCATGGCTTCGAACGCCGGAGCTGCGCGGGCATGGTGGGGCGCAAGCTTCCCCGCGCCGTGGCACGAGGCTTCGACGCAATACCCGGCCCAGTTCAAGATGTTCAGCGAGCTCAACCCATGGCACGACAACCGCTTCATTGACAATCCCTATGGGTGGTATGCCTGCTGGGATCCCAGCTCGAAGATGAACTTCGCGTTCTTCGATGGGCACGCCAAGACCTACCCGGTGGACATGGTGCTCTGGCGGTTCCCGACGACGGGCACGTATCCGTGCTACGACTACATCTGGCCCAAGTACGGCTGGCCCAATCCGGCGGATTTCCATGACTTGCCGTGAGCGCAGCTCGCAGCCCGGCGCCGATTGGGGAGAGGTAGGATAGACACGGTGCGCAGGGAGATACCGGTACCGGTAGCTGTGGCCATCGTGGTGGTCCTGCTGGCGATCGTCGGGGTCGTGTACTGGAAGAGGAGCAGCCCCGGTGCGCAGGCGGAGAAGTCGGAGGGGATGATCCGCAAAGCGTTCGGGGTTCAGCGGCCCGGTCCGTCCATGCCCCCGAGCCCGGGAGGCACGCCGGGTTCAACGGCGCCGGCGCCTGGAGGCAGAGCTCAGGGGCGATAGGGGCGGCCACGATCGGACCGTGTCGAGGCTGAGGACGTGGGCTCTCATGCCGCAGCGCAGCGGCAGGGAGCGTTATCGTCCTCAGCAGGTCCCCTTGCGCGTCCGGCATCCTGGGCAGGCCGTGCCTCCACGCGCGGGCCGCCGCCGTGCCGGGAGTGATAGGAAGACGAAAGGGAGTTGGACATGGCGCATCGGAACACGCCCTGGTGGCGCCAGGGCATGGACATATCGAGCCTGCCGAGAATGGTCACGGACAGCCCGGGGCCGCAGTCTCAGGCCATGCACGCTCGGGCTTCAGCCATCATCAAGGGCCTTTCGGGCCAGGTAAAGCTGCATCCGGTCTGCTTCAAGGAAGGCTACGGCGTTGTGCTGCGCGACGTGGACGGCAACGAGTACATTGACTTCTCGTCGGGCATCTACGTGACCACGCTCGGGCACTGCCACCCGAAGGTCTCCGAAGCGGTGGCGAAGGCGGCCCATACGCTGATGAATGCCCACGATTTCACCACGCCCATCAAGACGAAGCTGCTCGAAAAACTCGTCAGCATCCTTCCGCGCGGGGTCAACGGAGTCCAGCTCTACGATTCGGGCACGACGGCGGTCGAAGCCGCCCTGCGCGCCGCCCGGGCATACACCGGCAAGCACGAGTTCATCAGTTGCTACATGGACTTCCACGGCAAGTCCGGGCACTCGGTGAGCCTGGCCAAGATGAACCCGACCAACGGTCCCGCCCGCGCGGAAGGGTTCTACCTTGTGCCGCGCCCCGACCCCTATCGTCCGCTGTTCACCAAGCCCGACGGCACGATTGACACGGACGCCTACATCGCCTTCTTCGACAACTTCATAGACAATGTGACCACCGGGCAGGTGGCGGCATTCGTGCTGGAGCCGATCCAGGGATGGGCCGGCTCAATCATGCCGCCCGACGATTTCTTCCCGAAGCTCCGCGCCCTGTGCGATCGGCGCAACATCCTGCTCATCGCCGACGAAGTCCTGACCTGCATGGGCCGGACGGCGAAGTGGCTGGCGCTGGAGCACTGGGATACCGTGGCCGACATTTCCACGCTGGGCAAGGGTTTCGGCAATGGCTTCCCGGTCACGGCCATGGTGGCCCGCGAGGAGATCAAGGAGTCCTTCGAGAAGATATCGGCCTCGACGAGCTACGGCGGCAATCCCATGGCCTGCGCCGCGGCCCTGGCGAGCATCAACGTGATCGAGGACGAAGGCCTGCTCGAGAACGCCGCCATGCTCGAGCGGTTCTTCCTCGCCCGGCTGCAGAAGATGCAGGAAGAGCATCCGATCATAGGCCACGTGCGCGTCAAGGGCTGCCTGCTCGGCGTCGAACTGGTCAAGGACCGGACCACCAAGGAGCCCTTCGACGAAGCGGGCAAGAGGGTCTACAAATCCGCGTTCCGCAAAGGGCTCGCCTGGATACCTGCCGGGCATATCCTCAGGCTTTCGCCGCCGATCATCATGGACGAGGAGGTCGCCGGCAAGGGCATGGATATCCTCGACGAGGCCATCGGCGAAGTCGAGCGCGAACTGGGATACGCGTGATGGCCAATGAAGCGACAGGGCGCAGGTCCAACCCGTCCGACCGGTCCGACCGGTCCGACCGGTCCGACGTCGCTGTGAACTGGACGCAGCGCTTCGAGCTTGACGGCGAGGCTCGGAGGGCGGCGCTGGAGCGTGCGCATGCGGCGCTGAGCTCATGGGGACTGGTCATGCCGCCGGGCGAGCCGCTGGCTCTCCATTTCGGCCTGGACGAGTTCGAGCGTGTGGGCGAGATCGAGTACTGGATCGTCAACGACACCGTGAACCGATACTGCGGCAAGTTCCTCTTCCTGTTCGAAGGGCAGCGGTGCCCGAGCCACCGTCATGCGGCCAAGGATGAGACGTTCTTCATTGTGCGGGGCAACGTGGCCATGAACGTGGACGGCGAGGAGCGGCTGCTTCGAGCCGGCGACGTCCTCAAGATGCCGCCCGGGAAGGTGCACACCTTCGCCGCGATCGGAGGACCGGCGCTCGTGCTGGAGGTCTCCTTGCCGTCGGTGCCGGGCGACAACTTCTTCACCGACCGGCGGATCGGATCGGAGGGTGTCCTTTGACGGTGGGGTCGAGTCAGAACTCCAGCTCGCCATGGCGCGGCTGCATCGTGGCACTCGATCTTGGCACGACAGCGTTCAAGGCTGCGGCCGTTACGGAGGCGGGTGTGTGCTGCGGCATCTCGGTCACGCCATACGCCCTTGAATACGGCGCGGAGCAGAGTGTCACGTGTGATCCCTGGCTCTATGTTCGCGTCGCCATCCGCACGCTGCGTCGGGCGGTGCGTTCCGCCTCGGCTATGGGACTGGACGTTGAGGCCATCGGTCTGACCTCCCAGGCGCAGACGTTCGTGCCGGTGGATGCCGAATCGCGCCCCGTCGGTCCGGCCATCGTCTGGACGGACTTCCGCGCGGAGGCTGAAGCGGAAGAAGCTGCACGTTGTCTGCCGGACTTCGCCGAGACCTGCGGGTTCGTCCGACCGAGTGCGCTGCAGTTCCTGCCCAAGGTGATGCGCCTGGTGCGGACCATGGACATGCGCGCATGCCGCTTCCTGCTCCTCAACGAGTGGGTCGCGCTGAATCTCACGGGCACGGCATTCGGCGACACGAACCTGCAGGCCATGGGTGGCTTCCTCGATATGCGGGGCAGCCACGATTGGGGCTGCGCATGGAACGCTCCGGCGCTCGATCTGGCCGGCATCAGTTCCGATCAGCTCGCCACCATTGGACCGGCGGCCTCGATCTCGGCTCCGACGCGGGCCAGGATATCGCGTACGCTCGGCCTATCACATCCGGTCGCCGTCTACTCTTGCGGCAACGACCAATCGTGTGCGGCGGTGGGCGCCGGACTGGAGGACACGCGCGACGTCTTTGCCAACTTCGGCACGGCGCTGGTTGTGTATGCCCTCAAGGATCGGCCCGTCGTGCCGGCGGCATCCGATCAGATCGCAGGCATCAGCCCCCTGCCGCGGCCGGGTGGCCCGCAGCCTTCACGCCGGCGGTACCTGCTGGGCGTCGAATCTGAATGCGGCAATATGTTCGAGTGGCTTGCGGGATTCGTGCATGGCCGTGGCAAGGGCGTGGCCCGTGTGATAGACGCCGCGCTTGCGCTGGGCCGTGATTCCGCGCTGCCGGACGTCGTACCGCGCGGAGGTGCAACCGTTGACATACTCGGGCTTCGCCTCGACATGACGCCGGCTCACGTGGCGCGCAGCCTGCTGGAGCGCTATGCGGCGCGCTTTGGCGACCTCGTCAGCGGCGTCATGGGCCGCAGACCTCGACGCGTGCTGGCCGCCGGCGGCCTGTCCAGAAGCCGGGCGTGGCTCGACTTCCTTTCGGAGCGGCAGGACGTGCGCATAGAACCCGCCGGAATCGAGCATCCCGGACTCGTCGGTGCCGCTCGCATCATCCGGCGGGCGGCCCGAGATCCCCTCCCTCACGGAGCGGGAGGATTAAGGAGAGGATGATATGGAGCGCCGCTTCGAATACCTCACGTCCGAACAGCTCAAGCCGTTCATCGAGCAGAACGCCCTGGTGATTCTTGGCATCGGCACCATCGAGGAGCACGGAGCCCATCTGCCCACGGGCACGGACTTGTTCATCACCCAACGTTTCATGGACGACCTGCGCGAGAGGCTTGCCGCGGACGGGTCGGTGCCGTTCTTGACGCTGCCGGCAATCTGGACCGGCTACTCGGCGAAGCTCATGCAAGCCTGGCCGGGCACGATCCGCATGGACACGCGGACGGTGATGGACATGATGCGTCAGATCATGGGCTCGCTTTGCGAGATGGGCTTCCGGAAGATGCTGGTGCTCAACGGCCACGGGCACCACACGGAGCTGCTCCGCGTCGTTGCCCGAGAGGTCTCCGACGATCACGGCATCGCGCCGGCCATTGTGAACTTCCTTTACCTTGGCGCCAGGGCGTACAACGCCGTCCGGAAAGGGCCCGCAGGCGGGAGCATCCACGGCGGCGAGGACGAAACCTCGGTGATGCTCCATTACGGCTATCCGGTCGCGACCGACCGCTACACCGATGCGGATCATGTCAACGTTCATACGGACTTCGTTGCCGGCGACAACTTCATCGGCTCGACGCGGGTCTTCTGGTCCACATGGCACTACAGCCCGAGCAAGACGGGCCTCCTCGGCGACCCGACGCCGTCAACAGCCGACACGGGGCGCGTCCTCATCGAGGCGTGTCTCGACGAGATGGTGCGCTTCGTGAAGGAGTACTGGACGTTCCAGCCGCGATGAGACCTTCGCCCGTGGGGTGGTCCATGGCGGTTGTCGCGGCTGCGATTGGCGCCATCATCACCCACGACGTGGCCGCAGATCGGAGGAGGCCTATGAGCTCGCAACACCGGTTCACCACCATCGGCATCTACGTGCAGCCTCCGGTGGCGGGTCAGGAGCATTGCCTCGACTTCTACAAGGCCTGCGGCTATGACTACCTGGAGTTCTGCGACACCGGGTTCGGCCACCGTCCCGATCGCCTGACCGAGTACTATGCCGGGTTCGCCAAGTCGCTCACGGAAGCGCAGAAGAAGGGCTTCCGCGTGTGGATACTGCTGCTCGCGGGCATGAAGCAGTGGAAAGGACCAGAACCGCAGGGCGCAGCCGGCACGTTCGGTACGCTCGACAGGAACATGCTGAACGAGCGGCTGGCATACATCCGTCTTGCCGTACGCTCGCTCAAGCATGCCGACGGGTTTCAGTTCTTCGCAGGCGATCCGGGCGGCGATCCCGAGGGGAGGGCGACCGTGGCCGACTGCGCCGCGTTCGCCCGGGAAGTTCGGCAGATCGTTCGCGAGGAAGCGCCCGCTGCGGGTTTCGCCGTGAACCTCTGGGCCATTGCCGAATGGGCCGGCTTCACGTCGCCGTTCACGCTCGATTTCTGGCAGAAGCAGGTTGCGCTGTCGAAGGCCGCCGTGGCGCAGTCCGATCTTCTCGGGCCCGATTGCGGCGTCGTGTTCTCGATGGACAACTACTACCGCTCGCTGACCCTCCGCTGTCATGCCGATGCGGGCGTCAGGCCTGAGCTCTATCCGCGTGCCCACGACATTCAGGCACTGCGCAGGCGGGGCGTCAAGCCCATCTACGGCTGGCCCTATTTTCTCGTGGACGAATGCGACGACGGCTTCATCACGCCCAACAACGTGGTGACGAAAGGTCAGGCCGGATCGGAGACCCGCTACATCCGCGCCATCGTGGACCACGGACTGGCCCTCAAGCTCGACGGACTCGTCGCCAATGCGTCCTTCGTCGCCGCCGAACCGCTCAATGTCTACGCGTTCGGCCGCATGTGCCGCGATGCAAACTTCAGCCCCGAGCAGGCGCTCGATGAGTTTGCGGGCCTGATCGCCACCGATGAGAGCAAGGCAACGCTTGCAAGAGCGCTCCGATTCATGGACAACCATAGCAACTGGCAGAACAGCCTGCCCAAGGCGTATCGCCTTCCCGACTTCCCCATCGGTGATCCGACCGACCCGGACGCGGCGCTGAAGCTGCTGGACGCCGTCATGCCCCGGGAGCAAGCCCCCATCCCCCTGCCGGAGCCTCCGGCGGCCTATCTGGCCAGGGTGCGGCAGCGCGTTCTGAACATCAAGGCGGGCGAGACGGGCGGGCCCAATCCGCACTTCAGGCCGCAGAACTGAGAGGCGAGAGGCAAGAAGCATGCACTGGAGCGCAATCACTCTGGGTGTGCTTGCGGCGGCCTTGCTTCTATGTCCTTCGCCGCCGTCGGACGCTCGCGGCTCGGAACGGCGCTCGCGCTTCGAGACCGTCGGCCTCTATGTCTGGAAGGACTCCCCCGACCAACACGCCTTCTGGAAGGCTTGCGGCATCAACACGCTCCAGTTCTGCGACACGCACTGGTCCATCCGAGCCGAGCCGGAGGCAGTGGGTGAAGTTGATCGAAGCTCCGACGGCGTGCTGAACGACTACTACAGGCGCTTCGCCGATGGGATCGCCAACGCAACAAGGAGCGGGTTCCGCACGGACGTGATTCTATTCTCGAACATCGCCCAGTGGACGGGTCCTGAGGAGCGCGAGCCCACGGGCACGGGCGTGCTGTTCGATCCGCGTGATCGGCAGGCTCTGGAAGCTCGACTTCAGGCCATTGCCAGAGCGGTCCGCGCTCTGAAGAAGGCGGACGGTTTCACATTCTTCGGAGGCGACCCGGGCGGAGCAGTCCGCGCACCCTTCGGCCCTCTACCTGCGGCAGAGTGGATCCACATGGCGCGCGAGGTGCGCAAGATCGTCAAGCGGAAAGCGCCGCGCGCGCATTTCAGCGTCAATCCCTGGGCCATTGCCCACTGGCAGTATCCAATGCTGAGCTGCTTTACGGCGGAGTGGTGGATACGCGAGGACCAGTTGACGCAGCAAATCCTCGAAGCTCCGGACCTGATCGGACCGGACTGCGGCGTTCAGATTGCGGCACATGCGTACTACCGGCCTCTGGCCCTGCGAATGCTCTCTCAGGAGAAGTCGGACCCGTCCGACGCGTCCGACCCGTCCGACTCGTCCGACAAGCCCGACAGGCCCAACCCGCCCTTCCCCGATGCCCTGCACATCCGTGCCCTCCTCGACAGGGGGACGCAGCACGTATGGGCGTGGCCCTACTTCCTGCTCGACGAGGCCGACGATGGGGACTTCGGCCCGGAAGGCCGTGTCACGCAAAGCGTCCAGATCGCAACAAGGTACATCCATCGGCATCTGGCCCGCATGAGACAGCTCGGCTTCAACGGGATCATCGGCAACTGGAGCTACGCCGGCTATCTGCCCGCAGCGGTAAACACCTATGCCTTTGGCCGATTTGCCCGCGACGCACGTGCCACGCCCGAGCGGGTGCTTGACGAGTATGCACGGTGCCTTGCCGATGAGGCGTCCTGGCGGGACCTTGCCCAGGTGTTGCGGTTCGTGGAGAACTCAAGCACGTGGGAACGCAAACTGCCGCCCGAAAACCGGCTGCCTCATCTCACGTGCGATCTGAAGTCGGTGGAGGAAGCTCGGCATGCGCTCAACCGGGTCGTGCCAAGGGCAAAGCCGCTGTTCGCATTGCCTGAGCCCGCCCGCGGTTTCCTGAGCCGCCTGGCCCGCCGTCTGGAGTCCCGCGCATGAACGCCGAAGCAGCGTCGCTCCGGGGCATCACCACCCGGTCCATCGTGCTCGGCTTGGCCCTGACGGTCGTGCACACGATCTGGCTCGTGTACGAAGAGCTGACCCTGGCGCACATCGGCACTCCGTCCATCTTCACGCTTGTCCAGACCGTCATCGGCATCCTCTTCGTGATGATGCTGATCAACTCGGCGCTCCGACGCTACCGGCCGGGGCTGGCGTTCACACCCGCCGAGTTCATGGTGATCTTCATCATGACCACCATGGGGTCCATCATCACGTCGGTTAAGCTGATGCACTATCTGTTCCCGACGGTAATGTGGCCAGTGTATTTTCCGCATCAGGCGGGGGGACCCGAGACGGCTGCCGGCCTGGCCAGGGTCATGGCTCCGAGGGACCCCGACCTCGTGCGCGGGTTCTTCAATGGCACGAGTGACTTCTGGGGCTTCTTCAGGCCGCGCGTGTTGGGAGCCTGGCTCGTGCCGATGGCTTTCTGGGGCGTGTTTTTCTTCCTGCTGCTCTGGACCATGCTGTGCCTGGCTTCCATCGTGCGCAGGCCATGGCTCGATCAGGAACGGGTGCCGTTCCCGATCATTGACCTGCCGGTGATGATGGCGCGACAAGGCACCGCGGAAGCGCTGTTCGGGAACCGGCTTCTGACCTTCGGGTTTGTCCTGACCGCCTCACTGCTCAGCGTCAACTACGCTTCGTCGCTCGCGCCAAGCGTGCCGGGAGTGCGCCTTGCCGAGAACGATGTCGGCACGGCCATGCTCACCTCGCCGCCCTGGTCGGCGGTGAACCCGCTGATCGTCGTCTGGTGGCCGTTCGCCATAGGCCTGTGCTACCTGATCCCTCTCGATGTGTCGTTCAGTTGCTGGTTCTTCTTCCTTGTCATCCGCGGCGCGACGGTCGTGGCGACGATGTTCGGCCTGCGCGATGCGGGTTCGGTGCAGGACCCCGGTCAGTTTCCCTTCCTGACGAACGCCGTGGAGGGCGGCTGGATCGGCATGTTTCTGGTGATCCTCTGGAGCGCGCGTCCCTTTCTCAAGGACGTCGCTCGGGCCATTCGGCGCGGGCAGGCCATCCCGGGCGACGCAACCGAGGCATTGAGCTACCGGACCGCGATTGCCGGAGCGGTGGCAGGATATGCGCTCCTGGTGGGCATCGGCGTGATGATCGGCCTGCGCCTGGGGATCGCCATGCTGGCGTTCGGGCTGTTCTTCATCGCGATCATCGTCATGACCCGCATGTACGCCCAGATCGCCATGCCGCTGTTCTGCATGGCCTTCTACAGCTTCGGCGAATGGACAACCCAGTTCGTCGGCACGGCCCGCATGACACGGACCGAAACGGCCACCCTGACGACCTTCTACTGGTTCGACCGGACGTACGAGCAGCTCCCGATGGGGCACCACCTGGAGTCCTTCGCCTTTGCCGACAGGCTGCGGGAGAGCCGCAAGGCCGTCCTGCGCATCATCGTCGTGACGAGCATTGTCTCGATCCTGCTCGGCATGACCACGCTGCTGCAGATATTCTACGATCGCGGAGCCACGTCGGCCCGCGTCAGCGGCGATTCCGCCTGGCTGGCAGGCTACGCGTGGAGTCGTTTCTCCAACTGGCTGAACAGCCCCAAGCCCATTGAGGCGGCTCCCATCGCCCGGGGCGCGCTGTCTGCCTGCTTTGTGCTGTTCCTGACGTACCTCCGCAGCGTGTGGATCACGTGTCCGCTCCATCCGGTGGGCTACCTGCTGACCGTCAGTTACGCCCTCGAATGGGGCATGTGGAACGTCATCTTCGTGACCTGGCTGATCAAGGCTCTGGTGGTTCGATACGGCGGACTGAGGCTCTACCGAACCTCGGTTCCGTTCTTCCTTGGCCTCGTGCTCGGCGACTGCGTCACCCACTTCGTGTGGGGCATCGGGCTCAGCCTTGCGGGCGCGAGGGGCGCGTCGCCGTATTGAGTGCGCGGTGCGATAGGACAGAGGCGAGATGATGGGTGAGCGTATGCGGCGCTTGGTGGAGGCACGGAGGCCCGGCTGGGAGATGAGGTTCGAGCGCGTCTGCGACTCGGTCATCTCGGTGATGCCGGGAGAAACAAGCAGGAGATTCCTCGACCCTCTCATAGGCCGCGAGGTTCTGTGGGAGCAGGACGCGTACTGCCCGACGTGTTCCGTCTACGATGGCCGTATCGTGGCCGTGTATCGCGCCTATGGCGACGACGACCAGTGGCGCATGGGGCTGGCATGGAGCGACGACGGTGTCCATTTCGAGCGCTGCGACAGTCCCGTTTTCTTCGCCAAGCCGAGCGATCCGTGGCTTTCGCTCATTCGGCATGATCCCACCCTGAGTGTGAGCTACGGCGACTCGCGCCTCGTCGCGTCGGAAGGCGACGTCCACTACCTCTACTTCAACATGTTCCAGCACCAGGTTCACCAGGACCAGGAGTTGGCCGTCGCCTCGACGCGCGACTTCCGGTCATGGACCGTGCATGGCCGCGTATTCCAGCGCATCGCGGACCGCGACAAAGAAGTGATCCCGGAGAAGGCCCCCTGGCGCTTCCCGCATCCTGCGGTCGTGACGCGGCTGCAGGGCGACCGGTTGACAGCAGCCCGCATCGGCGGCAAGTACTGGATGTACCTCAACTGCCTGTCCACAGTGGGACGGCCATGCCTGTGCGCGGCGACGTCGGACGACCTCGTCAACTGGACCATCGTCCGCGAAGCCGATGGGGCGCTCGTTCATCCCATGCCGCTGCGGCCGGGCCGGTTCGACAGTTTCTACATGGACACCACGGCGGCGGTCTTGCGAGATGACGGTATCCTGCTGATCTACAACGGCATCAACGCCGACCCCAGACAAGACGGCCATCCCGATCTGCTCCAGTATGCCCACTATCCGGCGCAGGCCTTGTTCGATCGCGACGAGCCGACGCGGCTCCTGGCACGGAGCGCCTCGCCGTTCATGGGAGCCGACCCGGACCTTGAGCGATTGCCCATCGTCTTCTGGCACGCTCCGCTCTATGAATCGTGGTCCCTCGTGCCGTTCCGCGGCGAATGGCTGCTGTACTGGAACCATGGCTTTGGCCGGCGATCGGTGGGGCTATGCAGAGCCACAGGCGGTCCGTACCCCACCAACGGCTGCGAACTGTCGGCCTGCGCTCCGTCGGAGAGTGCGCATGAGCTCCACATGCGCCGCGCAATACCCACGGAGACGAACCACGCATGATGGCTCAAGCGGCCCTGACGGCATGCTTTCTGCTTCTTGCCTGCGGTCTCGAACCTGAGGACGACGCGGCTCGCTATGTGGCCGGGAGTCCGCCTGCCGAGGACCGCGTGCGGCTGGTCCGTATCGCGCCGCTGGACGGCAACCCGCGCGCGGAGACGCAGGAGGGCCGTGCCTGCCTCCGCACGGACCGGCACAACGGCAATCCCTACATCTATTTCGACGTCAGCCGGCGGTGGCTGAAAGAGCATGGTCACGAGCCCTATAGCGTCGAGGCGACCATCCTGTACTACGACGATCATCTCGGGCAGATGGCGGTGCAGTACGACGCCGTGGGCGACAGCGTCGAGGCGAACTATCATCAGGCCGCTTGGAACGGCACGGCATCCGGCACATGGCGCAAAGCGGTGGTGATGCTGGACAATGCCGAGCTGCGCAATGGCCAACAGGGGCAGGCCGACCTGCGCATTGCGGCGTCGTCTGCGGGTGACTTGCGAATAGCTTCCGTCGCGCTGCGCGTTGTGGCCGCATCGGCTGCGGCCCCGCCGAAAGGCGCTCTTCCCAGGCCCCGTCTGCCCGGGCTCGATGAGACTGTGGTCGTGGTCAATCGAGCGTCGGTTATCTGCCCGTCGCCGCCCAACGAGGCCGAGCGCATTGCCCTGGAGCGTCTCGACGAACGGTTCATGGACGTGCGTGGTGCAAAGCCCCGGCATGGCGCCGGCAGCAATGGCCCTGCAATCGTGGTCGGACGCTGGCGAGGCGGCATGGCGCGCTCCTATCCGCGTACGGCCGAGGCCGTGCGGCGGCTGCAGGCCGAGTCGGAGGCGTTCAGAAGACGCGACGGATATGTGGTCTGCGTCGAACGGACCGGTCACGCCCCTGTGGTCTGCGCCGTCGGCCTCGCGTCGCCGGGGGCAGTCTACGCCATCGGCCACCTCCACTCGCGCCTCATGCGCGACGGCTCTCGGGTCATCATGACGCTGGACCGCCGACCGATCGTCCACAGGCCCCAACTCGATCAGCGCGAGGTCTACCTGAACATCGGCTATGGGCTGGGGCGCCCCGGCATCACCGCGGAGTTCTGGACCGATGAGGACTGGCGAGCGTACATTGACCATCTCATCCTCGCTCGCTTCAACACCTGGTCCTTCTATTTGTGGGGCGACTCCGCGCTGATCCACCCTGCCGCCCGGACCAACCGCGCACTCAACGTGCGGCTGCACGAGCGGCTGCGGAAAGCCATCGCCTATTCCCATCGGCGCGGTATGAGAGTTGGCCACCAGTTCACGCCGAGTATGCTCCCTGTTGAGCTGTGGAACGAGAAACCCGCCATCCGCGCCAAGCTCGAGTACGACTATCCGGGTACGGTCTGCCCATCCCACGCCGAAGCCAAGCCGCTGATTCGCGAGATATACGGGACCGAGCTCCGCTGGTTCAGGGACGTTGATTTCCGCTCCCTCTGGTTCTACGATGTGGGCGGGTGCTTCTGCGACACGTGCCGTGCGCCGGAGGCTCAGCTCGCATCGCTGCTGGAGCAGGTGCGCACGTTTTCGGACCTGGCCCATCAGACGAATCCGCGGGCTGCGTTTCAGGTCATGACCTGGGCGATCTGGCGCTACGAAAAGCGCCACAGCTACACCATCCGCGATCGGTTTGTGCGGGAGGTCGTCGCGTGGTTCCGTTCCCGCAAGCGCGCGCTGCAGATGGCCGACGGCATCTGCGTGGACCCCGAGACCAAGCCGCTCCTCGACCTGGCGGCGGCTGCGGGAGTGCCGGCAAAGGCGTTTCTCTACCAGACCAACATCGAGACCGGCCAGCCGTTCCCGATCCTGCTGACACGCTATTTCCGGCGTTGGGTCCCCGAGCTGGTTCGGGCGCGGGCGACGAGCGCGTTCATCATGCGGATCGAGGCCGGCACAAAGGTGGCGGACGATCTCGTGGCCGGCGCTTACCTGTGGAATCCCAGCGTGTCGCCGGCGCACGCGCTCATGGACTGCGCCCGTCTGGTGACAGGCGACGTCCGAGCTTCACGCCTATGCTGGGAAGCGCTGCATCGGATGGATGCGTTCGCATGGTTCGGCCACGCAGGCGGCGCGGGGCCGACGTCGGGCGAAACCATTGCACGCCTGACGCGGCAGGCAGTCCTCGCCTCGCCCCCACGGATGCAAAACCGCCTCGAATGGCTGGCGACCTCAGGCGATGCCTACCGCATCCTGGGGCACGCCGTGGAAGCGCATGACAACGAAGATGCGGAGACGGTCGCCCGCCTCGATCGGGAGTTCGCACTGAGCATGAGCCGTTCGCGTCTGTTCAAGCATCAGGCACAGGGCGCCCCGTACTGGGTCAATCTCTTCCGGAGAGACCTGGTGCGGTTTTTCCACGCAGGATGGAGGACCTATCACTTTTGATGAACGCACTCGGCACGCGACACCCGGACCTCGGCGCCTTCGTCAGCTCTTCCTGCATTCGCGCGCTCGCCGACTTTGCGGAACCGGCCACGATGAACGAGGATGGGTCGGTGCGGGTCAGTCTGATCGCCGGTAATGTGATCTCCTGGCGGCTCGCCTGCAACGGACCTGCCCGACGTCTCGATGGCGGACGGTCCAGCAACGACTTGAATGCTTGCGGCTCGAGAAGACCCGACGGCACATGTCCTCGCGTCTTCGATACGCTTCGGTCCTTTATGAGAGGATAGGCCCATGCTTCGCACCACACGCTGCAGGAGATGGCTGACCGGCATGCCACGAAAGGAACTGCCATGACAGCAAGCAAGATGGTGGGCATGTACGTCCATCAACACTGGCCCTACAACAGGCCCTACTGCGCAAGGACCTGGACCGATGCCGACTGGCGCGGCTACGCCGACGGCCTCCATCGGCTCGGCTACAACACGGTGCTCATCTGGCCGGTATTGGAGACCGTCCCTGATCCGCCCACGCAGAGTGACATCGAAAGTCTGCAGAAACACGGACGCGCCATCCGCATGCTCCAGCAGGACTACGGCATGCGCGTCTATATCGCGTTGTCGCCCAATGTCGTCCCGGACGATGAAGCCGCGAGCCGGTTCGCTTTCGAAAAGCGCCACTATTTCCATTGCGACAGGCGTGTCAATCCCGGTGATCCTGCGGCTATGCGGGCAATGATGCAGCGGCGTCGCAGGCTCTTCGAGTATCTCGCCGCCTCTGACGGCGTCTGCATCATTGACAGCGACCCGGGCGGATACGTTGGCTCCACAAACCAGGAGTTCGTGAACCTGCTCGTCGAGCATCGGCGCATGTTCGACAGCCTCCGACCCGGCATCGAGCTGGTCTACTGGATGCACGCAGGCTGGTTGGGCTACAACCGGTTCTACAAGACCGGCAAACTGACGTTCTCGACCGACGAGGAGAACCTCGATTGCCTTACCCGCCTCATGGAAGCCAACCCCGAGCCATGGGGGCTTGCCAATGGCCTGCCCTTTGCGGAGAGGCTCGGGATAGCCGACCGGGTCATCAGCTTCAACTACGGGCGCATCGAGGGCGAACCGTCGTTCCCGCTCACCAACTTTGGCGGAAAGAGCGCATGGGAGGGCGGCGCGGCGCCGGGACCGCGCGGCGTCATGGGCAACGCCCAGACCCATTGTGTGCAGCTCCCCAACACGTTTGCCTTTGCGCGCGGAGCAGCCGGGATGCCGGTTGACGAGGACGACTATGTGGCGTTTGCCGGCGATCTCCTGCCAGGGTTGGGCAAGCTCATCGTCGAGGGCTGGGCGGCGCTGAGCGGCGACGTTGCGGCACGTATGCGCGAGGCGGCGGCCTCCATACGCGCACTGGAGCCGGGGACGCATGAGCCAGGCCCGCTCGAGGGGCTCCTGTTTGGCGACCCCGACCGGTTCCTGACAGACCTGGCGATGCAGCTCGACATGCGCGCTGCGTACACCGATCTCAAGTCCGCGGATCTGCCTCCGACTCGCGAGCGTGTCGCGGCCTTCGCTGAAGCGGCAAGCCGTTGGCAAGCCAGGCATGGCTATGAGAACACCTGGTGGTGGCCCGATCTCGATGCAACGCTCCGGCGCATCGGCTCCCCGGAGGTGAATGCGGTTCTGGACACCCAGATGAACCCGTGGGAGACGCCGGAGCAGTTCGAGACGACAGCCTTCGACTATGTCGCATCGTGTCTGCGCGATGCCGAGAGCTTCACCCCGAGGCTGCTGCAGGCATTGCGCAAGGCCGCGGGCCATGCAGAATAGGCCATGGATGCCCGCGACTCCGGGGCTGCATGCGATGGCCGCGCGCATGTTCTTGCTCATTGTGGTGATCGGCATGGCTGAAGCCGCACGATCGGGCATTGCTGCCCATGGAACGCAGAAGCCGGCGCGGCCACCCGGTACTTTCGTGCCGATCAACGGCATGACGGTCGTCTGCGATCCCCTGCCCACGGACGCCGAGAGCATCGCTGTGGGCCGGTTCGTGCGTGAGGTGCATCGTATCACGCGCATCACCCTGCCCATCGCGCACTCCGATCGGCAGGCCGCCCCATGCATCCGTATAGGCAACCGGAGCACCCTGTCCGCTCAGATCGGTCGGCATGTGGGGGGCACGCGGGCCGCACGGAACGGCGACGATGTGGCGCGCCAGTCGTACATTGTGGCGATCTCGAAGGGCGGCAATCGCAAACCCTGCATTCTGGCCGCCGGTCTTGGCCATACACGAACTGCGCGAGGGCATCTGGGAACGTGCTATGCGCTCGGGGAGCTCCTGCGCCGGCTTGACCTCCGCAATGGGGTATGGGGCTTCTCGTTGGCCGAACGGCCTCTGGTCATGACGCCCGCCGTCGCCAACCGGACCCTGTACATCATGAACAGCAGCCTGCGCAATCCGGGCCTATCCATTGAGCACTTCAGCGACGCAGAGATCGCCGACTACGTTGATCGGCTCGTCGAGGCGCGCTACTCGCGCATCTGCTTCTGGGAATGGTCCGACTACTATCTCTATCCCGGCAATGCGCCCGCAAACCAGGCCGACCGTCAGCTCATTCACCGAGCCATGCGCAAAGTGCTCGATCGCGCCCGGCGACGAGGCCTCGAAGTCTATCACATGCTGACGCCATCGCATGTCTCCGTGGACACTCTGCCCGATCAGCGCATGCGCGCCACAGGTCACTACGGGCCGTACTCGATATGCTGGAGCCGGCCCGACGCGCGCGACCTTGCCATCAAGATATTCCAGCTCGAGATGGAGTACTACGGGCCTGTGGACGGCTATGTGGTCTGGTTCTACGACCCTGGCGGGTGCTTCTGCGCGGACTGCGCCGAGCATCAGGCCGAGCGGTTGTTTGATCAGCTCATGGCTGTGGCGGGGCGCGCGCCGACGATCAGTCCGGACGCACGATTTCAAGCGAGTCTGTGGCCCACGTGGGCGTTCGCGAGCGACAAGGAGGGGATCGGTTACCCTGGACGAGGGTACACGGAAGACGATGTGAAGCATCTGGTGACCGACTTCCTGAAACTCTGCCGCACGAAGTTCGGGCCACGCGAGTTGACGATCCTCGACACTTGCGAAGGCGACCAGAGCAACATCTACAACGGCAACGTTGACCCCAAGGCTTTCAAGCGAAGCGGATTCCTTTACACTGTGCTCGGGATGGCCAGTGAGCAGACTTACCCGTTCGCCCTGTTCCGGCTCAAGTACATCGGCGAGCAGACAGGTCGGGCGCGAGAACGTGGGCTCGACGAGGCGCAGCTATTCATCCAGTACTCGGCAACGAACTTCCCCGGCGTGTATGCCTTCGCCGATGCTCTCTACGATTCGTCCGCCAGGTGCGAGGACACGATGGAACGTCTGGCGATGACGCTTGCCAAAGGGTCGGCCCGGAAACCGTTGCTGGACTATCTGGCGGCGATGGAGGAACTGTGCGCGGCGCAACACGTGGCTGAGGTGGAGAGCGCCCTGAAGCGAGCGGAAGAGGCGTCCCGAAGGGTGGCGGAGACGACCGGGTTTGTCGGCGATCCCGACTGGCTGAGAGGCCACACGCTTGCGCAGCGATACTACGTGAGCCTTGCCCGGACCAAAGACCCGGCCCGGTTCAACGCCCTCGTGGCGCAGTTCAAGACGGAGCTTGCCGCCATACCCATGTACCGCGACTTCGCCCAGCGAACCTTGAGCCCCGAGTTGGCGCGCCATCACGTGCAGACCTACTGGAGTGCAGCGTCCGGAAACTAGAAGAGCCGACCCAGGGCGTTGCCCTGGGCTATGATAGGGCGCGCCGCTGGAGCGCAAACCCATGAGGGCCAACGGCCCGTGACCATGGCAGCCAGGGTCATCTCCCCCGGCCTTTCGCACACGTAACGCCTCACATGCGCCATAATCCTTACACCTGCTATGTTTCGGACGCTGGCGACACCCATAGCCGCAATCATCATCGTGCTTGCCGCCTGGTACGGCGAGGTTGTGGTGCGCGTGCAGGATCCGCCCGGGCCTGTCGTCGTGACCTACTGGGAAAAGTGGACGAGCTTTGAGGGCGACGCCATGCGCGCGGTGGTGGATGCTTTCAACCGCAAGCAGAAGCGCGTGTTCGTGAAGCTGCTGACGGTCAGCGGCATCGAGAATAAGACGCTGATGGCCGTCGCGGGCGGCAATCCTCCGGATGTGGCGGGCCTGTACGGTCCCAACGTGGCGCAATACGCCGATGCCAAGGCGATCATGCCCCTCGATGATCTGTGCGCCGAGTATGGCATCCGCGCATCGCAGTACATTCCGTGTTACTGGGATATCGGCGTCTACCGCGGGCACGTCTATTCCCTCCCGACAACGCCTGCGTCAACGGCGCTCCACTACAACCGGAAGATGTTGCGTGAGGCAGGCCTCGACCCTGCCCGACCGCCCATGACGATCGAAGAACTCGACGCCTATGCCGAGAAAATCACCCGCCGCGGTGAGCGCAACCGGATCGTGCGCGCCGGTTTCATGCCGGCCGAGCCGGGGTGGTGGAACTGGGGCTGGGGATGCATCTTCGGCGGCAAGCTCTGGGACGGCAAGACGAAGATCACAGCGAACTCGCCGGAAAACGTGCGCGCCTACGAGTGGATCCAATCGTACTCGCGCAAGTACGGCGCAACGGACCTGCAGACGTTCCGCAGCGGCTTCGGCAACTTCTCATCGCCCCAGAATGCGTTCCTGAGCAGCCAGGTCGCCATGGAACTGCAGGGTGTCTGGATGCATAACTTCATCACCATGTATGCGCCGGGATTGGATTGGGGAGCATGCCCGTTCCCCCATCCGGCGGATCGGCCCGATCTGGCGAACAACACGTTCGTGGACGAGGATGTGCTGGTCATCCCCCGTGGAGCTCGCCACCCGAAACAGGCGTTCGAGTTCATGGCGTATGTCCAGTCGCAGGAAGGCATGGAGCTTCTCTGCATGGGCCAGCGGAAGCACTCGCCGCTGGTTTCGGTCAGCAAGAAGTTCTGGAAGACGCACCCGAACCCGTATGTGAAGCTCTTCGCCGATCTGGCCGGCAGTCCGAATGCCATTGCGCCGCCGAAACTCCCGCTCTGGCCCGAGTACGGCGCTGAACTCAACAATGCCTTCGACGAGATCGCCCTGCTGAAGAAGTCACCGAAGGAGGCCCTCGACGCTGTCCAGGCAAGAATGCAGCCGAAACTGGACGACTACCTTCGCATCGCGCGCCTGAGGGGCGAGGCGCAATGAACCGCCAGACCCGCACTGCGCTGCTGTTCGCTTCGCCGTGGCTGATCGGGTTCTCGGTGTTCCTGGCCTATCCGGTGGCGGCATCGCTGTACTACAGCATGTGCGACTACTCGGTGCTCAGGCCGCCGGTGTGGATCGGCACGCTGAACTTCCGCAATCTGATCAAGGACGAGGTCTTCTGGATCAGCCTGAAGAACACCGCGATCTACGCGGGCATGGCGCTGCCGCTGGGCATGGCGACGGCCATCGCGCTGGCGCTCCTGCTCAACACCAAGGTCCGCGGCATGACGGTGTACCGCACGATCTTCTTCCTGCCGTCGCTCGTGCCGACCATCCCGCTGGCGGTGCTCTGGCTCTGGGTGTTCAACGGCGAGCACGGCATCCTCAACGAAGTGCTCAGGCGGGTGGGCCTGCCGGCGCCCAACTGGTTGAGCGATACGGCATGGTCCAAGCCCGCGCTGGCGCTCATGGCCCTTTGGGGCGCCGGCAATGCTATGGTGATCTACCTGGCGGGGCTGCAGGATGTGCCGACGGAGATGTACGAGGCCGCCGAGCTCGACGGGGCCGGATGGTGGGCAAGAACGCGCAATGTGACCATGCCGTTCTTGTCGCCGGTGATCCTGTTCAACGGCATCATGGGCATCATCGGCACCCTGCAGGTGTTCGCCGAGCCGTATGTCATGTTCCCCGGCGGCTCGCCTGCGCGCTCGACCTACTTCTACACCATGTATCTGTTTGACAACGCCTTCATCTATCACAAGATGGGGTATGCCTGTGCCATGGGCTGGATCATGTTCCTGATCATCCTTGTGCTGACGCTCGTCGCTTTGCGCATATCCGAGAAGCACGTGCACTATCAGGGGGGATAGGGGATGGATGCGAACTCCCGAACGTCTGCGCGTTCCTCCTGGCGGGTCAGAGTAGTACCGATGGACGAGCACGACAACGATGCAGACTGGTTCGCCATGACGCCGGCCCAACGTATTCTGATGGTTTGGCCAGTCACATGCGACGCATGGGCCATGGCGGGGAAATCCAATGCTGAACGACGACTACAGCGACATGTTGTCCGCATTCGCCGCAGAAGGCGTTGAGTACCTGATGGTCGGTGCGTTCGCGGTTGCGGCCCACGGGATGCCGCGCGCTACGGGCGACATGGATCTGTGGGTGCGACCGACGCCAGACAATGCCGCACGCGTCATGCGCGCTCTGCGCCGGTTTGGCGCACCCTTGCAAGGAGTTCAGGAGCGTGACTTGGCGACGCCGGGTATAGTCTTTCAGATCGGTGTCGCACCGAGGAGGATTGACATTCTGACCAGTCTCAGCGGCGTCACATTCGAGGAGGCATGGCCTGCCCGAGTGACGGTGGACGTTGCCGGCGCATCGGTGAGCGTCCTTGGGCTGGTCCACTTGATCGCAAACAAGCGTGCCGTCGGACGACCCAAAGACCGTTCCGATGTCCGCGCCCTTCAGCGAAAGGTCCGCAAGGGTGCGTGAGCCGTCCGGCCACCGCCGCCAACGCCATCAGTGGCTGGTCCACCTTGTGCTGCTGATCCTGTCGGCGGCGTTCCTCTTCCCGCTTGTGTGGCTGGTCTCGACGGCGCTCAAGCCCATCGAAGAGACCATGCGCCAGCCGCCGACGATCATCCCATCGTCGTTCCAGTGGCACAACTTCCGCGACGCGTTCGTCTATGGCGCCGACAAGCTCGGCTACGTCCCGTTCCTCGTGTACGGACGCAATACGCTTCTGCTGTGCATCCTCGGGGTGTCCGGCGTCGTGGTGTCGAACTCGCTGGTGGCGTATGCCTTCGCGCGGCTCAAGTGGCCTGGCCGCGATATTCTCTTCGCCGCGACGCTCGCCACGATGATGATCCCGTTCCCCGTTCTCATGGTGCCGATCTACGCGTTCTTCCGGTCGCTGGGCTGGATCGGCACGTTCAAGCCCCTGTGGGTGCCGGCCTGGTTCGGCAACGCGTTCAGCATCTTCCTGCTGCGGCAGTTCTTCCGCACGATCCCCTTCGAGCTGTCGGAGGCGGCGCGCATTGACGGCTGCTCGGAGTGGGGCATCTTCCGTCAGGTGGTCCTGCCGCTGGCGAAGCCGGCGCTCGCGGTGGTTGCGCTGTTCCACTTCATGTACACGTGGCGCGACTTTCTGGGGCCGCTGATCTACCTCATGGACCAGCGCACCTTCACGCTTTCGTTGGGGCTGCAGTTTTACCAGAGCCAGCACGGCGGCACGCAGTGGCACCTCCTCATGGCCGCCTCGACCATCGTCGTCGCGCCCGTGATCGTGCTGTTCTTCTTCACCCAGCGCCAGTTCATCCAGGGCATCGCCGTCACCGGCATCAAAGGGTAGGCAACGCTGCCGTCAGCGTCATGCCCGTCGGACCGAGAGGAGGTGATCGCGATGACGAATACGACCGCATCGCTTGCCGCCATCGTCGCGGCTGCAATCGTATCGGGCGCAGCGCTTACCGTGCCCGCCGATCGGCCAGATCCACAGAGGCAGGCGGGCAAGAGCCCCGTCAAGGTGTTCATCCTGGCCGGCCAATCCAACATGGAGGGGCAGGGCGTCGCCGATCTTGACGGAAAGGACTACAACGACGGAAAGGGAACGCTCAACGCCCTCATGCGCGATCCCGTCGGAGCCGCTCGCTACAGGCATCTGAAGGACGCGTCGGGCCGATGGGCCGTGCGCCATGATGTCTGGGTGCGCTACAAGCCCGAACAGGGGCCGGTGAAGGCCGGACCGCTGACGCTCGGCTTCACCCCCTACGCGGGTCGGCACCACTTCGGGCCGGAGCTGCAGTTCGGCCACGTCATCGGCGATGCCCTGGCCAACCAGGCGCTGCTGATCAAAACCGCATGGGGCGGCAAGAGCCTCTACGTGGACTTCCGGCCCCCAAGCTCCGGCGGCACGGTCGGGCCGTATTACACCAGGATGCTCGCGGACGTGCGCGAGGCGCTGGCAAACCTGAAAGCGGACTTTCCATCCTACGATGGCCGCGGCTGCGAGTTGGCCGGGTTCGTCTGGTACCACGGCTGGAACGACGGGTGCGACCCTCAGCATGCCGTGCCGGAATACGAGCAGAACCTCGTCAACCTGATCCGCGATGTCCGCAGGGACCTGAAAGCGCCGAGGCTGCCCGTGGTGATCGGCGAGTTGACCGGTCCGTGGGTGACGGCCCCGGGCACGTGGGCGGATCTGCGCCGTGCCCAGTCCCGAGCGGCGTCGCGACCGGCAGTCGGCGGACGGGTGGTGTTCGTCGAGACCCATGACTTCGTCCGCAAGCCCGAGGACTCCCCATGCCCCGGTCACGGCCACCACGAGTTCGCCAACGCCGAGACGTATTACCTGGTGGGCGATGCGCTGGGGCATGGGATGCTGGGGCTGCTGACCGGAAAGGCGGGAGTGCGGTAGCCGGGCGAGGTGGTCACGTGGCGACTACGGGCGTCGTTCGGGAACCACCGATAGCCCGCTGTGCCCGGAACGTGCTCGCAGTAGGAGCCGGCGACACGCCCCCGCGGACGCACCCGACGATGGGGGGATGCAGGCATGGTCCACGACCGTTCGGCACGTTGCCGAGCGAGGGCGAACCAACCGCGTGGAACGTGGTCCTCGTTGACAAATGGCTCGGCCTTGCGGTTGATTCGCCCCTACGCCCCCCGCGCGCTTGAGATGGAAGCGCAGTTGCGCCCCAAGAGAGGCCTCACCGAACCTGATCTGTTACGCGGATCGGGCTCCCACGAGCGGCACGCAGGTATACGCTAATGCGCTTCCATGAGAACCACACTGGAGCTGCCGGACGGCCTGCTGAAACGGGCGAAGATAGACGCGGTCAGGCGCGGCATAACGTTCAAGGAGCTCGTCGCAAGGGGCATTGAGCGCGAGCTGGAGGAGGGCGACGGAGCCTCGGAGCGCCGGCGGGCTGCGTTCCCCATCTTCCGTCCGACACAGCCGGGCGTGCGCCCGATCACGCCCGAAGATGTCCGGCGGGAAGAGCTGGAGGAAGACGTGCGCCTGAGCGCCCGCGAGCAGTTGCCGTGTACCTGCTCGATGTGAACACGCTGGTCGCGCTCCTCTACTCCGAGCACGCCCATGCGCCGGCTGCGCTCGCATGGCTCAGCCGGCAGGACGCACCCGGGAGCATCGGCATCTGTCGCGTCGTCGAGATGGGGGCCCTGCGGCTCATGACACGGTCCGCCGTCATGGGCGCGAATGTGCTCGGCGCCGCCGAGTTCCGGCGGGGATGGGACATCGCGCTCGGCGACGATCGTCTGGTACGCCTGGCCGAGTCCGACGGCTTAACGGCCCGATGGCGACAGATATGCAGCGCAATCCCAGGAGGCACGGTGGCCGATACCGATGCGTATCTCGCCGCATTCGCCATAGCGGGCGACCTGACCCTGGTTACGTTCGACCAAGGCTTCGCGAGGTTCGCCGGACTTCGTGTGGAGACCCTGAGCCGGAGCTGCTGACGGAATGCGCGCGGATACCCCCGCTGCGCCTGCTCGGGGCTGACCCGCGTGACTTCCCATCCCACGAACCTCATATACGCAACCGCGGCATGTGCTCTGGCCCGGCAGGGAGCCATGCCCCGGCCGGTAACGTGGGCCACGACCACTTTTGTGTGTTCATTGCCGAACCGCAGCTCGTCGGGATTCTCGATCCACAGAGCGTTCACCATCTTCGTCGGCCCATCGGCAAGCCGATACAGCGGATCCGTGTCGGGCATCTGGCCAAGCGCGGCGCCGCACAGCAGCGCGACAGCGAGCAGGGCGAGCGGCAACGATCCGATTGGCAGCATGCAGGGTCTTCTGCGGTCGGACCCAAACACCGATCCGCGTCACGCGTCTTCCTCGGGAGCCATCCGGCCTTCGCGCCGCCGGCCAGGTCTCGCCGGCGCGCGCCCGGGGGTCAGATGTCTGGTTCTCTTCGTGCCAGATGAACAAACACGTCATCGAGCGTCACGGGCATCGGCTCGATCTGCGCGCTGCCGAATCCATGCGCCTTCAGCTCTTCGGCGAGACTCGGAGCAACCTCGGCGGCCTCGTCGGTCACCACGTGCAGCCGGTGTCCCCGGACCGATGCGGCACGAACGCCCGGCACCTTGGCGGCGACGTGCTGGGCATCCTGGGGCCGTTCACAGCGCACCGACAGGACAAGACCTGGCGAGTGGACACGCTTCAGTTCGTCGGGCGCGCCGCGCGCGACGACCCTTCCGGCACGCATCATGACGATGTCGCTGCAGCGCTCCGCCTCGTCCATGTAGTGGGTCGTGACCAGGGTGGTGACGCCATCGGCGCGGAGCTCGCCAATCAGCGACCAGAAGCGGCGGCGGCTGATGGGATCAACGCCCGAGGTCGGCTCGTCGAGGAACACGATGCCGGGACTGTGGAGCAGCGCCGCTCCGAGCGCGAGCCTCTGGCGAACGCCGACGGACAGCGCGCCGGTCAGCGTCTCGGTCTCGCCTGCCATATCGGTCCGCTCGATGATCTCCGATATCCGGCTCGCTCGCCTCGAACGCGCGATGCCGTAGACGCCTGCGTAGAACTCAAGGTTCTCGCGCACCGTCAGGTCCTGATAGAGGCTGAACCGCTGGGACATGTAGCCGATCTGGCGTTTGACGCCCTCGGGATCCCGCGCGACATCGAGGCCGGCCACGCGCGCCGTTCCCGAGGTCGGCATCAACAGGCCGCACAGCATCCGGATCGTGGTGCTCTTGCCGCACCCGTTGGGACCGAGGAAGCCGAAGACGGCTCCGGGTTGCACGGCGAAGCTGATGTGGTCCACCGCCGTGAACGCGCCGAAGCGTTTGACCAGTTGGTCAACTTCGATGGCATAGCCGTCGGCAGTCATCGCTCGCTCGGCTCCGATCCAGAGACGAGCATCACCATCGGTTCTCCTGCGGTCCCGCCGGTGGTTGAGTGGCGGCGCGAGGGCAAACGGTACGCCTGCAATCCGCAGCGTCCCATCCGCGCCGCGTATCGAAACCCGGGCGGACTCCGTCGCGCCGGTACTCCCGAAAGCCGCACATGGATCTAGTCCGACGCCTGTCCCACGCTCGCGATGAACGCCTCCTCCAGTGACCCATAGCCATGCGCCACCTCGTCCGGCGTGCCGCTGCGAAAAATCCGCCCTCGATGCATGAGGCCGATCCGGTGGCAGCGCTCGGCTTCATCCATGAAGGGCGTGCTCACGATCAGGGTCATCCCTTCGGCGACGATATCGTTAAGGATGGTCCAGAACTCCTGACGGCTGACGGGGTCCACCCCTGTCGTCGGCTCATCGAGGAAAAGCACTTCGGGCGTATGGATGAGTGCGCACGTCAACGCCAGCTTCTGCTTCATGCCGCCCGACAGAGCCCGGGCCAGCCTGTCGGTGAACGGAAGCATTCCGCTCGCGGCCAGCAGCATCCTGGACCGTTCCGGGCGTGCTTCCGGCGGCACCTGGAACAGGTCCGCAAAGAACTCGATGTTCTCGGCAACGGTCAGATCACCGTACTGGCTGAACTGCTGGGAGACGTACCCGATCCTCTCCTTGATGGCCTGCGGCTCCCGGCGCACATCGTGCCCGAGCACGGTGGCCGTGCCACCGTCAGGCTCCATGATGGCCGTCAGCATGCGCATCGCGGTCGTCTTTCCGGCACCGTCGGGACCGATCAAGCCGAACACCTCGCCTGCCTCGACGCTGAATGTCAGGCCGTCAACGGCGCGCACGGCGCCGAACGAGCGTGTCAGCCCGTCGCATTGAACCACTACGGAGGAGGTGGGACGGGCCGATGGCGCTGAGTCCATGATCGGGACAGCCGTCAATGCCTCAGCTAGGGCCTGCCGACAGCGATCACCGCATCGGCAGGCATGCCCGGCTTGAGGCGCTCGCCTGCCTGCCGGAGGTCAATCTTGACGCCGAAAACGAGCTTCACGCGCTCCTCCGACGACTGAACGTTCTTGGGGGTGAACTCGGCCTCCGAAGCAATCTCAACCACGATGCCCTCGAACTTACGGTCGGGGAAGCTGTCGGCGGTCACCATGGCCCGGTCACCGATGCGGACCCGGCCGTATTGCGATTCCGGGATGAAGACCCGCAGCCATGGCCGAGCGGCATCGAGCAGGACGACAACCGGGCTTCCAAGCGCCAGAGTCTCGCCCGGCTCGGCGACGCGGGTCTTGATAACGCCACCTGTCGGAGCGTAGATGAAGCAGTGGCTGCGCTGGACTCTGGCGAGCCTGAGCGTCTCCTTGGCCTGTCGGGCCTGTTCGCTGGCGGCCCGGACCTCTTCCGGGCGAGTGCCTGCCAGGAGGAGATCGAGCTGAGCCTGGGCGGCTCGCGCTTGAGCTCGGGTCGTCTTGACACTGGTGCCGGCAACATCCAGTGCCGATCGCGCTCCGAGGCGGTCCGACAGCGCTTCCGCTGCCGACCGCTCGGCCAGGCGGGCGGCCTCCAGGTTGGCGCGGGCCTGACTCACGCCAAGCTCCGCACGGCGCACCTCCTGGGGCCGAGCCCCGGCGATCAGGTCGGCAAGCGCGGCCTTGCCCTGCTCCACCTGGGCCGCAGCGGCATCGCGGGCGGCCACGGCGGCGTCGCGCTGCTGGGCGGAGACGGCTCCGTCCCGTGACAGCTCCTCGATGCGGCGCAGGTCGGTTTCGGCCTTTTCGAGCGCGACCTCGGCCTGATGGATCACCGCACGGGCGACGTCTATCTGACGACTGCGCGGCCCGGCCTGGACCAGTGAGAGAGCTTCCTCCGCATCCGCCATCTGCGCCTCGGCTGCCCTCAGGCGCATGCGTGCGGCATCGTGGGCTGCCCGCAGCTCGGTGGTCTTTCGGAAGCCCGTTCGTGCTGTGCTCGTCGCTGCCGTTGCGCCTGCGGCTGCGGCATTGGCCTGGGCGACGGCCGCCCGAGCCGCCTCGATCTGCTCGGGGCGCGCTCCGTTCAGGGCCGCCTCCAGGCGCGACTCGGCCACCTTGACTGCGGCCTCCAACTGCGCCACCTGAGCGTCCAGCTCCGCGGTGTCAAGTCGAGCGATCAGATCGCCGGCACGCACGGTGTCGCCCTCGTTGACGAGGACCTCGGCCAGCTTGCCGGCAATCCTTGGGCCGACCATCACCTCCGTCGCCTCGACCACGCCGCTGCCCTTGACGACTCCCGTGTCCACCTCGGGCAGTCGCGTTCGCCATACGGCATATGCCAAAGCCGCGAGGATGACGATGCCCCCGATCGCGGGGCGCACCTTCTTCGGCATCGTATGCTCCCTCATGTATGAGCTGCCAATCTCGGCAACAGGTGATGACTTACCGAGCACAGCATACCCCACCACGATGGGCGGATGGCGCGAGCGTGATGCGATGTATGGCGCCTGCCATACGGAGCGATACGATGACGAGCCGGACGATGCAGGTCGGAGATCAGAGCACGCAAGCGAGACCTCTCGCCGACGTATTGGGTGTGTCGCATATCAACGGCACCTATGCATTCACTGAGAGTGACTGCCTGAACGCGGGCGACGACGACGCGACTGCATGGCAGGCAGCGCACGGATACGAAAACCAATGGTGGTGGCCGGACCTCGACGCAACGCTGAGCAAGATCGAGTCTCCGGAAGTCAACGCAGTCCAGGCGACCCTCATGAATCTGTTCGAGGAGCCGAAACTGCAGCCTGGCCAGACGGCGTTCGAGCATGTGGCCCACGCACTGCGCATGGCTGAAAGCGCCACACCGCGCCTCCGGGCCGCCCTTCGGACCGCGCTGCGCAACTCGACGCCGGGCATGCCTGCGGCGGGCGACACGATGCACGGTCGCGAGTGGTTCTACGGCGAGCAGGCGATGGAGGCGAAGTAGGGGCCGGATTGCGTGCGTTCGTTGGCGCTTGCACCCAGTTGAAAGGGGGAGCCGGCATGAAGATCGTTCTTGGCTTGATCCTGTCCGGGGCTGTGTTCGCCGGCGGAGCGATCGCCATGCTGTTCGTACTCGTGGCGATGACGGGCAGCGACCTGAGCCGTCGCTCCGACGTGCTGATGCTCTGCGGTGGCATGGGCATCGTGGCGGTCCTGGTCGTGGTGGGGCTGTGGCCGGCCGGGCGTCTGGCGCTCGGTGACCCACCCGCCGGGGATTGAGTGGCGACTTGCGCGGTGCAGAAACCACCTTGCGTTGGTTCGGAGAGCGCAAAGGGAAGGACGAGCGTGCGCAAGGAGCGTATTGAAATCCAAGGCGGGCCCAGTTGGGCTACGGTGAGATCGCTGCCCTTGAGCCGCGCCCTGCCATCGGCCCTTGCACCGTGACCTGATGGTGGCCGGGTGCGCTTGCTTGGATCCGCCGCTATAACCAGAGGCTGAGCCGCAGAGCGGTTGGGCGACACTCATGGGAGGGGTAACGGTATGGACGTGACGGACATCGAGGCCCGATTCGGGCTCAAACTACCCGGGCGTCATCGCGCGGCATTGCTCGACCCCAGCGATCCCATCCACGATGCTTGCGACTTCTTGTTGCTGGAATCTCAGCATGAACTGCTGGACATTGGCCTGGTGAACGGGTTCCTTCATAGAGACGGCTCGTGGAACCAGTGGCCCAACTTCCTCGTGGCCTTCGCTTCGAACGGATGCGGTGACTACTATGCTTATGATCTGCGGACGCCTGCACCGGCGATTGTCTGCATTGATCCGGATCGAACGGTGATCGAGAACCTGGAGGCGCTTGATCAGCTTACGTATCCGTCGTTCGACATTTGGTACCGAGCGACGGTCGCCCACCGAGTGGACCCCACCGATATGCCCGGCATAGTGGACCGTGTCGGTGATCGTCATCGCTGGAGATAACGGACATGTGTCACTTCGTTACCGCAGTGCTGCCCAGAGGCGCCGATATTGACGCTTTGAGGCCCATTGCCGATGCCCATAGTCGCCGGCTCGAGCCGCTAGAGAACCGCAGCGTGCAGGCTCAGCTCCAGCAGGGCGAGCAGTACTTCCTCACTACACGAGCCTCATGTGACTGTGGCTGCGCCCTTGGTGCCCGAGGTGGCACGGGGTCGCATACTGTCCTGGATGCGGCCGCCGCAGCCAGACGCCGGAGGCTGAAGGGTTGGAGCGCGGCAAGGGTCGCCCGCTGGATCGAACAGAAGGAGGAGGCGCTGACTCGTGCCAACGAGAAGCATGACACGTGTGTCTACAGCGGTGCCGCCGAGTGGGTCGAGTTCGTGCGGACGACGTTGTCGTCCGGCGCGACTCCATACATCGGGCTCTTACTGCACTGGTCCAGCGGGCCGCTGTCGCAGCGGATGAAGATACTGGAGCGAGTGGTCGTTCCATTCAGCCAGATCAATGAGGACACGATTCTGGATGCCAGAGAGGACGTACTGTACATCTTCCAGCGTGATCCGTAGCCGTGTGTTGGGTCGGGCAGGAGCCGGTTGCCCTCGCGACCTGGCGCCCGCCGGGGATTGAGTGGCGACTTGCGCGCTGCAAGGACAGCCTTGTGTTGGCGAGCAACGCGTACGGGGAGGGCGATTCCGCGCAACGAGCGTATCGAAATCCGAAACGGGTCGTGCTCTGATAGAGGCTCTTGGGGCGCCCCTGGGTTTCGATACGCCCGGCGCGAACGGTATGAGGGAGCCGAACGCAGAGGGTCCAGGTTGCGCCGACCCACTCAACCGCCGCGGCGGTGCACGCGTCAGGCAGGTGCCTGACCAGGCCGATGGTCACGCCCGCCGGGGCGGCGATTACGACGGCAATGCCATGTGAAGGCGGAAGGAGACGCTGAGTCTGCTGACGAACAGTAGGAGCGTTGTCCATTGTCGGCGGGGCATTCGATCCTACGGGCGGGGTGTCCCATGAACCATGGCAAGGAGGCCCAGGAATGACCGAAGCTATACCCGGCGCGAAGCGCTCACGCCGCGATTTCATCAAGACCGCAGCCGCCACGGCCGTAGCGGTGCCGACTGTGGTTCCTGCATCGGCGCTTGGACGGGGTGGGACGCCAGCTCCCTCGGAGCGCATCGCCCTTGGCGCCATCGGGGTCAACGGCATGGGCCGGGCCAACCTGAAGGCGTGTGCGAGCGAGCCCGATGTCGTCGTCGTGGGCATCTGCGACGTTGCGGCGAGCCGACGTGATCCGGTCGTCGAGGGGTTCAAAGCTACCGCAAGAGGCTACAACGACTACCGGGAACTGCTCGCGCGCTCGGATGTGGACGCCGTGATCATCGCCACGCCGCCCCACTGGCACGCGCTTATCGCGATTGACGCCTGCAAGGCCGGCAAGGACATCTACCTCCAGAAGCCCATGACCCTGTACCCCGACGAGACGCTGGCCGTGCGCAACGCCGTCAACAAACACCGGCGCATCAGCCAGGTCGGCACCCAGATCCACGCCACCGAGAACTACCGGCGCGTCGTCGAATGGATTCGATCGGGCAAGCTGGGGCCCATCAGCGTGGTGCGCACGTTCAACGTAATGAACCAGGGTCCCGAAGGGATCGGCTACGCGCCGAAAGAGGACCCGCCTCCGGGAGTGGACTGGGATATGTGGTGCGGGCCGGCGCCGAAGTGCCCCTTCAACCGCCTGTTGTTTGCCGACGCCTACTACCACTCCTCGTTCTTCCGCTACTCGGGCGGATGGACGCCGGGAATGGCGCCGCACATCGTGGACCTGCCTGTGTGGGCGCTGGATCTCGGCGTGCCGACACTGACGAGCTGCACCGGCGGTCGCTATGTCATCAAGGGTGACGGCGACGCGCCCGACACGCAGGAGGTCATCTGGCGTTACCCGGGCGTCACCATGACGTGGGCCATGAGCTGCTGCAACAGCTTCGCCTTCGACTTCGGTCGCGGCACTCCGGCGCGCAGGCTGGGCATCTACTTCCACGGGCTCAACGGCACGCTCATCGCCGACTATGGGCGATGCGAAATCGTGCCCGAAGGCGAGCTCCTCAAGGATAGCGAGGCTCCGCCCAAGAGCATCCCGCCCTCGCCGGGGCACGAACGTGAGTGGCTCGACTGCATCAAATCGCGCCAGGAACCGAGCTGCAGCGTCAACTACCACTGGAAAGTGGATTTGCCGCTCACGCTTGCCAACGTGGCCTACACCGTTGGCCGCGATGTGCGCTTCGATCCCAGGACCGAGAAGATCGTCGGCGACCGCGAGGCCGCCCGCGCTGCGCGGCCCGTCTATCGCGCGCCATGGAAGTTCCCGGAGGAGTACCTGCGCAAACCATAGGCTGCCGGGGCACGGAGGCGCGCTCCGGCATCTGGCCTTGGCGCATTCCGGGCGGTCTTCTGCGTATGGTGTTCGTGCGGCATCGGACCGCACTATGATCTGCGTCGGGCGTTGGCCTCCGTGCATGGCCGCGCCACAGGAGAAGCCATGCCCGTCGTATGCTCAAGAACCAGGATGCTCTTCGGGTTGCTCGGCCTGACCATCCTGACCGTGGCATCTCAGGCCGATGCCCAGATCACTCGCCACAGGGACGGATGGCTGTTCCAGTTCCGGATGAAGCCGGGCCAGAAGGCCCGGTTCGACATGCGGATCGTTACCGAAGGCATGCCGACGGGACGCCGGACGAGCCGCACCGTGTTCCGCCTCGACTGCAGGAAGGTCGAGAAGGATGTCGCGACCGTGCACTTTGGCCTGGAACGGGACGACGACGAGGTGTACGACACCGGCAAGCACTTCCTGACATTGATGATAGACCGGCGCGGCAAGGCCATGTGGGGGAAGGAGCCCATGACCCGCCTGGGAGTCGTGTTCCCGGTTAAGCCGCTCAAGGAGGGGGACACGTTCCCCGGATACGGGATCGTCTCGGCAGGATCTGCCGGCCAGGGCACGGCGACCGACACCTATCGTTTCGTGGGGTTCTCCGAGTTCGACGGCAAACGAGTCGCCAAGCTGGAGGTGACATCCACCGCCACGATCCCCCAGGGAAAGGCGTCAGGCAGCGGCGTGATGCTTCTCGATCCGCAGGACGGCATCATGGTGCATATGAAGTACTCCCACGCAGCCGAGGTGACGGTGGAGGGCAAGCCGGTCACCATTCGGCAGCAAGTGAGCGTCCGGCGGCTATAGGCGCAGCCTGGCTGCGGCCCGCGATCCGATCCGGCCGACCCCATCAGAGGAATGGGCATCAGGCGCAGGCAATGCGTCCAGTCCGATCGTTCAGACGCGTCTGAGCGATCGGACTGGGGGCGTTCCGTTCAACCTCACCTATCCGGTCTCGGCCTCCTCGCCACCGCGTCCGGCAGGACCGGGAATGGCGCATGGGGTTCAGTCTGGTACCAGTAGGCCGTGCTGCTGTAGTCGTTGCTCTGCAGGTTGGCGTGGCCGTGCTCGATGGTCATCAGCAGCGACTTCTCGAACATGATCGGGTCCATGATGTGGAACCGGTAGGAGGTCTGCTTCTTCCGGGTCGGGCGCTCGGGGTCGTGCTCGTATACCGACGTGCCCGCATAGAGATAGCCCTGCGGGTGCATGCCCCAGGCATGGCAGAGGTAGTCCTCCGAGCCGGTGCCGACCATCGAGGGCGACTTCTCGCCGTCAATGAACACCATGTCGTCGCCTTCGCCCCACCAGGTGAGTCCGTCGGGCGTGGGATCAATGTTGTCCACGCTCAGGTTGCAGCCGACGAAATGGCCGCGTCCTTCAGCGGCGAGGATCACGTAGTTCTCGCGGCCATCGAGGTTCGGTTCACTCATGAGCGACCAGTAGTTGATGCCCTGCGCGCTCAGATCGCCCTTGATGCCCTGCGTCGGGTTCTCCCGCCGCCATTGGGCGTGGAACCGGAGCGCGTCATCGGGCAGGCGATCATACTCCTCGTAGTCCACGTAGAAGTAGAGCGAGCGGATCGGCGCCGGGCCGTCGTTGGTCACCGTAAGGCGCGCACCCTTGGCGAAGGGCATCTGCCAGTAGCTGTTCATGGCCATGTTGCCGCCGAGTTTCAGCTCGTCGCCCTTTGGGGCGACCGTCGTGAGCGGCGCTGCGGCATTCGACGCGGCCAACCCGTGGCCGATGTTGAAGAAGTCGCCGAGCGGGACCTCAACCGACGGAGTCTCCTCGCCATCCCAATAGGCGCGCAGGACCGTGTGGCGCAGGTAATAGCGATCGTCGGGGCAGCTTACGGTGAACCACAGATGCGTGATGCAGCCCGCGCCGGCGATGTCGGCGATGGTGGCCGTTGCGCCCGGCTCGACCGACCAGCAGTCGTGGTTGCCGCCGGTGACGTCGCAGCTCGACTTACGTCGCGTCCTTCCATCTCGCGCGAGGACGAGCGACTTGAGCGAAGAGGCGAAATGAGGCATGGAATAGCTCCTATGGCGAAGTTCGTGCAGCCTCCATTCGCCGGACGGCCCGGTATTCCTTCCGCCCTATGGAGCTTCCCCGACAGTCGTCGAGCCTGCCAATCGCGCGGCGAACGCATGGCGCTCGGGCGTCGCCAGCCCTTCCTGAAGCACGGCCAGCATTCCGGCGAGATCGCGCTGCCAGAGCGCATCGGGCTTGAGCCACAGACCCGGAAAGACCTCGCTTCTGAGGATGCCCCGGTCGTCCGCCGCGAGCGGCTCGTAGACGCCCTCCCGCAGCACGAACCACGCCAGCGCCTTCTCGTAGACCTGCGCCGCCACGTACTCTCGCACGCCGCTGCGCTGATAGACATGGCGCTTCTGATGCATGTCGTAGGCAGCAGAACTGGCGGCCACCTCGACGATCAGTTCGGGCGGACCATCGAGGAAGCCATCGGCAGTCACGACCGATCCGCCGCCGCTCAGAGGCTCAATCCGGAGCAACACGTCCGGCTGTACGACGTTGTCGTTGTCCAGCCGTACTGTAGCGTCTACTGCGGCCCATACCGCAGTCATCCCCGCCGCATAGCTCTGTGCCCACCATGCGAGTATAGTGTGCGGAGCGCCATGATCGAAGAAACGAACAGGTGACGGCACGTAGACACTCCCTTCAATGAGCTCAGCCTTCCGGATATCCGGGCGGGCGGCGTAGCGGCGTTCGAACTCGGCGCGCGAAAGCCTGTCGCCATTGTTGAGCGGCGGCGGTTCGGTCTGGTGGGCCAGGCGGCCATGCTCGGCCTCAACCGGGCGGGGCAGCGTTGCAGCCATCGGTTCGCCTCCTGTGGCCATGCGCGGAGGGTGCATTCCGACGCCCATGCCACGAGTGCAGTATAGCGCAATCTCCGACGATGCGTTCGGGGGCGCAACCGGCCGCGCCTGCGTGCCTAAAGTGAGACCTCGGCAGCGCGGACGGAGACGCCCAGAACGCGCTCCATCTCGGCGAAGTCCCGGCCGGTGGTGAGAACCCGCAAGCCCCGGCGCACTGCCATAGCCGCTATGAGGGAGTCCGCCAATCCCAACTGAACGCCTGCAGGACGAGCATCACGCACGTATTGGGCCGCGACCACCCAGTCATCGAGCGTATCCTCGGCCACCGGCAGCGCATCACGGATGGCGGCGAGACGGGCGGCCTGCTCGGCAGATCGTGCGCCGACCAGCAACTCTGCAAGCACGATGCCCGTCGTGACCGCACGGTCCGCGTCGCAAAGGCGCCGGACCGCTGAGTGCATCGGCTCGACGCCGCGGAAGAAGTCAATCCAGGCGCTTGTGTCCACCAGCACGTCAGCCAAGTCGGTCGTCTCCGTGCCGAAGGCTCTCAGCATCGGCCACGAACTCCACGGATCCGATCAGCTTGTACAGCCGCTGAAGGCGCCGGCGTCGAAGGGCATCGTGGATTGCGGCAACAACCGCCTGTGCCTTCGAGTCGGCCTTGAACTCATCCATCGCCTCGTCCACCAGCGCCTGCGGAAGTGTTACCGTTGTGCGCGACACTGCAGTATGCCCTCCCTCTGCCCCTGCACAGCTTTCCGGAGCGCCAGTGGGTGCGTGTGAAGCGTATCGAAACTTGGCGCACCGGCTGTGCGGAGGAGTTGTGCAAATCATACCACAACCGCATCGTGCCGGCATTTGAGTCAATCAGATCGCGAGGCGTAAGCGCCTGCAGCCGCCTCGAGAGAGGATCGCGATGGGCATAGAGCATGTCGTTGATATCATTTACCGGCCGTACGACCCAGACCGGTGGCATGAGGAAGCCGAGCAGGCTCTCAACAGCCTCTGGGGTGCGGGAAGTCGCTACCCCCTGAACGGGGCCAAGGCGTTCAAGCTTCGTTGTCCGAAGATGACCGACAAGAAGGTCCCGTTCGCGGCGCTGATACAACCGGACAACCCCTCGTCGGGCGCGTATGCGGGAACCTCGTTTGTCATCTTTCCGCGGTCAGGCGGGCCGGCACTGGTCGGGCTCGTCGTTGGCACCGATGGCTTGGGGGCGGACAGCGAGATCCTCGGGCGTCCCGGCCATGCCCGGAAGTGCCACGCCATAGCTCGTTGGCTGAACGCCGAGCATGAGATGACGGTAGCGTGGGCCAAGCCCGATCCGACGCAGCAGGGAGATGCCATACCATCGCTGGTATCCCAAACAGCCGCGTTCCGGCCACATGAGAATGCACTGGCAAAGTATGGCAACGTTGTGTACCTGCTGTACGCTCCGACAGGCGATCGGCAGCTCGCCGGCAGAGCCGTTGCCGCAATACTCGACCTTCTCATGGAGGAACGGAAGGTACCTGTTCTCCAGTCGGTCCGAGAAGACGCAGTCGGGCTACATCGCCAATGGCTCGAACATATGCTGCCGACCGTCGAGGAGTCCGACGTCTGCGCTGCACTTGACGCACACCGCTATGTCGTCCTCCAGGGTCCGCCGGGGACGGGAAAGACGCGGATGGCCCTAACCATTGCTCAGACACGGTTTGCTGGGCGTGCATCTGTCGTGCAGTTCCATGCGAACACCACGTACGAGTCCTTTGTCGGCGGACTGGCTCCGGTTGTCACGGCCGACCGCGGAGCCCTTGTGTTCGCACCGCGGGCAGGCGTGCTCCTTCGATGCATCGCACGGTGTAATGAGGACCCAGCGGCTGACTACTTGCTGGTTGTTGATGAAATCAACAGGGCTGACTTGGCCAAGGTGCTGGGTGAGGCCGTCTTCCTGCTGGAACCGAGACCGGAGTTTCCGCGCACGATCGAGCTCGAGTACTCCTACCCCGAGATAGGCGGCAGCTCCGTTACGATGCCCCCGAACCTGCGCATTCTGGGGACCATGAACACCGCAGACCGTAGCATTGCGCTCGTAGATGTGGCCATCCGAAGGCGTCTGGCCTTCCTTGACATGTGGCCGCGGCTTGATGTAGTGGATCCCGACTTATGCCCGCTCGGGGCTGAGGCGTTTCGCCTGTTGCTCGGCCTCTTCGTAGATGACGCGCCTGCCGATGTGTTCCACCTGATGCCCGGGCACTCGTATTTCATGGGCGTCTCCGACCACGAAGTGCGGCCGAAACTGCGCAACGGGCTGATGCCCCTGCTCCAGGAGTACCTGAGCCAGGGTTTCGTAGCGGGCTTTGCAAGCCAAGTGCGTACGTACCTCGACTGGGTCGGCGACGTATCACGGTGATGCCAGCGACCCGTCGCAGCCGCTCCCGGCGGCAGTGGTATGGGGTCTTGCCCGCGCCCGCACAGCGCCTGAGCACCGTTGTGCGGCTCGTAGACAGCACCACTCGCGAGTGCTCGGTAGCTCAGCTCTTGCGGATGCCGCACGAACGTGGAGCTGGACCCCAGCATGCGCGCTTGGCCCATCAGTTCGTACAGGCCAACCGTGAGGCGCTCGATCTGCTCGAGATTCGGGCCGAACCTCAGTACACGGGCGAAGCAGTCACCGTTCTCTTCACGTCCGGCGCAACCGTCGGCGCAGTTCCGTTGGTCTGCCCATGTACCAAGCACTACGACCGTGGCGTTGTCGTCGAGCCGCGGTTTGGATGGAGTGGCGTAGGGCCCCCGTTGGCAGCGACGGGTTGGCGTGTGGCTCCGACAATCCTGCGCATGCCGTTATTGCCGAAATCGGATCGGGACGTACCCCCATGGGTCATTGCCACTGCGGTTCTGGCGCGCGTCGAGGCGCTTCTTCGGACCCTAACACGTCGCTTCGATCTGGTCGAGGACATACTGCCTGCTCCTCGCGGACGACCTCTGTGGACACGGTACGCGGTTGACCACCTGGCCAGGGGACGTCCCGACCGCGTTCCGTGTCGGTATGTGGAGCTCGGTACCGACCACGACCTCCTTGGCGCGCTGCACTATGTGCTCGCCCGCCAACAGGCAAGTTTGGAGGCGGTGGCCAAGGCTGGGTCGGTTGCCGCTCAGGTGCTGCGTTGGTGTGTGGAGTTACGGCGGAAGGTTGAGCACGTGCCCGCCCGATGTCCGACCGCCCGCCAACTGACGGGCTGGCTGCACGCGCCGATGTCTAGCACGGTCGTTGCCGACGCAGTAGAGGCCATGGAGTGGACAATCGAGGAGCGCGGTATGGCCGGACTGAGCGAGCTACGGGGGCTTCCGTGGCGTATGTCCATGGACCAGTTCTGGGAGACATGGGTCGAGACGGTCGCGGCGCGCCTTGCACACACCTTCGGGGGCCGCCTGCTGGTTGCTCGCAGGCAACAGACCACCGTTCCGTTGTCTTGGGATCCACCATATGTAGGCTCACAGCGCTCGCTGAAGCCGGACGTGGTCTGGCAGCGCGAGAACGAGACTGTCATCCTGGATGCGAAGTACAAGCAGCACTGGACAGAGCTCAGTGGGACGCGATGGCACAATCTGGATGACATTGTTCGTGAGCACCATCGAGCGGATATCCTTCAGGTTCTCGCCTATGGCAACCTGCCCGATACCCCGAGCGTATCACTTGTCCTTGCCTACCCGTGCCCAACAGACCTCTGGAAGACACTGGTGGATCAGGGCCGCACCTGGCATGCCGCCAGCGTGCCGGCCGGCCGCCGCCGCGTGCGCCTCGTCTTGTATGCGCTGCCCCTCGAACCCAGCAGGCTGGGTCGCGCTGCCGACGAGCTTATGGCGTCGCTGCAGCCTCGGTGAAGCGGCTTTCGTGTATTCAGTTGCCAGGCAGCTACGCTCGCGGCTCGAGATATCACGCGCGCTGGTGTGCACCGGACCTAAGAGACGCGATGGCAGGGATTGCTCGGCACACCCAGGCCCTGCGCACAATCTCGTGCTGGCCGCCCCGGTTTAGGCCGTAACGGGCTTGTCACTCTTTACCGCGTAACCGCGTCCGCTCGGGCGACATCCCGAACGCGGCATTACCTCCTTGGATACGACCCGTCGGCCCAAAGGTCTCGTCCACCCTCACAAGCTCGAACTCCTCTGCGACGGCGCGAACGAACTCCTCGGCGCGCTCAGGGCCGTCGCCTCGCTTGTTGGCGTGGGTCGTGTCCACATCGGTCAGATCAAGCCCGTATGCGCGCAACAGATCCTGGACGCGAGCGTCGAACGGCGTGAGCGAGTCGGCATCTTGATGCTGTAGCCACACGACCCGCTTTGGCAACGCCGTCTCCAGCATCTGAATCTGTCCATCGTGGTAGCTGGTGTGCTCGGCGGCGCAGTGGAGCAGGTCGGCGCCGGTGTCCTGGTGGCCGTAGTGCCGCGCGGGTGATGGCGCGTGGAACCACGCTTCAGGCAGACGCTCGACGACGGCGATCAGGTGGGCGCGGGACGACGCGAAAAGCGCCGCCATCTCGGTGGCTGACGCGATGGCGGCGAAATCGTGGGGCGGCAGCCGATCGTCGGGCTCGACGCCGATGCTCTCGAGCCACCTGTCCTCGCATTCGATCAGGTGCTGCAGGACGTCCCGCAGGCTGCCCATCCCGCGCACAGGGAAGTCCTGCCACCGATCGGCGGGGAAGCGAGCCACGTTATCGGCGATGGCGTCGCCGGTGCGGCGAAGGGCGTTGACGACGATTTGGCGCGTTGCCGGCATGGGCGCCGGGGTCATTGGCATTGGACATGCTCCATTGCTAGCGCGGCTCGGCGGGAGCCTCGCCCTCCCATCGCATCATTCCGCCGCCCCCGCCGGTGCCGCCGGCAGGTCGGAGCCCCGGAGGGCGAACCAGAGGGTCCCGAGAGCGCCAAAAGCGAAGGCGGCGTAGAGGTTCAGGGCGGGGCTTCGGCTCCACAGCACGGCGCCGCCGAACGCGGCCAGTGACACGATCACATCGCGAGTGAGGTAGTAGAGCCCGAACATGCCGGCTTTGCGGTCGTCGGGCGCAAGGTCCATGATGAGCGCCTTGCGCGTCGGCTCGCCGAACTCCTTAAGCCCGCGCAGAACGAATGCCCCGACGAGAGGCCAGAACGATCGGGCATGGAGCAGCGCCAGCGGAAACAGCGTGAAGAAGATGAAGGTCATGACGACGAAGGGCTTCTTGCGCCCCCGATCGGCAAGCCAGGCGACCGGCACATAGACGGCAATGGCCGTCGCCATCTCGACGGATCGCAGCAGGCCAAACTGGACTGCACTGACCGGGCCTGGCCGGTCGGCAGTTCCAACGGCCCAGATGACGACGAAGGCATAGGGTATCTGCTCGCAGAAGCGCACGAGGATGTCGGCGGCCAGCAGGCTGCGCAACTGGGGGCTCATGAACTGCCACAGCCGCAGCGGATTGGCCTCGGCCCGAGATGCCGCGGAGGCGGGACGGTCGTCTTCAATGAGCCGCTGCTGCATGATCGCGGCCACGATGGACATGGCGAGCGCCCCGACGAACGCCAGGCGGACGCCTCGCTCGACTCCGAAAGCGCCGATGAACGCACCGCCGATTACCGGGCCGAGAGCCATGGGCACGCGTCGCACGAGCGAATGCACCGAGACGCCCATGGCCCTCTTGTTGCCGGGAAGCGCCCGGGCCACCAGGCCCATGGTCGCGGGAAGCGATATGGCGGTCCATGATAGGAACAGCGCGGCTGCGGCCAGCACGACGGGCCAGGAAGGGACGAGGATCACGATGGCGAACCCGGCCATGGAGACCAGGTTGAACACGAGCAGGGCACGCTTGGCGCCGATCCGGTCGGCGATGTAGCCGCCCGGAAACGCGTAGAGAGCCCCGAGAAGGTTGTCCATGCCGTTGAGGAAGCCGACCGACAGGTATCCGCCGCCGAGTGAGACCAGATAGAGGGGCAGGAACTGCTCGGCCATGTGCTCGCCCATCCCAACCAGCACGACCATGCCGAGAAGACCCACAACGCTACGCTTAAGGCCGAGGAAATCGGCGGCGCGCCCGAACGCTCCGGAAGATATCATGGACCGAACCTCCTCACTCTGACTGTCCTGACCGCCGCCGGCGCTTCACTGGCTTGCCCCGGATCAGGCTCCGGGAGCGATGTTGCCGTCCTCGATCGTGTAGAAGCCCGAGGCCGATCCTGCGAAGCTGCGGAAGTGTGCGACGGTCTCCGGATGGCATGTCAGGTAGATGACCTGCCTCTTCTCGGCGAACTCGACCAGCATGCGGGCGGTACGGGCGGCGTGATCCGGATCGAAGTTCGCCAGGACGTCGTCCATCACGATCGGCAGAGGCTCTGCCCCACTCGCGTAGTCCTCGATGTAGCCCAGCCGCAGACAGAGGTATATCTGCTCGAGGAGTCCGCGGTTCCATGCCGGACGGCTGCGGGTATCGCCCGACTTGTGCTCGGCTTCGATCTCGGCGCCGTCGAGACGCCTGATCAGGCGGGTGTAGGTCCCATCGGTCACCGCGCGCAGGCGGTCGCCGGCGTTGCGGATGACGGCGGGCTGGCGCTCGCGTTCGAACTTCAGACGGGCCTCGTCGAGCAGGTGGATGCACAGTCGGCGCACCGCCCACTGTTCGAGCGCCTCCTCGGCCATGCTTACTTTCTCGGCAAGCTCGCGAGCCACGGCCTCGGTTTCGACGGAAGCCTCCAGGGAGCGCATCTCGGCGCCGATCTCGCCGTCGCGCGTGCGCAACGCATCGGCATGCTCGCGCGCTCTCGCGTAGACCCCTTGCGCCTCCTGGACGCCGGCGGTCAGCGCCTCGGCGTCGGAGCCCGACAGCGCAGCCTCCAGCTCGGCGTACTTCGCCTCGGACCCGGCCCGGGCAACCAGGCGATCGCGGATGCCAGCTTCAGCCCGAACGGCCTCTTGCAGCGAGCGCCACCTCGCAACGTGCTGCAGAAACGCCTCCTCGCTGTCGTCGCCCGATTCGGCGATCACGGCGTTCAGGGCCTCGCGGGCAAGCGCGACCGACGCTTCGGCATCCTTGAGCTCGGCCATTCGACGGTTGCGCTCCTCGATGAGGCTCTGCGCGGCGCGGACCTGCTCGATGAACTGGAGCGCCCCTTCAGGCCGAAGCGCCGGCGGCATGCCATGCTCCTCCAGCCAGGCAACCCAGTCCCGTTCGGCCCGGCTGCGCGCGGCCACCTGCGCGTCGAGAGCGGCCTGGGCCGCATCCCGCGCATCGGCTGCCGCTGCCTCATTCTTGCGCGCCCCCCGCAGTCGTTCGCCGAACTCCGCGAAGGCCCGGGCGCTGTCTCGCTCGGCCGTCAGCCGCTCCTCGACCGGCTCGAGGTCGGCCGCGCCATCCACGCTCTGCAACCCGAGAAGCGCGCCAAGCCGGTTCAGGACGGTCCTCTGTTTCGCAATGCTCTCGTCGGCCGCAGCAAGTTTGTCTTCGACGTCCTTTAGACGGCCTTCCGCCTCACGGATCTCATCGCGGCGCTGTGCGCGCACGATGGAACGGGCTTTCCGATGGAGCCTGATGGCCACGGCGGCTGCCACGATGAACAGCGCAAAGAGAGCGCCCGACGCGACCGGACTGAACGAAACGAGCGCGGCGGAGCCTGCGAGGAGGCCGATGGCCAGGAACAGCGGTATGTGTGCGGTCTGGGCGACCGGCTCGGGGGCGACCCTCAGACGCTTCAGGTCGTCCTCGGCGCCCTGACGACGCGCCTCAATGGTCGCCCGCCCGGCCCGCTCCTCGGCGAGTCGCGTCGCAGCGGCGCGGGCTTCCCTCAACGTACCGATGTCCGATTCGATGGAGTCCATCGCCCGTGGCGGCGTCGGCCAGCGGCGCTGCTCTTCCGCCTCAAGCGCCTCACGAGCCGATGCAGCTTGCTTCAGGGCCTCCTCCGCGTGGGAGCGGCCAGCCTCGGCCTTGTCCACGCCTCTGGCCGCTTCGGCGAGTCCCTGAGCCATTGACGCTATTGTCTGCTCGGTAGCCGTGCCGGCATCGAAGTGCCCCACGCGGTCCTCTGTCCAATCCGAACCCAGCCGGGTGAGGGCCTCCATGACTTGCTGGTTCGATCGAGCCAATCGGTCGGCGGCGCCCTTAGCGTTCGCAGTACGCTCCTGCAGTGTCTGGTGGGCGGCCTTGAGCCTTTCCTCGGCCCCATCGGGCACGGGTCGAACTTGACCATAGGCCGCAACGGAACGATGGGCCTCAACGAGCCTGCTCCAGTCGGGCCAAGCATCGAGGAGCGCCTGTCGAGCAGCGAGATCGGATCTGGCAGCGGCTTCCTCACGGTCTGCGGACGCGAGCTGCTCGGCGAGTCGCTCCCTGTCTTGCTGCAGCAATGCATAGCGTTCGGCTGCATTGCCAAGAGCGGCCTGCCGCTCGCGCAGCGCCCGGATATCGGCCGCAAGCTTCACCAGCCGCGCCGATGACGACCGCACTGCATAGAGCCCCCTGGCTTCTTTATCGAGGGTATCTCGCACCTTGGGCAGCGATCGAGCGCCGGTTCCGGCTCCAGCCGCGTACAGGCGCGCCTTGACGGCTTCCTGATCGAGCGTGCCGACTTCCTGCAGCTCGGACAGGCTGAAGGCAAACACGTTCTCGAAAACGTCGCGCGTGGCTCCGCCCAACAGCGACGCGAGAACGCGATCCGGCGCGCCGTCGGATTGCGAAACCACGGTTTCAAGCCCGAGCGCCCCGCCCGGGCCTCGCGCGATCCGGTAACGGTGGCCGTCGGCCATCTCGACATCGGCCCTGCCGCCGTGCAGTCCTCCGCGCAACGGCTCATACTTCGGTCGGCCCGTGCGACCATCGCGGAACCCGAACAGGAGCGCTCGAACGAACTCAAGCAGGGTGCTCTTCCCTGCGCCGTTGTCGCCGAGGATCACCGTCAGGCCCGGCGAGAGCGCATCAATGCCGGTATCGTGGAGTATGCCGAACCCGTCAACGTGGAAGCTCAGAAAACGCATGTCACTCCTCCGCCCGGACCAGGCGATCGGCGCCCATCCACTCGGCCTGCTTGAGCCACTCGCGGACCTTCTCCGGCGTCACCCACCTCGATGTCAAGCCCACGTCGCGCAGTGCCTGTGCGGCCGAACTCGTGAGCGGTTGGGCAAGCATCTCAGCCAGTTCCGCAATGCGCTCATCGGAGCCGTGCAGCTCGTCAGCGATGCGCAGGAAGTCGCCCAGAAGGTCCTCGGACGCTCGTCTGGCGTCAAGGTCCAGATCGGGCTCGGTGCGCACCTGAATGCTCTCTGTCCACACCGGCCCCGACATGGAACGCGCTCGATCGCGCAGGTGATCCCGCGTCTCGATGAGAGCCGAACTGTCGGCCTGCAGTTTGTAAAGCGGCCCCCTGCCCACGAGGCGGAACCTGACGAGCGACGTCCGTCCTTCTCGCGACAGGGTGTCGAGCCTGGCCTCCAAGGCGTCAAGCAGGTCCTGTTCGCGCGACATGGAGCCGATGTCAACATCCTCGATATGCCACCGCACGGCGTCGGTTTCCCTGAACTCGACAGACGCCGACCTGCTGTCGTCCACCGTGACCAGCAGGCATCCGCGCGGCCCCGTCTCGTTGGGATTGAGGCCCTGCGGGTTGCCCGAGTATGCGATGGTTGGCCCCGATGTGCGGAGGATGGAGTGTTTGTGGACATGTCCGAGCGCCCAGTAGTCGTAGCCCTGTGCGATGAGGTCGTCCACGGTGCACGGAGCGTATGAGGCATGGCCCGATACCGGCCCGCATGCCGCATGAAGCAGTCCCACCGAGAAGAGCCCTTCGGGCGGCTTCGGGTAGCGCTTCGCTAAGTTCGCGGTCTCGTCGCGTCGAGCATAGCTGAGGCCGAATACCGAGGCGATGTCCTGCCCCTGGAAGCGGACGATGGCCGGCTCGGCGGGAGCCTCGCCCTCCCCGGTACGTGGGCCGAAAACGGTGCAGTTGTCGGGCCAGTCGAGGTCAGGTCTGCCTGGAGCGAGATAATCATGATTGCCATGAACCATGAGCAGCGGGATGCCCGCATCGCGAAGCTCGCGGGCAGCCCCGCGAAGAGCGAGATGGGCCTGCAGGTTGCCGTCGGCTTGGTTGCACAGGTCGCCGGCCAGAACCACAAAGGCAGCGCCCTCGTCCCTGGCCAGACACACAATGGAGGCCAACGCCTCGTAGGTCGAGCGCGACAGCGCTTCGGCGATCTCAGGCGACTCTACACGGATGCCCTCGAACGGCGCTCCCAGATGCAGATCCGAGGCATGGATGAACCGGAACATCGTCACTCCTCGCTTTCTTCAGCTTCTCGACCCTCACCCCCACCCTGACCCTCCCCCCGTCAAGGGGGAGGGGAGAATGGCGGCTTCAGCCCTCAGCCCACAGCCCTCAGCTCTCAGCCCTCAGCCCTCAGCTCTCAGCTCTCAGCCCTCAGTACGCCCTCCCGAACAGCACGGTCTGGCTCGTTTCGCGTCCGGTCAGCACGCACTTGCCCGGCGCCTCGGGCTGATCGAACGGAATGGCCCGGATGGTGGCCCGCGTCTCCTGCTGGATTCGGTCCTCATCCTCCGATGTGCCCGCCCAGTAGGCTCGCGCCCAGCCGCCCTCGATGGCCTCTTTCAGCTCCTCGTACGAAGCCACATCGCGCGTACGCTCCAGACGCGATTGCAGCGCCCGGTTGTACAGGCTCTGCTGGATGTCATCGAGCAGCGCCGCGACACGGTCCGCCAGACCCTCCTGGGGCACGAACTCTTTGCCTTCCTTGCCAGGCACGTCGCGACGCGCCAGCGCGACCGTACCTTTCTCGATATCGCGCGGGCCCACCTCAACGCGCACGGGCACGCCCTTGCTCTCCCACTCGTTGAACTTGAACCCGGGCGTCATCTGGTCGCGATCGTCTATCTTAACTCGGAAGCGGCCATCCCATGCGGAAACGATACGGTCAATGGCCTCGAGCACCCTGGGCCGCTCGGCGTCACCCTTGTAGATGGGCACGACAACGACCTGAATGGGCGCAAGCCTGGGCGGGCATACGAGCCCCTCATCGTCCGAATGGGCCATGATCAGGGCTCCGATGAGCCGGGTCGAAACGCCCCACGACGTCGTCCAGACGTAGTCCTCCACGTTCTCGGCGTTCTGATACTTGATGTCGAATGCGCGCGCGAAGTTCTGGCCGAGGTTGTGCGACGTGCCGGCCTGCAAGGCGCGCCCGTCCTGCATCATGGCCTCGATGCAGTAGGTGCGGAGCGCTCCGGCGAACTTCTCGTTCTCCGTCTTGCGCCCTCTGACGACGGGAAGCGCCATCTCCTTCTCGGCGAAATCGAAGTAGACCTCGTTGAGGATGCGCAGCGTCTCCTCCTCGGCCTCGGCTTCGGTCGCGTGGGCGGTGTGGCCTTCCTGCCAGAGGAACTCCGTTGTGCGGAGGAACAGCCTTGGCCGCATCTCCCAGCGCACCACGTTGGCCCACTGGTTGATGAGCAGCGGCAGATCACGCCATGAATGGATCCACCTGGCGAAGCTGTGGCCGATGATCGCCTCCGACGTGGGCCGCACCACCAGCGGCTCGGCCAGCTCCTCGCCGCCGCCGCGTGTCACCACAGCCACCTCCGGCTCGAAACCCTCGACGTGGTCGGCTTCCTTCATCAGGAAGCTCCACGGGATGAACAGCGGAAAGTAGGCGTTCGAGTGGCCCGTAGCCTTGATGCGCTGATCGAGGGCGGCCTGGATGCGCTCCCAGATGGCGTAACCGGTCGGCCTGATCACCATGCACCCGCGCACGGGCGCATAATCGGCCAGCTCGGCCTGCGCGATGATGTCCAGATACCACTGGGAATAGTCCTTCGCCCGTGGCGTGATCGTCTCTTTGGGCATGACAGCTTCTCCGATATGCTTGATCGAAGTACTGTACCTGATGGGAGGGAGGGGAGAGTGCGGCCAAGCGGACGGACCTCGCGGCATCGCCGGACCTGATGCTACGCGATCGTGAGGCCGATATGTTCCGCCATCTGGTCGAAGTCGCGGTCGCAGTGGACTAGCGGCAGTCCGTTCTCGGCGCAGAACGTTCCGATCAGAACGTCCATCCGCTTCCGCA
>DYKI01000292.1 GCA_020722705.1 Chthonomonas calidirosea | reverse complement strand
TTCAATGTGGCGATGAGCCGGGCACGAGATCAGGTGTGGCTCTTCCACAGTGTCAAGGCGCACGACCTTAGCCACGAGGATCTGCGTTACCGGCTGCTCAGATTCTTCGAGGATCCGCCGGTAGTCGATCCCCTTTTCGAGGAACTTGACCGCCTGGAGCGTGCGTGCAGAGGACCTCGGCGCCGCGGCGCCCAGCCTGAACCCTACGAAAGCTGGTTCGAGGTGGACGTCGCGCTCGAGCTGTTGCGCCGGAAGTTCAGAGTGCGTCCGCAGGTCGATGTGGCTGGTTACCGAATCGACCTGGTCGTCGAAGGACTCGATGCGCGAATCGCTGTCGAGTGCGATGGTGACGAGTGGCACGGTCTGGAACAGTATGCGCAAGACATGGCGCGCCAGCGGCAACTCGAACGGGCCGGCTGGACGTTCGTGAGAGTGCGCGAGTCGGATTTTTACGCCAACCGGCAGCGAGCTGTGACGGCAATTCTGGAGGCTTGCGAAGAGCTTGGAATCCGCCCCGTGGACTTCGTCGGTGACCCTCAAGACGAGCTGCCGAGAGCCCTTGCTCCGGACCGGGGAAGCCCGACGGCCGTCGATGCGGAGATGCCCGTCCTCAGCGAGGATCCAGAGCAGAGCGCCGCGGAGAGCGAGATGTCGTCCTCGATCGTCGGCCCGTTCACTGGCTACTCGGAGGCTTCGGCGTTTCCAGATCCTCGGGAGGCGTCCCCAGCGAACGTTCGGGAAGTCCTCCGACAGATCATCGAGCGGGACGGTCCGCTCACACGCCCGTCCGTGTATCGGCTCTACGTCGAAGGCTGTCCAGACCTCCAGCGAGTTGGAAAGATCGTGCGGCAGGCGCTGAACAGTGCCCTCGGAGCAATGCTCCGGGCTGCCGAGATCGTCCAGGAGGACGAGCTACGCGATGGCTCGCCGGAGGGTCAGGTAGTCCGCATTGCGGGTACACCCGCGGTGAACGTGAGGCCGGCAGGAAGGCGCGACCTGCTAGACGTTCCGCCCTCTGAACTAATTGCCATACTGGAGAGAAGGACTCCTCGGAGAAGCGCAGAAACCAATGATGAGGAGCTCTTCCGAATCCTCCTTGAGGAGTATGGATTTCAGCGTCTGACACGACCGCGAAGAGAGTATTTGGCGAAGGTTATTGGACGGTTCCGGGAGCGAGCGTGATCGTCGCACATACGTGGTCTGGCACACGCAGGGTTCGGGCAAGAGCCTGACGATGGCCTTCTACGCCGGGCGCATCATCCGCGAACCGGCGATGGAGAACCCGACCATCGTCGTGCTCACCGACCGCAACGACCTCGACGACCAGCTCTTCGGCACCTTCTCGCGCTGCGCGGAGCTCCTGCGCCAGCCGCCGGTGCAGGCCGAGTCGCGCGCACACCTGCGTGAGCTCTTGTCGGTGGCGGCCGGAGGAGTCGTGTTCACGACCATCCACAAGTTCTTCCCCGAAGAGAAGGGCGACCGGCACCCCTGCTTGTCCTCCCGCCGCAACATCGTGGTGATCGCCGACGAGGCGCACCGCAGCCAGTA
>DYKI01000119.1 GCA_020722705.1 Chthonomonas calidirosea | reverse complement strand
CAAACAGGAAACCGCAGTTTTGTTCTATGCGCAATTCCTTCTGACGCTCAGTTTATCAACCCGTCCAACAGCGGCCTCAGGCTAATCTGGGCAGCACTGCAGCAGAACTGAGGCGTTCTCCCCGTTACAGGCCGACGGAGTGAAGAGCTACACCGGCGCATCTCGCACGGTTACCGACGCCATTGTACAATTCAAAGCAGGCAAACCGGCCGCGCCCGCCACGGCGGACATTGGGAATAGCCCCGGATTGGCACTCCAGTCTCAAATAAAGAGCGAGACCTTGCTAGTTCCGGCTTCGGCGAGGAAAGTGGCGACTCCACACAGAGTGCGATTCGGATAATCGATCATCTCCTCGCTCTTGAACCCCATAAGATCCATGCTCATCTGGCAGATGCAAATTTGCACTCCGGATTCCGCGGCGCGACGGAGGAGTTCCTCGACTCCCAGGACGTTCTTCTTCTTCATGAGCCGCCTCAGCATGGCCGTGCCCATCCCCCCCATATTCATTTTTGAGAGTTTGAGCGCGGGCGCCCCCTTAGGAAGCATCCAGGAAAAGAGGCGGCTCATAAAATCCTTGGGCGGCAAGCTCTTGTTGGGATCCCGCAAAGCCGGGATGGACCAGAAGGTAAAGAACATCGTGACTTTCTCGAACATCGCCGAGGCTCCGGTCGCAATGATGAGAGCGGCCAAAATCCGATCGAGATCGCCGCTCATGACAACCATGGAAAGCTTATCTTCCGGGGCATTCGCTACCAGCGCCTCGGTTCCATTTTCCAGCGCCTCCACCCTGCGTTGCAGGTCAGAGGCCAAGCTGTGCAATGCAGATAAATCCATGTTATCGGCGGTCACAATATGCTCCTTCGCTCCTGGTTGAGTCATCTCCGCCCCGAGTCGCCCACGTCAGTGATTACAAGCCGCCTTGGCGCCCGGCAATTCGATGGACGATCCGTCGGCATGACCGTCCTATCGCCGTCAACTTGCACGATCTTAATTGACGCGGTCAAAAGGAGATCACTTTGTCGGCAGTGGTTAACTCCTCGCTGACGCTTACCGCCGTGGCGGGAAGCACCCCCTCGACGAGGTCGCCTGGATCCATCTTGCGTCCCTTGAGACAGGGAACGCAGCAAAGAACCTTGCCGCCGCTCGCGAGGAAGTCTTTGAGGAGCACTTCAAGAGGCTGCCTTTCCGGCGCATGCACAGTCTCGGCATAGCCCTTCTTGGCAAGGAGAGTTCCGTAGCCGAGAAGAACAATGGTAGCCTCGTGGCCCATGGAGAGGCCCACTGTTGCCAAGGTGAATCCCGTCACGGCATCCTCCGCCCTGTCGCCGGCGGAGGTAAAGATGTAGACAAACTTTTGACCCTCGGACATAACGTTGTTTCCTTCCGCCCTTTTCCACGTCGGGCAAAACTCTATGCGATGTTCAAGTGGGTTTCAATCTGGCTGACCGCCTCGAGATCCGAAAGCGCCGAGCGGATTTCCCTATCGATGCGATTCGCATCGCCGGCTTGGAGACTCCCGGCCACCGTAACCTTTCCGAGGGCCGAATCGGCTGTGACCTTTAAATCAAGGCCGTAGGTATCGGGGTTGTTCATCAACCGGACTTCGGCAATCGTAGCAAGGCGCGCGTCCCTCACCTTTTTGAGAGACTCGTCGGTGGGCCGGAACCTCTCATTCTCCAACGCGGCAGCCACCATCTGGATGGCCTCCTGCATCGAGATGCGGCTGAGATTGAGAACGATGTCGAAGTGGGCGACGTTCATCACGTCCACATCGTAAAGAAACTGCGTCCACCGCTTCCGATCCCTGTCGATCGCTTCAATCCGGTGGATGGCTTCATATCTCGAGATGCCCAATTCGGCCATCATGGCCGCGACGCGGTTTTCCAATGGTGCGTTAACTCTTACCCGTAAGACAAAAGGCACCTGGTCGAGCAAAAGATGCGCAAGGTTCCCATGATAGATGACTGGACCTTGCAGCACGAAATCGAACAGTGCCGCTTTGAAACATGCAAGATAGTGCTTCCGGGCGTCGGCATACTTTTCCCAAAACCCCGGCGGGTGCTGGGACACGATGTGCCGCATTTCCAGGCCGCTCTCGCCGATTCCGTAGCGCTCAGCGGCTTCCAGGACTTCTTCACGCGTGATGACGGCGCTTCCCAACTTGGCGCCCAGGGCTTCCGCCAGTGTCTTTGCGGCGCTTAATGAACCTCTCGATATTGCGATAACTGACATGGCTTCTCCTTCCTGGGTCAATAATTCAGTGTGGCCTTCGCTTCGAGCACTTCAGTCACCACCCGAGCCGCCTTGACCGGCTGGGCTGTTTCCACGAGCATGTCCCGGGTGATCTTGCGCTCGCTCAGGCAGGGCGAACAAACCAGCAAGGTTCCGCCCTGCTCGATGAAGGAGTCGACAAGCTCCTTCAAGGGCGGAAGACCTGCCGCAAAGACATGCTCGTAGCATCCCTTCTTGGCCAGGGTCACACCCGTGCCTTGAAGAATGACCACCACTTCCACGTCCATCGCGAGTGCTGCATTCGCAACCACGAAGGGAAGAGACGCTCTTTCGGGGTCTTCCGGGCCGTGCGTGGCTATGATGACTAAGGTTTCCGTAGGTTGCTCTTCATTATCTGGCATTCAAGCGCTCCGTCAAATATATCTAAAAGTAAAATCCCCCTTACGCTGCTGCCGCGACGGCCTCCTTGGCGCGCGCGGCGGCCGCTTCCTTGACCGAAGCGAGGTAGAGGGCAAGAGGCCGATAAAGCAGGTGAGCCCATTTTCCGAAGGGAACTTCCACCACCAACATGGGCACGGCAATGGCCAGATGAATCACATAAGAAACGTAGGTGGCCAGCGGGAGCCCCGCTATCCGCAGCGCATGCACGATGATGCCCGTGAGGGCGGTGAGGAACAGCATGATGAGGAAGATCCAGTCGCTCGGTTCGCTGAACCGGTGCATCGGCGCCGCTTTTCGCCAGCGCGAAATCATGAAATCCACCGTGGCATAGAGGAGCGCGCCGGTGGCGTAATAGCCCCAGAGCCGCTGCGGATGATAAAAGGGGTGGACCACGTCGGTCTGGAACCACCGCAGGAGAACAAGCACAAGGGTGAGCATGCTGAGATAACCGCTCACCAAAATCACGTGAGTAAGCCAGCGGCTCCTGCTCTGCGAGGAACCGCAGCGGCGCCAGCGCTTCTGCGTGAAGAAGTGGGCAAGAAAGATGGGAATCTGTTTGAGGTAAATCAGCGGCGAAATCTTCAGCATCTCAGCCCCGCCCATGAAGCCCCACGCCATGCGAAAGGCATTGGTGAGCAGGAAGAAAGACAGAAAAGCCGCCATTGCCAAGTCGGCAAGTTCCACCCAGCGGACGGGAGCGAAGGTGTTGAGTTCCACGCGGCTAGTCACCACCGGTCCGTGAAAGAACGCAAACAGCGCGACAACAAAGAGTCCCACCAGCACGAGTGCAGCGATCTCCGCCGCCGCGGACTTATAGAAGAGCTTCGCCAAGCCCGTCCAGTCGTAGCGCGAGGTAAGATAGCGCCGCGTGGCCATCATCGTTTCAGCCGGGTTCGCATCCCGCGGGCAGCTCTCGGAACACTCCCCGCAGTAGTAGCACAACCATGGGTCCGCGGTTTGGGAGAGCTTGTCCGCGCGGCCCACCTGCAGCAGGTGAATGATCCGCCTGGGGAACGAGGCCCCCGGCTCTTCGGAGAGCGGGCAGATGGCGGTGCAATTGCCGCAGTTCATACAGAGGCCTACATCGTGGCCCCCGAAGCCGGCGATTTCCCGGTGGAGGTTGGGATCCACACGCACACTCACGGTCGCACCTCCTTGAGCGCATAAGTGTAATAGCCCTCCGCGTCAGCCTTTCCCTTTGACTCGACGGAGCCGTAGCGCAGCATCGCCGTGAGCCACACGAGGACTTGGTCGGTGGGCGCGCCGAGCATGGCGGCGAGTTCCGGAACGGTTCGCGGACCTTCGCGCAACAGGGCGGCGATGCGGGCCTGCATCGGGAAGGCGTCGCGGAATACTTCTCTGCGGTTAGGGATCGTCTCAGGCATGAACCGCCTCCCTGACGAGGGCATCGATCATGGCCGTCACCTCGCGATCGCTATAGCCAACAACGTCAATAGCCCCCTCGGGACAGGCCGGCACGCAGGCGCCGCCTCCCTTGCAGAGGGACGGCACGACCTGAACCAACTGCCGCCCCGCCACGGCCGTTTTCTCGAGGGCCTCATAAGGGCAGGCCGCCAGACACTCGTTGCAGCCTGTGCAGCGGGCGGCGTCCACAATGGCCACAAAGGGCTCGAGTTGCGCGTAGCCCTTGAGCAGCAGCGTGGCGCTCTTTGTGACCGCCGCCAGGGAAGAGGCAACGCTTTCCGCGATGGTCTTGGGCCCTTGTGCAGCGCCGGCGATAAAGACACCGTTGATGACAGTCTCGACGGGGCGGAGTTTCGGATGGATCTCGTTGAAGAAACCGTCTTGCCCGATCGGCAGCTTCAGCGTGTTTGCCAAGGTTTCGTTGGGCCGGGGAACCATGCCGGTCACCAGCACCACAAGGTCCACCGGAATTTCCATGTGGTCTCCGCCGTCCAACAGATCCCTTACCGAAACGACAAGCTGGCCATCGTCCCTGCGGATCTCGGGCGGCCCGTCCGGATCCCATCGCACGAAAACGGAACCTTTGCGGCCCGCCTGCTCGTAAAGCAATTCGTTCTTCCCATAGGTCCGCATGTCCCGGTAGAGGTGGTACTGATTGATCGAAGGGTCGAGATCGCTTGCCAGGATGGCGGTATGCACGGCGGCTGTGCAACAGTAGCGGCTGCAATAGGCATGCGCCTCCGGATGATCCGCGTCCGCCTCCTGACGGCTGCCGACACAGTAGACGTAGGCTATTGTTTTGACCCGGCGGCCATTGACGATCAACGGCCCACGGGTTTCTTGCAGGAGACGCCGGAATTCGGGGAGGGTGACAACGCCGGGCAGGCCGTAGCCGAATTCACCGTCCGCGGGAGCGTAGGAATCGAATCCCGTCGCCACGATCACGGCTCCGACCTGCAAGGAAAGCGTGTCGCCGGTCGACAGGCGCACCTTTACGGTGAAGCTTCCGACACTTCCACTCCGCTCGATGACCTCGGCGCCCGTGTACAAGGTGATGGTCTCGCGCTTTTCCATGGCTTGGCGGAGCGTCTCGATCAGTTCAGATCCCTCCCGGTTGTTGGGGAATGTCGCGCCGAGAGCGGATGTCCATCCTCCCGCCTGTGCGGCTTTCTCGACTACGTGGACGGCCAACCCGAGGTCGGCGAGCGCCAGTGCGGCGCGCATGCCGGCTACGCCGGCGCCGATCACCAGGACGGCGGGAATCGTCTGCACCCGGAAATTCTCAAGAGATTGGCTGAGTCCGGCCCTGGCGACGCCCGCGCACACCAGGGCCACGCCCTTCTCTGTCGCTCCTTCTCTGTCTTCCCGATGGCTCCAGGAACATTGCTCGCGCAGGTTCACCTGAACATATCGATAGGGATTGAGCCCCGCGCGCTCAGCCATCGACCGGAAGGTGTACAGATGGAGCTTCGGCGAGCAGGAGGCGATGACAATGCCGTCGAGCCCCTCCTTCTGAATCGCCTCGGCCATCTCCTGCTGCGCTGCGTCGGAGCAGGCGAACATGGTGGTCTTTGCCACCGCCACGCCCGGCTCCTGCTCGGCGGCCCGACGCACTTGTTCCACATCGACATAGTCGGAGATATTGCCGCCGCAGTGACAGATGAAGACGCCGATCTTTCTCTTCTCGTCACTCATTGTTGGGCCCTCCCCTGCCGGACGTACGCCGCAGCCTGGGCGGCCGCCGCGCCGGCGTGCAGAATGGTGTCGGGAATATCGCGAATACCGGCCGCGGTCCCGGCGACGAAGACGCCGGGAATACTGGTTCTTCCGGGGTCGAGATCTTCTTCAGGCTCCCGCACATAGGAGAATGGATCCATCTGAAGTTGCCCGCCGGCAAACAGGCTTGCCGGCTCCGGGTTGGCAAGCAGGCCCACGGAAAGGACGACCAAGTCGTGGGTTGCCTCACGGCGCCCGCCACCGCCTTCGATGTCCTCGTAGGTCAGCACCAGGTTGCCGCCTTCCGCCTCGCGGATTTCGGCCACCTTGCCTTTCACAAACATCACGCCCATGTTCCGGGCCTGTTGGAAGAACTCCTCGTAACCTTTGCCGAAGGCCCGGATGTCGATGTAGTAAATTGTGATGTCGGCCAGAGGCACGGCGCCCATGATGAGTTGCGCCTGCTTGAGCGAGTACATGCAGCAGACTCGCGAACAAAGGCGGTTATCCAGGGTGCAGTCGCGGGATCCCGTACAGAGTACGTATGCGATATTGTCGGGCACCTTGCCGTCCGAGGGCCGGACGACCGCGTTGTAGGGGCGGGTAGGCGCCAGGATGCGATCCATTTGCATCGCGTCGATCACGTTGGGATAGCGGCCATAGCCATACGCCTTCTTGGCGCGGGCATTGAAGAGCCGGAAACCACTGGCCACCACCACGGCGCCTACATCCAGTTCCATCTCCTGATCCCGCATGCTGAAATCGATGGCGCCAGCCGGGCAGGCGCGCACGCAGGCGTGGCACTCCGAACAAACGCCGCAATCGAGACAGCGCGCAGCTTCCGCCCGGGCTTCCTCCTCACTAAAGCCCTGCTCGACTTCGACAATGCCGCGGATGCGCTCGGCGGGAGGAAGCTCCTTGAGAACCGACCGCTCCCGGCGTGTGACCCCCTGCTCCCGATCGAGCACTTCCGCCTTATCCACAACAGCCAACCGGTCGTTAAAATCCAGCTTGTCCAGGTCGTTCCCCCGAAGATAATGGTCAATATAGAAAGCCGCCCGGTGGCCCTGGCCGATCGCCTGCACGATCATGGAAGGTCCGGTCACCGCGTCGCCCCCGGCGAAAACCCCGGCGAGCGAGGTCTCGAGCGTCCGCTCATTCACGCGGAGACGACCGTTCTTCTGGCACGAGAGCTCACTCGCGAAGGGACCGGTGCTCGGCGTCAGGCCGATGGAAACAACCACGAGGTCGGCCGGAACGATACTCTGGGATCCCTCGACCGGAATGGGCCTCCGGCGCCCGCTGGCATCGGGCTCGCCCAGTCGCATGGCCTGCGCTTCAATGGCCTTCAGGCGGCCGTTCTCGCCAATGAATCGCACTGGCGTCATCAGTTCCTGAAGCTCGACTCCCTCCTCCAGCGCCGCCCGCACCTCCCACTCGTGGGCCGGCATCTCCTGGCGGCTGCGCCGGTACATGATTGTGACCTTGGCGGCGCCCAGCCGGAGGGCCAGCCGCGCGGGATCGATCGCCGAATTGCCCCCGCCAATGACAATGACGGATTTCCCTTTCAAGTCCCCGATCTGGCCCGTGTTGGCCGCGACCAGAAACTCCATGCAGCCCATGACGCCGTCGATGTCTTCGCCGGGAACGCCCAGTTTTTGGCTCTCCCGTGTGCCAACTGAGATGAAGACGGAATCGAATCCCTGATCCAGCAGACTACGCACGGATGCGACGGGCTGGTTCACCAGAATGTCGACGCCCAAGGCGGTGACGTTCTTGATGTCGCGGTCGAGCACCTCGCGCGGCAGGCGGTAGGCGGGAATTCCATAGCGGAGCATGCCGCCCGCTTCAGGCGCCGCCTCGAAGATTACCACCTCGTGCCCTTCTTTGGCCAGGAAGTACGCCGCGGAAAGACCCGCCGGTCCGGAACCCACAATGGCCACCTTCTTGCCGGACCGCCGCTCAGGCGGGCCGTACTCCGGTTCCGGGTGCGCGGCGTAGTAACGGTCCGCCAGGAAGCGCTTGATGCCACGGATGGAAAGCGGCCCTTCCAGGCCGCCCCGCGTGCAGGCCCCTTCGCAGGGAGCGTAGCAAGCCCGGCTCAGGCTTCCCACCAGCGGCGCGTCTTCCATATGCTGCGCGAAAGCTTCCTCGTAACGCCCGGCTCGAACCAGGGCGATGTAGCCATGCGCCTTGACTCCCGCAGGGCACTCGAAACTGCATGGCGACGTGCCCGCGCGCTCGATGGTGGCCTTTTTGGGAACAGCCTGAGGAAAAGGGATATGCGCCGCGCGCCTGAGGACGAGGTCCGCATTGAATTCGTCCGGCGAGGCCACCGTACATGCCAACTCGCACTCGCCGCAGCCGGTGCAGGCCGACGGGTTAACGTAGGTGGCGCGTTTCTTGATCCTTGCCTGAAAGCGCCCATCCTCCCGCCGGACGATATTTTCCACGCCGCTGTGAACCATCACGGTGACATTTGGGTGGTGGGAGGTGGCCGCCATCTTGGGGGTCGATATGCAACTCGCACAGTCCAGCGTCGGGAAAACCTTGCTCAGAAGGATCATCTTTCCGCCGATGCTGGGCTCCTTCTCGACCAGCAAAACCTTGAACCCCATGTCGCCCAGGTTCAAGGCCGATTCCATGCCGGCAATGCCGCCCCCTACCACGAGAACGTCGTAGCTCATGGCTTAGCCTCTTTCTGGTTTTCTCTTTCGGCCCCGAGCCGTTTCAGATCCGCACCCAGCTTCTCCACATGGGAAACGAAGGACTCCGCGCACACCGAGCAAATAGCCGCCATCTTGAGCCGCCTCGGATCATGGCCTTTGTCTTTGAGGAGTCTTTGCGCCTCAGCCACCACTTTCCCCGTGCGAGCGGTGCAATCGGGCACGTAGGCGCAATCGGTGCCGTCGGCCGCGATGAAGACGCCATCGAAGCCGGCCTCGATGGCGTGCAGGACCCAACTGGGCCGGATGCCGCTCGAACACGGCACAGGGATCGTGACCACGCTCGGCGAGTAATGCATGTGGGCGCTGCCCGCCAGGTCGATCGCTGGATCGCTGATGGAGTTGGTGGAGAAGACCAGAATGCGGGGGCCGGGATCGTCGCTGTGGAGCGCAGGCATAGCGTACCCCTGTTACTTGGTTCTCTTCACGAAGAGCCGCCAGTAGCCTGCTTCCTCGATATTGCCGAGGTACTCGTGGCCGGTTTTCTTGCACCACAGGGGGATGTCCTGATTCGTGCCTTCGTCGGAGGAAAGCACCTCCATGATCCCGCCCCTCGCGACTTTGGCGATGCCACGCTTGGCTTCCAGCAGCGGACCGGGGCAGGCGGTACCGCGGGCGTCGATGGTTTGATCGACCTTGAGGCTCTTGAGTTCTTCGGATGTCATAGTAAATTTCTCCTTGTTTTCGTCAGATGATGGCACGTTTTACCGGAGCGCCCGCACCAGGGCGCCGCGCTGCTCGATACCCTCCAGCAGGATGGCGTGAGTAAGTTCGCATACCTCCACTAGGCGGGCATCTCTCAAGCTGTAATACACGGATCTCCCCTCCCTGCGGGTGCGCACGATGCCGTGGCTGCGAAGGATCCTCAGGTGCTGGCTGATGTTGGCCGGCGAGGCGCCAGTGCCCCTGCCCAACTCGCCGACGGTCAGTTCTCCGTCCCGCAGCCGCGAGATCAGCATCAACCGCTTCGGGTTGGCGATGACTTTGCAGAACTCCGCGTGCAGCGCGAAGATCTCGGCGTTTTTCACTCCGTTTTCCGGCCGCGTTCGCTTCCGCATCGGCTGGTCCATCACTGCTCATCTAAATATATGCACATGTTCGCAACTATGAGCAGTTATAGAACCACGCTGCTCTAATCTGGATTCTAGGACCCCGTTACCTTGTGTGTCAACTGTCCCTTTGTCACCACAGCCGTTTCGGAAGTTTTGCTTGCGGGAGCAGGTCGAGGGGCTGCATAGCGGGTTCTTGAGGAGTTGAGAGACGCGCGCCTGGGAAGGCGTCGGTTTTCTGAGGCATTCTGGAGCGGGATTTCCCTTCGCGGCGGTTGGCAGGGCGGAGCAGATTGAGAAGGAGGTGTGAGGTGGGGTAGTTGGCTCAGCTTGTGTCGCCGCGCCAGGGCTGTCCGAGGCTGATCCAAAGCAGGCGAACCAGTTGAATGGCGCTGTAGATCGGGTGATTGCCGCGGTGCAGGAAGCGCAGCCTGTAGAGCCTTTCCACGGTGAGCGCCAGGGCGGCGAGCAGCCACTGCAGCAGTAGGCTGTTTTCGTGGTGGTGGCAGATGTGCTCCATGCCGTGCCGATTCTTGGCATCATTGAAGCCCTGATTCTCGATCTCCCAACGCCTCTTGGCCATGCGGTAGAGAGTAGGCGCCGGGACGCGGCGGCGATCGTCGAGGCGGCCAGCTTGAGCTGGTTGGTCACAAACACCATCCTCTCCTGCCTCTCCTCCACCCAGACTTCGATGCGGCGCATCCACGCCACCGGGCCTTCCTCCTGGATCAAAGGGAT
>DYKI01000291.1 GCA_020722705.1 Chthonomonas calidirosea | reverse complement strand
TACGTGTCTACTTGTGTACGTGTCTACTTGTGTACGTGTCTACGTGTCTACGTGTCTACGTGTCTACGTGTCTACGTGTGTACTTGTCTACGTGTCTACTTCTCCGCCATCTCCTTTTCTGCCTCCAGTAGTATTTTGTCCAACTCTTTCTCCTGCTTTTCCTCCAGCGGTTCGACAACATGCTCGCGCAGGATTCGTTCCGCTTCGGCCTGAGCGCGGCGGGCGAGATCGGGACGGCCTTCCTTTTCCCAGGTATCCCAGGTGCCGCGTTCGGAGAGTTTGGTGAGCAACACTTCGCCCGCGCGCAGATATTTCATCGTGTGCTTCTGGCCGAGGAAGTTGTGCGTGCCGTCCATGACAACGCTGAACAATTCTACCGCAAGCGAATCCTCATTGACTTCAAACCCCTTTTTCAGGCGGAGGATGCTCCCCGCGAACTCATTGTCCGCGACCATTTGTGCGAAGGAACCGCTGATGCCCGCTTCCATTTCGCCGATGCCCGAGAGTTCGTCCGCCCCGGCGAGGGCGGGGATGGCCGCGTTCAGTCCGCGCTCGAAGCCGTTTTGCAGGTCGAGGCTGTGGGCGTTGGTGGAAAAGCCATAGACGTTGACAGGGAATCCGTAGCGGTGACCCAGCCCAACGGTCCCAGCCGAAGCGAGGGCGAGTTCCACGCCGCCCCAAACCGAGACTCCCGTCCGCGCTTCCATCATGGCGAGGCGTCCGCAGTAGATGATGGGCAGGCCAGGGTTGACGAGTTCCGCGAGCACGACGCACATCAGCACCTCGGCGTTTTGCTGGGCGAGCGCCCCCGCAATGGACATCGGGGCGGTCGCGCCCGCCGTCGGGCAGGGGAGAGGCCCGAACGCGATTCCGAGACGCGCGATCTCGAAGATGGCGTCCACTTCGTGGTCGGGGAGGGTCAATGGGCTGACGGGCGAGACAGCCAGCGTCAGCGTTTCGGACGGTTCGCCGATCACTTCCGCCATGCGGACCGCGGCGCGCGTTTCGGCGGGATATTGCACGCCAGGGCCTTGCAATGGTTTGACGGTGTTCGGCAGGGCGTGGCGGTGCATGGCGAGCGACATCAAATCGCCAGGCACATCGCAGGGGGTGAAGAAGGGGGTGATGGTGTGACAGTTTTCCAGCGCATCGAGCAGACGGGTCGCATCGCGGACATCCTGCACGTTGGCGAGGCGCTTCGTCCCCGTGACGGGATCGAGCACGTCGCGCGCGCCGCCGAGGTTGTGGAAGTAGAGATTGCCGTCGCCGAGGGTTTTTGTCATTCCACCCCGCCCGCGAATCGTCACGCGCCTGCCTGCATCGGCGATGCACTTTTCCACGAGTTCGGGCGGCATCAAAACGCGATTTTTTTCGACGCGCGCACCGTTGGCAGTAAGCATCTCGCGCGCGCCCGCGTGGTTGATGACGACGCCCGTTTCGCTCATAATGCGGAGCGTGGCGGTGTGGAGGGCTTCAAGGGAGGAAGGGGTGTTAAATGGGAACATGGTTTAATCCTGTATACAGGTAGACACGTAGACACGTAGACACGTA
>DYKI01000118.1:3871-10344 GCA_020722705.1 Chthonomonas calidirosea | reverse complement strand
GATATGGCAGGTGCGGTGCCCAGCGGTTGAGACCGCGCCTGCCGAAGCCTGATGTCGTCCTCCGGCGACCGAACGAAAAACGGGCCCGTCCCTCCATGAGGGACGGGCCCCAACAGGCGCCGGTAGCGTAGCGCCTGCTATAAGACGAACATCCAGCCGTCCGCACTCGAACCGAGGTACATGCTGTCACCGGCGAACGTGGCGGTGATGGTGCTCTCTCCAGTCGGGAAGTCCGGAGCGACGAAGTACAGCAGGGATGCCCTTCCGCCGGAGGTGGTGGTGGCCGAACCGACATCCGTTCCGTTGACCTTCATCGTCACCAGCTTGTCCGGAAGCCAGGTCCAGTCTGTGGTGCGCCGCAGGTAGGCCCGCAGATAGGTGCTCGCGTTGCGGGTGGCCAAGCGCGGCATCACCCACATGTACGTGGCGGCTTTCTCGACGGTAATCGTAAGCAGCCCCTGTCCCTCGCATCCGTTGTACGTCGCATCACCGGCAAACACCGCTCGGACAATGGAGGTACCGGCAGCACCACCCTCTGGGAGCATGTAGGAGCCCGTGGCTCGACCGGTCTCGCTGGTGACCGCCGAGCCCGCCGGTGTGCCGTCCACAAAGAAGCTGACCGTGCGGCCAACGACCGGGCCCCTGTCCGTTTGACGATACAGATAGGCTCGAAGCACAACGTCAAGACCGACAGCGCTCGTGCGGTCAAGGTCGGGTACGTAGCAGAAGGTGTCCGTCACCTCAACAGTCAGCGTTGCCTCGTCTGAGCTGACATCGTAGACAGCATCGCCCGCGAACTCGGCCCGAATGGTCCGCTGGTTCGCGCCTGCTCCTTCGGGGATCAGGTAAGCCGATACCGCAACTCCGCTGCTGTCAGTTGTGACCAGACCTGCGTCCGTGCCCTCGACCAAGAAGGCGACGGGAACGTTCGACACAGGCGCGCCGCGGAAGGTAAGCGTTGCCCTGAGCACCACCGCGGTGCCGATTTGCCCCGAGGCGTCCTCGGCCAGCATCACGGTGGGGCGTCGCGAAGCCACCAGGGTGCCGTAGCCGGTGCACTCCTTGTTGTTGGTGTCGCCAGCGAAGCTTACCGTAATGGTGTGATCGCCGGCACCCAGGTTCAGCGGAATGGCGAAGTCGGTTGTGGCCACGCCGAACGCGTCGGTAACGGCCTCGCCTGCGCTGAGGTTCGCAACCTTGAAGGTCACGCTGCGACCGGCAAGCGGGCTGTCGTCGGTGGTCCGGATCAAGACCGCCCGAAGAGTCACCGTGTCGCCCAGGATGCCCGCAACGCGATCGGCGGTGACATTGGTGTTGGCACGAGTGACGGTTAGTGTTCCCTGGCCGACGCAGGCATCGTAAGCGTCATCACCAGCGAACGCGGCGCCAATGATGGTATCGCCGATCCCCAGCGATTCCAAGATGCGGTAGTCACACGTGGCTCGTCCTGACGCATCGGTGACGCCCGAGCCGACGTCTGTGCCGGCGATCTGAAACGTGATGGTCTTCCCCAGTACGGGCGCGCCGTTCAGCGACACGGTAAGGTCGGCCTTGAGGGTGACGATCTCGCCGATTTGGCCCGTGACGGCCGGCAATGTCAGGGCGGTCGGAACCGGCCAGAACGGATTGCCGCAGAGCACCGTGGCAGCGTCGCTTCGCCCGTAGTATACGGCGCTCTTGTCCGGTGTGTAGGTGACCGCCGTGACGCCGCGGGTTGCCGTGCCGGAGCCCGTTTCCCGGTCGTAGGTCTGCAGCAGACCCAGAGTGGTGGCATGCCAGAACTGAAGCCGACCCGTGTCACCGTGGTTGCCGCCGGAGACAATGACCAGGCCGTCGGGCGAGAAAGCCAGCGATCGGACAGGATCGGTGTTGCCGACCGAAGCGGCCAGCGGGGCCCCGTCGGCGGCGTTCCAGAGCTTGAGCGATCCGGATGCCGACGTTGCGGCTCCGGTCGCTATCTTCGTTCCGTCAGGCGCGTATGCGACGGAAAGCGCCCATTCGTCCGACGCGGTGGCGGACCAGATCAGGTGCTGATCCGACACACGCCACATCCGGACCATCCCGTCTGCGGACACCGAGGCAATCTGCTGGCCATCCGGCGAGAAGGCGATGCCCAGAACATCGCCGAAGTGGCCCGTGAAGGCTGCGATCTCTGTGCCCGTCGCGACGCTCCAGAGCTTGATGGTCGTGTCGGAGCTTCCGGTCGCGATCGCAGATCCGTCAGGCGAGAATGCGACGCACATGACCGCATCGGTGTGTCCGGGAAGCTGGAGCAGTTGGGTATGGTCAGCCAGACGCCATACCTGTGCGGTCATATCGTAACTGCCGGTGCACAGAAGGGTGCTGTCGGGTGAGAAGGCGACCGAGGTGACACCGTCGAGGTGACCTGCGATCACCATGCTGGTGCTGCCATCGGCCACAGAATGCACCCTGACGGTCATGTCATCCGAGGCCGAAGCGGCCAGGGTTCCGTCCGGCGAGATGTCAACGGAGTTGACCGGCGCGAAGTGGGCGGTGACGTAACCCAGGAACGATCCGTCGGTGGCGCTCCACTTCGAGACGGTACCATCATCGCAGCCGACAAAGAGGGAGCCGCCGTCAGCAGAATAGGCAAGACTCAGGACGCCGGTGGGAAGGGTGATCGTCCGCTCGACGGCTCCGTCGGATACCGTGCGAATCTGGATGCTGCCGTCGCCGGCGCCCGAAGCGATGCGGGTGCCATCCGGGGAGAATGCGCCTGCGTAGACGTTCAGGGTCTGCCCCGTGTAGGTGCCGATCTCCACTCCATCGGCTGCACGCCATAGACGAGTGGTGTTGTCATCGGATGTTGACAGGATCGTAGCGCCTGACGGAGCATAGGCAACGGACAGCACGGCGCCCGTATGTCCGGTGAGCGTGCCGATGTGTGCGCCGTCGGACATGCGCCACAGACGGATCGTCTGGTCGCCGCTCCCCGAAGCCAGCGTACCGCTATCGGGCGAGAAGGCCACCGAGTAGACCCAGTTCGTATGGCCGGTCAGTGTGCCGATCCGGGCTCCGGTCGCAGCATTCCAGACGATTACCGTCCCGTCGGCGCTGGCTGAAGCGATTCGCGTCCCGTCGGGGGAATAGGCGACACCGGACACCGCATCCGTGTGTCCGGCCAGCACATTGAGCTGTGCCCCGGTCGCGGCGTCCCACACCATGACATTCCCGTCGTAGCCGCCGGTAACGACCGAAAGACCGTCGGGCGAATAGGCTGCGGCAAGGGCGGCGATCGAATGCCCTTCCAGCGTGTGGTTGAGCAGGCCGGAGGACAAGTCGAATAGCTTCGCCGATGTGTCGAAACTTGCCGTCGCGAGCGTCTGATTGTTCGGAGACAGCGCGAGCGACGATACGCCTCCGCTGTGTCCGCCGGTCATCCAGCGGATGTCAGGTTTGCCCTGAGCAAAGGCCGGGATCACGCCGGCGACAATGGCCAAGGCCGCGAGCGCCACGGCAAGAGCGGGCATCCGCAATGGCCCTGGGCGAATAGAATAGCGATGCATAGCGAGCCTCCTGGTTTCCCTGAAAGGAGCCCGGGGGCCGAGAGGTACCAACGATAGACGTCAGCGACGTGCGCCTGACGGATGCGCACAACCGAGCGCTCGGCGAAGCGCCCGGTCAGTACAACGGCAAGAGCACGCCGGCTCGGCTACCCTTCCTCGGGACTGCGACGCCTGCATGGTACGCCGATGGACGGCAGCCTTCTATCGGCAGGTTCGGGCGAAGTAGGTAGGTGAACGCCGCATGAAGGCGCAGGACAGCCGCCGACCGGCCTGTCGGACAATGGCCTACGCCTCTGGAACTTCGGCCTCTATGCGATCCCGGACTCTGCGCGGATGCGATCGAGCAGCCACTTTGGGGGTCTGCCTGAGCCTCGGTAAGGCCGCTCGCCGGCCGGAGCCTGATCGTAGAGGTGCTTGTAGTCGCCCACGTTGATCCTGGAGGCTGTTCCCGAGGATGACGTCGCGGCTCGACTGCGGCGCGGAGCGCCATATCGCGCGGCAATCAACTGGCGCAGGTCGCGTCCCGTGACGAGAGCCTGCTCGGCAAGATCGGCAAACTCGCTTTCCGGTATCTCGATTTCAACCGTAATACTGATCCGACGCATTCGCGGCGTTTCTGCGCCGGCGTCCTCAGGTCCTGTCATGGCAAAACTCCTTCTTGACGAGTGCCAATGATCCCATCATAGAGGGATTGTACCGCAATCAAAGTGAAATGTCGCGCTTTCCGGGATGCTGCGTTTCCTGGCGAAGCGAAATCACCGTTACCGAACATGCCGGCAGGTCAATGGACGCTGTCAAGCCTTCCAATCGAGGCGTGATGCGAACCGGGGCCACGCGATCCGGCTCCGAAACCGAGTTTGTGGCCCGCGCATCGGCAGCCAGAGTTTCCCCTATGGCCGTGTCGTAGGTGCGAGGAAGCTCGATCTCGACCTTGCGCGACGAACCCATGTCCCTGTTGACCAGGCACACCGTGAGGCGGCCCCCGGACTCGGCGGCAAAGGCGTCCACCCACGGCACATTCGTCACCTCAGGCATGAGGCCGCGACGCGGCACATCGTACGCGGGTCCCGATACCGTAACGGGCGAAGGCTTATCAAGAAGCGCCTGGCCGTACATCCGTTTGGCGTGGATCATCGGCATGACGTAGACGGCGCCACGGGCCTTTCGAATGCATCCGCCGTGCATCAACGCCGTGGCATTGGCAATCGCGACGGTGTCGGAAGATCTGAGCAATGCATGCAGGAAGAGCGCAGCGTACACGGCTCCGGACTGAGAATCGTGGCTAGCGTATTGCTGCCAATCGTTGCCGCCAACGATGATTCCCCATTCGGTGACAGCAAGGCGAGGTTTCGGATTGCCGCCATGAGCTGCGAGCAGCTCAGCGATCGCCGGAACCAAAGTGTCCGACCACCATTTCGGATGGGCCATTGCGCTCAGGTAGATGTCCTCGTAGCTGTGGGACGCTCCGAGGCCCGAAGGCAGAGGAAGGAGGGGATGCACGGACAAGTAATGCGGAGGGGAGCCGTCGGCCCGTGCCGCGTCGAGTACCGCTTCATTCCACGCCCGATCTCCTTGAATGCCGGGCCCGACGAACTGATCGCCCTTGCCGGTGGCAATGATCTCGATGCTGGGATCGGCCGCGAGCATGGCCTTGCGGAACTCCACAAACCTCCGGGCGTTGCCGGCTGCATCGGTATGCCCGATCTGCCAGGAGCCGTAGAGCTCGTTGCCGATCTCCCAGACCCGCACGTTGTAGGGCTTGATGTGGCCGTTGGATGCCCTCAGGGCGCCCATGGCGGTGTCGGTCGAGCCGTTGCAGTACTCCACCCAGGCCGCGGCTTCTTCGGGACTGCCGTCGCCCGCATTGACGCAGATCATGGGCTCGGAGCCGACGCGCCGACAGAACTCCATGAACTCGTCCGTGCCGAAATGGTGGGTCTCGAGGCCGCGCCAGGCAGGATTGGGTACGGTCGGACGCTGCTCCCGAGGTCCCACGCCGTTGCGCCACCGATACCCACTGACGAAGTTGCCGCCCGGCCAACGGAGCAAGCGCATGCGCAGGCTCTTGGCGATGGTGACGACCTCAGGGTCGAACCCATCGCGGGCATCGGATGGATAGATCTCGACCATGTCAATGTCGGCCTCGCCGGAGGCCGCGCGGATGCGGAGCTCGAGCGCCTCGGCACGCCGGACGCGGCCTTCGGGCAGGCGCAGCTCGAATCGGCGCGGCTCCCATCGTGTACCTTCAACACGAACGCGCGCGGATGCGATGGGCTCACTCTCGCCCGGACGGAAGACCGCAACCTCGATGATCGCGAGCTTGCTGCCGAAGGAACGCGTCCAGATGCTCCCGCGATAACGGAGCTGCCGGTGGGCCGGAAGTCCGATCGGCTGGCTGACGGATGCACCATCAGGCATCCGCACGGCTCGCCCCTGGAGACCGTCGCCGATCCACTCGGAGCGATCCAAACGCCAGCGCGCCAGATTGCCGTCGCGCTCGGCCTCGAAGTGGGGGTTGTAGACCACATTGGCCCATAGCGCCTCGTAGATGGACCCGCCGAGATGTTCCAGGAAGTTGCTGAACACGCGTGGGTCAATGCGGTGGGCCGACTTGGGAGCCTTGCCGATCCGAACTCTGGTCACCTCATGATCGGTCCGGTTGAAAACCATTGCGGCGCGAGGAGCCTGAGGCGGCTGCGTCTCCGACATACCCGTAACCATCAGGAACATTGCATCATCCTTCCCTTGTGCGATGGACAGATTGGACCCGTTGGCCTCAAAGGGCGAGCGGGCGCGATGAATCGCGCCCCTACCCGAACGCAAACCGTCGCGTGCCTGCGGGGGCGCGATGAATCGCGCCCCTACCCGAACGCAAACCGTCGCGTCCCCGTGGGGCGCGATAAATCGCGCCCCTACGTGAACGCAAACCGTCGTGTGCCTGCGTGG
>DYKI01000118.1:0-3771 GCA_020722705.1 Chthonomonas calidirosea | reverse complement strand
TACGTGAACGCAAACCGTCGTGTGCCTGCGTGGGCGCGATAAATCGCGCCCCTACGTGAACGCAAACCGTCGTGTGCCTGCGTGGGCGCGATAAATCGCGCCCCTACCCGAACGCAAACCGTCGTGTGCCTGCGTGGGCGCGATAAATCGCGCCCCTACCACGGCCACGAAGATCACACCGATCACCTGCTTGTCCGCCAGAGGCTTCGCCAAAGACGATGGCACGTTGTCGAGGATCGCGGACATCGTGGATGCCGGAGGCCGGGCAGAGACATCAGTAGCCGGTCCGGCGAGATGCGCATGTCGCCCCGGCCAAGGAACGTTGGCGACAAGCAGCCCTGCGCCGATAGCCACAAGTGTGTTGAGCATGAGCAGGAACACCACGCGCGTGCCGACTCGGCGTCTTCGACGCCGAGGACGCGGCAGTAGTCCTCAGGAACACCACGCGCGTGCCGACTCGGCCCATGATCTCGGCCTGAATCAGCGTGTGAATGGGCACGATCAGGATGAGCGGCGGCGCCGGCGCTCGGAGCAACCGGAGGATGAGTTTGGCAGGAACTTCGAGCGGCGAGGCCTTGGGCCCAGGAGCCATCCCGATGCCGATGCCAAACGCGAAGGCGATGAGGATGCGGGCATAGAGGGGAACGGAGCACAACCTGCCGAGAACGCCCGATCGCAGTGGCTCAGGGCTCGGCGCAATGGAGGCGTCTTGTTCAAGCATGGCAGCATCATACCCGTTTGCCGAATCGCGGTTTCGGCGCTTCAGATGGGTACCTGACCTCCTCCAGCCGTCTTGCGGGCAATCGGGACGTCGCGACCGTGATCTTCATGGGATGCGGATCACCCGACCGAAAACACGACTCACGACTTCGGTGGTATCCTTCGGTATCGGCATTTCGCGATGGGGAGCCGGCTGAAATGACCCCGAACGCCTTCTCTGCGATTCTCTGGCTCACCGCGGCTGCGTCTGCGGCGATAGCCATCTATGCCTGGCGCATGCGCCGTAGGCCGTCGGCCGCCGGGCTCGCCCTGGTGATGGGATGCATCACGGTATGGACGTTCGGCTACGGCGCCGAACTGGGCGTTGACACCCTTGACGAGATGGCATTCTGGACCAACGTCCAGTATCCGGGCATAGCCCTCCTGCCTGCGGCGCTCCTGATTTTCGCTATGCAGTTTTCGGGGCGCTCCGCCCGACTGGCCAGAGCCGACATGGTCTTGCTCCTGACGCTGCCGGCCATCACGCTCGGCGCAGTCTGGACCAACCATCTCCATCATCAGTTCTACGCCGTTACCAGCGTCGCTCGGTGCTGCGGCGTGGCTCTGCAGCACCTTGAAGCCGGGCCGATCTACTGGCTGTTTCTTCTGTACTCCTTCACATGCGCTGTGCTTGCCGCGATGGCCCTTGCGCATGCCCACATGTCCTTGCCGGACAGGTACGCGCCTCAGACCCGGTTGCTTTTCGTAGCCCTCGCCGCTCCGTTCTTGCTTGCCGTCCTGCGCGCGATGGGCTGGCGTCCTCTCGGAGATCTCGATGTCACCTCGCTCGGCTTCCCCGTTACGACGGCGTGCATGACGGTGTTGGTGATGCATCACAGGTTCCTCGAGGTCGCACCTCTCGCCCGGGACATGATCGTTGGTGCGCTTGATCACGCGTTGATCGTGCTGGACGCATCGCTGTGTCTGATAGATGCGAACCCGTCAGCCAGGCGGATGTTGGGGCTTGCTGATGCGACCACTCCGCACAAAGGCCGAAAGGGCAGGCTGCGAGCGGACGAGATACTCGAGGATTGGCCGGAGGTTCTTGAAGCGTGCCGCTCCGATGCTGGAGGGCAACTCGAGGCATCCTTCGAGCGGGATGGAACCGTGCGCCACTATGACGTGACGGTTGGCGTGATGCGGGACTCGGGCGGTCACACGGTGGGCAAGATTGTGCTGTGGAAGGACATAACCGAGGCCAAAGCGGCCCTGAATGCCCTCCATGCGCACACCCGCGTCCTCGAGGCTCAGGCCGCGGCCTCGGAAGCGCTGCTTCTCTCGGACCAGCCGGACACGGGCATCGTTCAGGCGCTCGAAGCGGTGGGCGTCGCCATGCAGGTGCACCGTGCCTACATCTTCGAGAACCATGTGGATCCGGCAACGGGTGCGATCCTGACCAGTCAGCGGTACGAATGGACAGCGCCGGGGACAGTCGCCTACCTCGATGATCCGATGCTTCAGAATGTGCCATTTGAGCCCGACTTCGCACGGTGGTACCGTGAGTTGAGCGAGGGAAGGGCGATACACGGGCCAGTCGGCGACTTCCCTGAGAGCGAACGGGGGTTCCTTGAATCGCAAGGCATCATCAGCCTGGTCGTCGCGCCGATCATGGTGGATCGGAAGCTCTGGGGCTTCATGGGGCTTGACGACTGCGCCACCGCGCGACACTGGTCGGATGCCGACGCCTCCTCGCTTACAGTATTGGCCAGTTCATTGGGCAGCGCTGTCTTGCGCTTCAGAGCGATGTCCGAGGTCGCGGCAAGCGAGCAGCGGTTCCGGCGGTACTTCGATCTCCCTGTTGTCGGAACCGCCATATGCGGCGGCGACCGAAGGATCGTGATCGCCAACACGCGGTTCGGTGAGATTGTCGGCTGCGAGCCGCAGTCTCTGTTCGGCCTTGACTGGACCCAGCTATGTTCGCCGTCGGATGTGGCATCGAACATCGGGATGTTCGATCGGGTCTTGCAGGACCCCTCCAGTATACAGGTCACGGAGACGCGTTTCAGGCGGCGTGACGGGGTCGGCATTGATGTGAGCCTTGCCATTCAGGCGATCGAAAGCGTCGCGGGAAGCTACGAGTACATGGTGGCGATCCAGGATGTGACGAGACGCAAGCGGGCTGAAGAAGAGAACCGACGTATCACCGAAAACCTCAATGAGCTGGTGATGCAGAGGACCCTCGATCTGGAGAACGCCAACAGGGAACTGGAGGCCTTTGCCACCTCGGTATCGAACGACCTGCGCGCGCCGCTTCGGTGGATTGAGGGCTTCACCCGTGCCCTATCGGAGGAATGTGGCGAACGGCTGGGCGAGAATGGCCGGCACTACCTTGAGCGGGTTCGAGACGCTGCTGACCGGATGAGCGGCCGACTTGACGCGCTGATGCGCCTGACCAACGTGGCGCAGGCAACAATGAACTGCGTGTCTATGTGCGTCAGCGATGTGGCCAAGGAGATCGCGGCCGAGCTGCGCAATGCCGAACCGGGGCGCAACGTGGATATCCGGATCGAGCCGGGGCATCGCGCGACCGCATGTCCCGGCCTGTTGCGGATTGCGCTGAAGTGCCTTCTCCACAACGCGTGGAAGTTCACATCCACGCGCCCTGCGGCAGTCATCGAGTTTGGCGTTCAGGAGGTCGTCAGGGCCGATGGCGACGATGCGAGCCCGGTGAAGGCGTACTTCGTACGGGACAACGGTGTCGGCTTCGATCCGGCCTACGCGCACAAGCTGTTCGGCGCGTTCCAGCGCCTTCACTCGGAGTCCGAGTTCGAGGGCATGGGTATGGGCCTGGCGGTTGCTCAGAAGATCATCCACAGGCACGGTGGAGAGATATGGGCAGTCGGTGCGCCCGACGAGGGGGCCACTTTCTACTTCACACTGCCGGTAACCGCTGAGGACTGACAGGCGGGAGGACGAGGCTCCGGGAGGGCGAGGCTCCTGCCGAGCCGCCGGACATCGGGAGGGCGAGGCTCCTGCCGAGCCGCCGGACATCGGGAGGGCGAGGCTCCCGCC
>DYKI01000290.1 GCA_020722705.1 Chthonomonas calidirosea | reverse complement strand
GCGGCCGGCGACAGGGCAAACACAGTCCATCCGACTGTTTCACAAATACGAAAGGCATTGCATAAAAAAGGCGAACCCTTTCCGGTCGTATGTGTAGAAGTCTTTGACACAGACCACACGCGACAAGGAGGTCCGCCCCATGAAGCCTCGCCGATCCGATGTCCGTCGTCAAGCCCACGCCGTCCCGGAATTGAAATTCGAGAACCAGGCGCTCACGTCCTTCTCGGGACTCGTCCTGTTCCAGCAACTCTTCGCCCTCCTGAATCTCGCCGCCCGGCTGCGGATGTGCTTTCGACACCTTGCCGGGGGCAAGGTCTTCGGTCCCGCCACGATCTTCCTCCAACTCGTCGTCCACCTGCTGCTCGGCTTTCGCGAACTGCGGGACAGCCGCGCTTACCGCGACGACCCCCTCGTCAAGCGTATCCTCGGCCTCGGCCGTCTGCCCGACGTGTCCACCGTCAGTCGCATGCTCAGGAACGCCGACGCCAAGAGCGTCGAGAACCTCCGCCGCCTGCTTCGCGAGATGCTCTTCGAACGACTGGCCACCCTGGAATTGCCCCGCGTCACACTCGACTTCGACGGCTCCGTCCAATCGACCCGCCGGCACGCCGAGGGCACGGCCGTCGGCTACAACAAGAAACGCACGGGGGCCCGCAGCTACTACCCCCTCTTTTGCACCATCGCTCAGACCGCCCAGGTCCTCGACTTGCTCCACCGCTCCGGCAACGTCCACGACTCGAACGGGGTGCAGGAGTTCATCCGGGCCTGTGTGGCCGCGGTCCGCAAGGCGCTGCCGGGAATCGCCATCGAGGTCCGCCTGGACAGCGCGTTCTTCAGCGATGCCATCGTCACCGCCCTCCACGACGCCGGGATCGAGTTCACCCTCAGCGTCCCCTTCGAGCGGTTCGCCGAACTCAAGCGGTGGATCGAGCAACGCCGACGCTGGCGGCGGGCCGGCAAAGACGTGTCGTACTTCCAGGCCGATTGGAAGCCCAAGGCCTGGGACCGACGGTTCCGCTTCCTCTTCGTCCGCACCCGCGCCCTGCGCCAGCACAAGGAACCGATCCAACTGGACCTGTTCATCCCGCACGAAACCGGCTACGACTTCAAGGTCATCGTGACCAACAAGACGCTGGGCGCCCGGCACGCCGTCGCCTTCCACGAAGGCCGCGGCTCGCAGGAAGGCATTCTCGGCGAACTCAAGTCCCACTGCCAGATGGGCTATGTGCCGGTCCGCCGACGCCTCGGCAACCAGTCTTATCTCCTCGCCGGTCTGCTCGCCCAGAACCTGACCCGCGAATTGCAGATGATGAGCACGCCCCCCGCCCGACACACCACGCCCGGCCGCGCCGCTCTGTGGGCCTTTGAGAAACTGGATACCCTTCGCAACTCTCTGCTTCACCGCGCCGGCCGACTGACACGCCCACAGGGCGCTCTCACCCTCACGCTCAATGCCAATGCCTGGCTCCAACATCAGTTCCCTGGCCTTCTGCAAACCCTGCGAACCCTACGACCCGCCGCGTAGGTCTATCGAAATTATGCAACGCTGGGGT
>DYKI01000289.1 GCA_020722705.1 Chthonomonas calidirosea | reverse complement strand
CCAGCCGCCACAAGTTCGTCGGCTCCCTCGGGCATACGTCCGAAGACGAGACCGGCCTGATCTACATGCGCGCCAGATGGATGGACCCGTCGCTCGGGCGGTTCATCTCGGAGGACCCGGCCAGAGACGGCGCGAACTGGTTCGAGTACTCCTGCAGTTGCCCCTCCAGCGCCTTCGACCCTACCGGTCGCTTCACAGTGGCAGAGGTAACGTCCGCCCTGAGCTCGTCCTTCTGGGCGGGAATGGGTGGCGGCTCGATCAACGCACTCGTAGCTCTGCTTGCGAGCGGCGGCGACATGCGTCAAGTGGCTACGGCCTTTGCAGGCGGCTTCCTCGGTGGTGCGCTCGGTGTCCACGGTGCAGCATGGAGTATCGCGGGTGCCTTCGCGTCAACGTTCACGAGCAACATGCTCAATGGCGCTGGGTTCTGGAACTCCTTCAAGCGTGGCCTGCTCAGTGCCGGTTTCGCGGGGGCTGGAACCTGGATGAGCCTCAACGCGGGTGAGATCCGCAACGCTCAACTTGTCTACTTCATGATAACGCTCGATGCGGATCTGGTAACGGATGCCGGCACCGCGAGCGCGGGTCTGTAGCGATGGGACATCGGGATCCGTGCGAGCGGGTCACACCGCGCGCCGGGCTGTCGCCGTTGCGCTTCGAGGGACACAAGTGTGAAGGTTGGCTCTGGGCGGCCTTGGGCTGCGTCTGCTTGCTGTGCTCGTGCATGCCGCTCGCCTGGCTACTGGAATGGCCAGCGCCCCTTGCGCCATCCCGGAGCCACACGGCTGCAGGCGACATATTCGGAGCGTTGCTGTGTGTGTTCATGGGTCTTGCGTTCCTCGCCCTTGGCCGCGCGCGCTCCACGACGTGCGAGTTCCGCTACGGTCGAGTGCAGGCGTGGAGCTTGGGGGGAGCCTATAAAGAAAGCGATTTCACCGCGCCGGTCCGTGCTGATGATCGCCTGGACGTTCAGGTGTGGCCAGGAGTATGCGTCCGCTTTCCGGTACCTTATGCGGGTGTCGCGCGCGTGACCACGGCTGGGACGACCGTCTATGTCGTGCTCACTGAGCGGTTCGCCCGCCCTGACGATCTGGCCGAGGGTCTGGCAAGGTTCATTGCGTCCCCGCCCGCTCAGGGGTCTTGAGATGACGGTTCGTCTCGATGGCTCCGCCTGTTCGCGGCATCTGTTCGGCTACGAGTGTGATGTCGGCGCGGCGCCTCGCCGAGCCGGGAGTCGCCTACCACGCGTCCGCTTGCGGGAATACCGGAGCATCTGCACGAAGCTGGACGCCTACGACGGCCTCGACTCCGTGCTCGGCGAGGTGGACCCGCTCGGCAACCTGACCGCAGCGCGGAAGTACGACGTCTACGGCCTCGTCCGCGCCGGGGACAGCGGAACCTCGCGCCACAAGTTCGTCTGCTCCCTCGGGCATACGTCCGAAGACGAGACCGGCCTGATCTACATGCGCGCCAGATGGATGGACCCGTCGCTTGGCCGCTTCATCTCCGAGGACCCGGCAAGGGATGGGGCGAACTGGTTCGAGTATTGCCGGGGGAATCCGG
>DYKI01000288.1 GCA_020722705.1 Chthonomonas calidirosea | reverse complement strand
CCCTTTGTGCTAACATAGCTTGGACAACTCTGCTCGGGAAATTAGTGTAGAATACCCAGAGCAGAGGAGACAAGACGATGTCAATTCAAGACACACTCATTCACGCCCATGATCCTGAAGTGATGCCCAAGGCCGAGCGGCGCAAGTTCTCGGCCGAGTACAAGCGGCGCATCCTGGAGGAAAGCGATCGCTGCACGGAGCCCGGGCAGATCGGCGCTCTCCTGCGTCGCGAAGGGCTGTACTCGTCCCACCTGTCCACGTGGCGGCAGCAGAGAGAGCAGGGCCTGCTCGAAGTCCTGAGTCCCAAGAAACGGGGGCGGCAGGGGCAAGACGAGGTGGAGAAAGAGGTAGTCCGGCTACGGCGGGAGAACGAGCGTCTGCAAGCCCGCCTGGAGCAGGCCGAGGCGGTCATCGACGTGCAAAAAAAGCTCTCGCGTCTGCTTGGCCTGGTGACGGAGGAGAGCAGGAGCGGAAGGCGCGCATGATCGAGGCTGCCGAAGCACTGGGCGAGAGGACGGGCATCGCGCAGGCCTGCCAGGTGCTGGGTGTTCCCCGGAGCAGCCTGTACTGGGCACGCCAGCCGGAGCGACCTGTCCAGCCACGTCCGACACCGCAGCGCGCGTTGAGCGAGGCGGAGAAGGCCGAGGTGCGCCAGACGCTCGACGACGAGCGGTTCTGCGATCAGTCGCCGCGCGAGGTGTACGCCACGCTGCTGGACGAAGGGGTCTACCTGTGCCATTGGCGGACGATGTATCGCGTCCTGGGCGAGCACGGCGAGGTGCAAGAACGGCGCAATCAGCTGCGTCATCCCGCCTACACGCGCCCGGAACTGCTGGCCACGGCGCCGAACCAGGTCTGGAGCTGGGACATCACCAAGCTCAGAGGGCCGGTGACCTGGACGTACTACTACCTGTACGTCATTCTGGACGTCTTCAGTCGCTACGTACCCGGCTGGATGCTCGCCAACTGCGAGTCGGCCGACCTGGCCGAGGAACTGATCGCCACCACCTGTGTCAGGGAGGCGATCGATCCCGATCAGCTGACGCTGCACGCCGACCGCGGCAGCGCGATGCAGTCGAAGACCGTCGCGCAGCTGCTGATCGACCTGGGCGTGGCCCAGAGTCATTCGCGGCCCTACACGTCCAACGACAACCCGTACTCGGAGGCGCAGTTCAGGACGATGAAGTACCGGCCGGGCTACCCCGATCGTTTCGGGTCTTTGGAGCAGGCCCGAGAGTGGGCACGCGACTTCTTCCGCTGGTACAACCACGAGCATCACCATACCGGACTGGCGCTGATGACGCCGGCGATGGTCCATCACCATCTGACGGATGTCGTATCCGCCCATCGCCAGCACGTCCTGCAGACCGCCTACGAGGCACATCCCGAACGCTTCGTCCGCGGGCTGCCTGAACCGCCGGCTTTGCCAAAGGAGGTCTGGATCAACAAACCGCCGACTGACGGAACAGGTGCCCTGGCTGTTCCCCCGCCTGACCCCACACAGCCGGGCGCGCAGGCGGCGTCAAGGGTGCCCGAAGGGCAAGCGAGCGCCAGCGAGCGATCCCTTGACGCC
>DYKI01000287.1 GCA_020722705.1 Chthonomonas calidirosea | reverse complement strand
GCCCGCAGGTGCTCGGCGCGGACCCAGAGGCCGTCGGCGCGGAACACAGGCGGCGCCAGTTGTGTTGTCATTGGCCGCCCTCCCGGCTCCAACCGTACGGACGCTCTCGCGGGAAGCTTAACCTTGCGCATAGCGAACTTCGTCGCTCCGAACGGCACATTCAGACGCAACGGCGCGCCGCTCTGAGCGTCAACGACGACGCCGAACATAAACGACCCTGGTTCGGGCAACTGGCAGCACTCCCAAGTCAGGCGCTGCACACCGTGGCCGTCAACCGCCAGACGCAGGATCGCGCGATTGAACCCATATCGCTCGGGGTCCAGCGGCGCGTACCACCGTGCTATGCGAACTGCCTGGCTTTGGTTGACCGCAGGTCGGGTCGGGACGAGCAGCGGGCCGCGCCATGGAATCTGCATGCCAAGCACCTCGCCGGTTTGGTGGTCAACGAACACGCCGGCGTCCACGGGGCCGATGCAGCCAGACCAGGGATCAAGCACGTGTACCCACCCAATCGCGTACCAGTGCTGACACTCGAGCGGAGGCTCATCGTATGCACGCAGCGGCGTGTCGGTCAACAGGCCGGGGTAGTCCTCCACGAACCTGCGAGCAATCGCGGAGGCCTCCTCCGGCGAGACGCGAGGCGAAGGCGACGTACTGGAGTCAGTGTTGTGGCTCAGGGGAAAGCGCTGCCAGAGCGTGATGGACCCCGAAACGCCATCGACTCCAACGGTCCAGTTGTCACCGTCGGGGGTTTCAAAGGTCGCCGTCCACTCGGCGGCATACGGCAGTCCTGGACTGCATTCGAGATAGCACAGCCCGAGCCTTCCTGCGCCGGCGCCCGACTGGCGGGCGACGAGGGCCCTCGCCGTGCGAATCGCTTCCTCTTTGGTGACTGGCGGCCAGTTCGAATCCCCCTGCGCGCGTGCAACACCGCAGTGGCAAAGCGCCAGGCCAGCCAGGACGAGGATGGTCGTGGCCGGCAATGACGATCTATGTATCGCTTGCTTCATTGGCCGTTCCTCATTGCCCATAGCGAGCAGGGTGGATCACGGTCGTGCCCGCCCCAAGAATCGAGTACTGCCTGATCGGATCGTAGAGAGGCCATCCGGCGCACGCACTGGACGCCGCGGACGACACCGTCGTACCGTTCCGGAGCGATGTCCAGAATCGGTCGGCCCACGCCCGCGCCTGGTCCTCCCCGATGTGGTTCCGGAATCCGACCACGCATCTGGCGCCAAGATTCTTCGTACCCTTAGTCGGACTGGTCCTGAACAGACCAGCCGTGACGCACCCCTCATAGACGGCGAGGAGCACCTTGGACAACGCGCCTGACGGCTCAGAGGCGAGCACGACGATGTTGTCGCTCGGTATCGGCGGTATTGGCGGTGTGGACCCGGGGACACCGTACTGCACGAGGTAGTTCCGATCATTCACCGACTGCACTATGGCTCCCCACCCGGATGAGGCGTCCTTCTGTTTGCCCGGCGCCCAGAATGTCTGGCAAGAGACATTGTTGTCTCCCCCATGCCCAAAGACGTAGAAGATCGCCGTCTTCTTCAGTTGCTCCAGCGCAT
>DYKI01000117.1 GCA_020722705.1 Chthonomonas calidirosea | reverse complement strand
GGCTCGGCGGGAGCCTCGCCCTTCCAGAGCCTCGCCCTCCCACGGAGCCTCGCCTTCCCAGAAGGCCTACGGGGTTTGCGCGATGGTCTGGGCGTCGTCGGGAGGGCGAGGCTCCTGCCGAGCCGCAGTCGGAGCCGAACCGACCTCATTCACATCCGCCGACCCCTTGCCGGCAACCGAGGCCGGGGCCGTTGCGATGCTTGTTTCGACATCCGCATCGTCCGCACCGACAGGGCGCACAAGCAACGTGTTCTCCCGAGGCGCCGACGGCTCAGCGGGCCGCAGCAGGGTCATCTCGTCCGGGGCTGCCTGGGCGGGCCTTAACAGGGTCTGGGCGGCCTGAACCAGCTCGGCTCGAACGCGCATGGCAGGCAGGATGGCCTTCGCCTCGCCGATCACAGCAGGATCGAGCGGCACGCGCGAAACCGACGCGAGCACGCCGACCGACAGCCCGTTGAGGATTGGCTTCAACTCGTGGCGGATCGGGTTCACCTTGCCCTCGGCGATCCGCTCAACCAGTGTCAGACTCTCGGCGTCGCCGATCTGCTCGTAAGCGCGCAGAACTGCGACGGCCAGCTCCGTGTTTCCGGGTTTGACAATCGCCCGATCGAGTGCCCGGCGCTCATCATAGGAGAGCAGCGCGTGGTCGGAGGCATTGACGGCCGGCAGGATGCGGGTCAGAGCCTGTGCCGCCGCCTGGCGGACCTCCTTGTCGTGGTAGTCCAGGGCCTCTGCGAGCGCGCCGATGGCACGTTTGTCGGAGAAACGTGTCAGGGCCTGCGCTGCGTTCCTCTGTATCGAGGTCGCGGCCAGCAGCGCGAAAACAACCCAGAACTGGCCAAAGTTGATCGTTGTGTGGCCTCCCGGTGTCACCAAAGAGCCGATCGTTGCCAGCGCGAAGATGGCGATCAACGCATAGGCGATCCGGCGATTGCGCACGCGTTTGGGCCGCTCGGCCTCCAATGTGCGCAGCAGCATCTCGACGGCGCGCGGCCCGAGTTCGAGAAGCTCCCTCTCTGCAGCCTCGCGCACGTCCGGCCTGCGGCTGCGCAGTCGCGCCAGCAACTTCGGACTGAGCGTGTTGCCTGGTGGTGTCATACCATTCGTCTCGATGCATGGTGACGTGCCGGCATGCCGCGAGGTTTCGCTCAGAGGCGCATTGTGGGGGATAATGAAACAGGGATGGAAAACGCTCTGATCAACCGACGCGAGTTCGTGTTTCAGGCCGGAGCTGTCGCCATCGGCGCATCGGCCGCCGCGCCTTCACGTGCCGAAACCCGGGGCCTGAGCTTAGGCGTATGTGCCGATGTGCACTATGCCGACGCCGATGCGCGAGGATCGCGCCACTATCGTCTGTCCCTGGATCGCATGCGCGAAGCCGCGGCCACATGGTGCCGTCACGACGTTGACGCCGTCGTCCAGTTGGGCGATCTGATTGACACCGGTCCGAAGGCCGATGCCCAGGCCGAGCTTGCGTATCTGCGCGCCATCGAGAAGGAGTTTCGCAAAGGCGCGTCCCATCGGTACCACGTACTCGGCAACCATTGCGTCGCAACCCTGAACAAAGATCAGTTTCTGCGTGCCGTCGGTCAACGAAAGGCCCATTTCTCGTTCGACATCCGCGGCTTCCATTGCGTCATTCTGGATGCGTGCTATCGCCAGGATGGCGTGGCCTATGGCGAGGAGCCGTTCGAATGGACCGACACCGACATCCCGAAAGCGCAGCGCGAGTGGCTTGCCGCCGATCTGGCGCGGACGCATCGCAAGACGCTGGTGCTTGTGCATCAGCGTCTCGACCTGCCGACGGAAAGCCCATACGCCATCAAGAGCTCGCCGGAAATCCGCTCGATCCTTGAGCAATCGGGCAAGGTCGTGGCGGTCTTGATGGGACACAGCCACGAGAACGACTTGCGGCGCATCGCGGGCATCCCGTACATCGCCCTGGCTGCCATGGTGGATGGCGATGTCGAGGCGGGCAACGCGTTCGGCATCCTCAACGTATCGCCCGACGGTTCGTTGGCTTTCCTGGGCTATGGCCGCATGGCCGGGCACCCGCTCACCTGAGTGATCGGTGAAACTCGCAAAGCCTCAATCCTGTCTACTTCCAGCGTGCCTTCGGGCACGTCGGCCGCATCACATCATCACCTGAGAGGTCCGTCTCAATGCGCATTCGTTCGCGTTTGCCCCTGCTGATCGGCGCTCTGGTCTTCATGGTCGCGCCGTCGTGGGCCGGCCAACAGGACGTCAAGCCTCATGCCGGCATGCTGCGGTATCCCGCCGTCAGCTCGACTCATATCGCCTTCTCATACTCGAATCGGCTCTGGCTGGTATCGAGAGACGGCGGAATGGCGTCGCCGCTGGCGGCTCCGGCATCCGCGCCTGCGTTCCCCCGTTTCAGCGCCGACGGCAAGTCCATTGCGTTCGTCGCGAACTACGAAGGGGGGCGCGACATCTACACGCTGCCCGTAGATGGCGGCGTTCCTTACAGGGTCACGCACCATCCGTCCGGCGAGATCCTCAACGCGTGGCTGCCGGACGGCAAGCTGCTGTTCTCGGCCAGTATCATGGGCCTGAGCAGGCAGTCGCAACTCTACACGGTACCCGCCAAGGGCGGACTGCCGACGAAGCTGCCGGTGCCTTACGGGGCAATGGCGAGCATCAGCCCGGACGGACGATGGCTGGCATACACGCCGCATACACAGGATTTCGCAACATGGAAGCGGTATTGCGGCGGCATGCAGACGGACATATGGCTCTTCGACCTCAAGGAGCTTAAGTCCAAGCGCATGACCGACTGGGAAGGCAACGATACGGCCCCCATGTGGCAGGGCAAGAGCGTCTATTACGTCTCGGACGCCGGACCTGAGCACCGCGCCAACATCTGGGTCTACGACACGGCGACCGGACGCCGCAAGCAGATCACGGCCTTCAAAGACTTCGACGTCAAATGGGCGTCGCATGGACCCGGCCCCAGAGGCGAAGGCGAGATCGTCTTCCAGAAGGGCTCCGAGCTGTGCCTTCTGGACATTCCAACAGGCAAGGTACGCACCGTCGAGGTTCGGATACCGGGGGAACGCCTCACGCTGAGCGCCCGTGATGTTGACGCCTCGAAGTTCATCACCTCATGGGGCATCTCGGCCACAGGCAAACGGGCCGTTGTCGCCGCTCGAGGCGATATCTGGACGCTGCCGGCCAAGAATGGCATGCCGCGCAACCTCACGCGCAGCAACGGCTCCAACGAGCGCGATCCTGCCTGGAGCCCCGACGGAAAGTGGATCGCGTACCTGTCCGATGCAAGCGGCGAGTACGAGCTGTACATCACTCAGTCGGACGGATTGGGTGAGACCCGGCAACTGACGAAGGACGGCGGCTTGTTCCGGTACAGGCCGAGCTGGTCGCCGGACTCCAAGCACATCTCCTTCGTGGACCAGAGCGGGCAACTGCTGCTCCACACCATTGCCACCGGTGAGACGAAGGTGGTGGACACCGATCCGTGGGGGGATACTCCGGACGGATCCTGGGCGCCTGACAGCCGCTGGATAGCCTACGCCCGGCAGGATGATCGCCCCAGCCAATCCTCGCTCTGGGTATACGAGGTCGAGACGGGCAAGAAGTATCGTCTCACGAGCGGCGTGTTCGCCGACTCAAGGCCCGTTTTCGATCGCAAGGGAGAGTGGATCTACTGGGTCAGCCAGCGCAGCTTCCAGCCCACCTACGAGCAGTTCGGCACGACGTGGGTGTATACGGACAGCCAGGTTCTGATGGCTGCACCGCTCAAGGCCGACATTGCATCACCCTACCTTCCGAGAACCGATGAAGAGACATGGAAGGACCAGAAGAAGGACGACGCCAAGCCCTCGACGCAGTTGGCCGTAAATGACAACGACCTCATCGGTTCCAGCTCGTCCTCGCAGGCGCAAAACGATCCCATCTCGGGCAAGTGGAGCGGCACTGCTTCGGGCGATGCCATCCCCAGCGGGAGCCTGACGTTCACGGCGGAGCTGAAGCTCGGTCTGAACAATGCCGTCAACGGCACAATAGACACGCCGATGGGCAGCGCCGGCGTCTCGGGCGCCTGGGATCCTGCGTCGTCCGAGCTGAAGCTCAACGCTGTCCTGCCCATGGGCGTCAACGTCAGCGTCGTCATGCGCGTGTCCGGAGACACGGCCGCAGGAACGGCGACCGTCGAGGGCGAGACCGTCCAGGTGCGCATGCGCCGCGAAGGCGGAAAACCTGCCGCTCCCCAGCAGCCCGCTCAGGGCGGTGCGAAAGAGCCCGAGAAACCCAATGATGCCGCTGCGACCAAGGAGCCGCTCAAGGTCACCATCGAGGTCGAGGACTTCGAGGCGCGTGCCATGCAACTTCCCCCTAAACCGGGCAGCTTCGGGGGACTCGCGGTGAATGACCGCAACCAGCTCATCTTCGCACGCGTCGGGGGCAGAGGGTCGAGTGATCCGTCCGCCATCAAGCTCTTCGACATCAAGGACGAGAAGAAAGAGGAGAAGGTGGTCGCGGCCGGCGCCTCGAGCTTCGATATCAGCGCCGACGGCAAGAAGCTCCTCGTCATGCGAGGCTCGTCGGCATCCATACAGGACGCCTCGGCGGGCGCATCGGGCGAGGCCGTGGTCACGACCGGCATGACCGTGCGCATTGATCCCCGCGTCGAGTGGAAGCAGATTTACAATGAAGCATGGCGGATCATGCGGCAGTTCTTCTATGCGCCGAACATGCACGGCGTTGATTGGCCGAAGATGCGCGAGCAGTATGCCGCCATGCTCGACGACTGCGCCAGCCGCGAGGATGTAGGCTACGTGATCGGCGAGCTGATTGCGGAGCTGAACGTGGGACATGCCTACTACGGAGGCGGCGACACGGCGCCGGCGCCAAGCGTGCCCGTTGGCATGCTGGGCGTGGACTTCGCGCTGGAGAACGGCGCCTACCGCATCGCCAGGATATACCGTGGCGCACCATGGGATGCCGATGCGCGAGGACCTCTTGGCGCTCCGGGCATCAAGGTCAAAGAAGGCGACTATCTTCTTGCGGTCAATGGTGTCCCCGTGGATACGGCCAAGGACCCCTGGGCTGCCTTCGTCGGGCTGGCCGGCAGGACGGTCACGCTGACCGTGAGCGACAAGCCGACGCGCGATACGTCGGCCCGCGATGTCGCTGTGAATCTCGACTCCTCCGAAAGCAAGATTCGCTACCGGGCGTGGATCGAGCGCAATCGCGCTTACGTGGACAAGCAGACCGGTGGGCGGGTCGGCTATATCTATGTGCCCAACACCGGCGTTGACGGCCAGAACGATCTCGTTCGGCAGCTTGTCGGTCAGCGCGGCAAGGATGCGCTCATCATTGACGAGCGCTGGAACGGCGGCGGGCAGGTGCCCCATCGGTTCGTCGAGCTGCTTGAGCGTCCGCTGTACAACTACTGGACGGGACGCTACGGCCATGCCAGCGCGTGGCCGTCTGATGCGCATCATGGGCCCAAATGCATGCTCATCAACGGCCTGGCCGGATCGGGCGGCGATCTCTTCCCGTGGTACTTCCGCGCCGCCAAGGCGGGCAAGCTCATCGGAACGCGCACGTGGGGCGGCGTGGTCGGCATCGGCGGATTCCCGCAGCTTGTGGACGGCGCCGTCGTCACCACACCCAACTTCGCCTTCTTCGAAAACGAGAAGAAGTGGGGCATCGAAGGGCACGGCGTTGATCCGGACATCGAGGTCCTCGACGATCCGGCGCTCATGCAGAACGATGGCGATCCGCAGCTCGATGCGGCCATCAAGCTGATGCTGGACGCCATCAAGGACAAGCCCTACAAGCCCGTGACCAAGCCGCCCTATCCGGATCGGAGCGGCATGGGCGTGCCGCCGAAGGATCGGTAGGCTCTCTCCGGAATCTGAGATCTCAGGTTCCGCATCTGGAGAGTGCCGACATCGGCTCCCCTGTCCCCGATTGTTCCGGTCGGGGCGTGGGGAGCCTTGTCTTTGGGGCCGACCGGGCGCATCGGCCTGGCGTCATGCTCCGGCAGGACGGCACGGCACCGTTGCCGAACCCATGAGCGTCCCACGCCTCGAGCCCGACAACCGAGCGATTCTCCGCATTCGAGGAGTTGTTCTATGACCAGAAAACACCTCGCCACCTTTTGCCCAATCTGGGCGCTGCTGACGTTGGCCATGTCGGCATACGCAGCTCCGCCGTTTGTCTGGATCGAAGGCGAATCGCCCACAACCACGAACCTCGGTCAGCGTTCTGCCGGATGGGGGCGCGAGGAGCTGCTATCCAACCGAAAGTGGCTCCATGTGTCCATAGATGCCGAGAAGGTCGCGGCAGAGCTGCCGAGCGGCGGCGGTCTGGTGGGCTACATGTTCGAGGTGACCCAAGCGGGCGAGTGGGAGATTTGGAACCGCATCGGCTTCGAGTTTGTGCGGTCGCCGTTCGAGTGGCGGATTGATGACGGCGCTTGGACGAGCGTGAAGCCGGATGAGCTGACCACCGACCTGATGGAGATCGCCGAATGGTGCGAGGTCGCGTGGCTGAAGCTGGGTGTGCGCACTCTGTCGCCTGGCAAGCACACCCTCGAAGTGCGGCTCATGCCGACGCAGGACGACAAGGGCAAGCCCGGGCGCGTGCTCTATGCATCGGATGCCCTGTGCCTGACGCGTGGAACGTTCCATCCCAACGGTCCCTGGCCTCCGGATCGGTCGGGCCGCTCGCCGCGCGACGACGAGGCGGCTGCCACGGTCTTCTCCCTGCCGTCGCCCAAAGGCCCGGCGGCACGCTCGGCGGTGGCGCTCAAGGGTCTGTGGGAGGTGTGCCGCCACGACGAGCAGATACCCCCCTTTGACGTGGCCGTGCCCATGGAGGGTATGCCCGAGCAGCCCCATTGGAGCGCCATCGAAGTGCCGGGCGACAAGAACAAGCTGCGGCCCGACCTGATCTTCGCCCATCGCCTCTGGTTCCGCACGCGGGTGTCGGTGCCTGAGGATTGTGCGGGCCGCTCCTTCTTCATCACCTTCCCGCAGAACAACCTCAACACGACGGTCGTGGTCAACGGCACGCTCTGCGGCTTCAACAAGAACCCGTTCGCCAGGTTCGACATAGACATCACGAAGGCCGTCAAGCCTGGCATCAACGAAGCGCTCGTCGGCATCAGGGATGCATGGTACGGTTTCTCGACGAATCCCGGCGACGCCATGAAGCTGCGCCGCAAGTTCAACCTGCCCGTTCGCTTTTTCGAGGAGGGTTTTCAGGACCTGGCGTACCCCATTTGGAACCACGCCCAGTCGGGCATCCTCTTCACGCCCGAGCTGGTCTGCGCGGGAAGCGCCTATGCAGCCGACGTGTTCGTCCAGCCCTCCGTGGCGCGGAAAGAGCTGGCGGTGGACGTGACCGTGCTGGGCCGGGCCGCCGCCGTATCGGGCGAAGTGCTCTGCGAGGCTGTGGACTCCGAAACCGGTGAGGTCGCGTGCGCCCTGCCCCGTGTGCCATTCTCCGTATCGGACGGCACGCCTGCCAGGGTCGTCGCGCACGGTGCGTGGACGAATCCGAAGCTCTGGTGGCCCGACAATCCCCACATGTACACGCTGCGCACAACCACGTTTGTCGGCGGGCAACCGGCGGACATTGCCGAGACGCCCTTCGGCTTCCGCGAATGGACCATTGACGGCGCCATGTTCCGCCTCAACGGGGTGGTCTGGCGGCTGTGGGCCGATCTCAAAGAAGGGCGCACTCCCGATGAGTGGCTGGCCAACTACCGCCGAACCGAGCAGCGCATGCAGCGATTCTGGGGCATGAGCTGGATGGGCATGTCGCCCGACGAGGCGCTCGACTTCTTCGACCGCAATGGCGTGGTGATCCGCCGATCCGGGCTGCTCGACGGCGAGCGCATCGGCTACCACGCCATGGAGAACGATCCCGATCTGCGCAAGCTCTACAACTCTCCGATCAAGATGCAGCTCATGCGCAACTGGAAGGACCAGATGATCGCCCAGGTCAAGGGTGAACGGAACCACCCGTCCATCATGATCTGGTCCATCGAGAACGAGTGGCTCTACATCAACTGCATCAACCTGCATGGCGAGCACATGGACGCCTTCGAGAAGGAGGTGCAGGTTGTGGCCGACGCCGTCATGCAGGCGGATCCGACCCGATCGGTCATGAACGACGGCGGCGGCGCTCACAAGGCCCAGACCATGCCGGTCCACGGCGACCACTACGTCTTCGAGCCGCGAGACGGGCGCTATCCGGACCTGGCCTACGAACCGAATCCCACTGCCGGAGGCCGTGGCCGATGGACATGGGACCAGAAGCGCCCACGGTTCCTCGGCGAGGACTATTTTGCCACCGGCATCAACCCCTTTGACTACGCCTACTTCGGCGGCGAGCGGGCGTTCGAGGGCAAGGCCCAGGCGCGACCGGCTGCCGGCGTGGTCGCCCGCATGCTCAACGAGGGGTACCGATGGGCGGGCATCGCGGCGTGGCATTTCTGGATGGGCGAGGAGAATGCCGTCGGCCAGTACGGCTCCAATGCCCCGCGTGCCGTGCTCGTGCGCGAATGGGACCGCACCTTTGCGTCCGGTGGTAAGATTGCGCGCACGCTCCGCGTCTACAACGACACGCAGTACGCCGATCCGCTGACCATCGAATGGAAGCTCCGCTTCGCCGGCAAGGACCTGGCCGGCGCCAAGCGGGTGTTGAACGTGCCTCCGGGCGACTATGTGCAGATTCCGCTGACGCTGACCATGCCGAAGCTCACGCGCGGGCAACGCCGTGCCGACGGCGCCCTCCTCGTGACCCTCACCGCTGGAGGCAAGCAGGTCTTCAGCGACCGCAAGCCCCTTTCGGTCATCGAAACGGCCACACCGCCTGCGGCTCTCAAGGGCGTTGCGGCTGCCCAACTGGCCGTGTTCGATCCCGGACAGAAGGTCGCGCGGTTCCTGACCTCTCGCGGCGTTCGGTTCACCGCCGTCGGCAGTCTGGCGGCGCTGCCCAAGTCGGCCACCGTGCTGCTCATCGGTCCCGACGCGCTGGACGCGGCCACCAGCGCTTCCAGTCGGCTGGCGGCGTGGGCTTCCTCGGGCAAGCGAGTGGTGGTGCTCGATCAGACGCATCCCCTGCGCTATCAAGGACTCCCCGTCCCGATCGAGACCACAGCGAACACGGGCCGGACCGCCTACATCGAGGACGCATCGAACCCCGCCTGTGCCGGTCTTCGATCCGAGGACTTCTGGACCTGGGGCGTGAATGTGCCCGTCTACCGCAACGCCTACGGCAAGCCCGCTCGGGGCGCCCGTTCGCTGATCCAGTGCCACGCGCGCCTGGCCAACTCGGCGCTCATCGAGATACCCGTTGACACCGGGCTCATGCTGCTCTGTCAGCTTACCGTCGGCGCCAATATTGATCGGAGCGCGGCTGCCCAGCGTCTGCTGCTCAACCTGCTCCATCGGGCCGTGGCCTACAAGCGGGTCTATCGGAACGTTAAGACGTGCGTCGGCGCCGATCCGATCTTCGCGAAAGCGCTCGATGCCGTGGGCCTCAAGCACACACCCGTCGCGAGCGCTCGCGAGGCTGTCGCCGGTGCAGGAGCCGGACGCCTGGCCATCGTGGAGGCGACACCGGCCAATCTGAAGCAGATCGCCTCGGGCGCGGCGAGGAGGTTCGTCGAATCCGGCGGACGGCTCATGCTGCACGGACTGACGCCGGAGGGTCTGTCCGACTTCAACGCCATTGTGGGCCAGTCGCACATGATCCGTCCGTTCCGCATGGAGCGCGTGGTATGGCCGGCGGATCGGAGCGCGCTCACTGCCGGGCTGACCCTGACCGATATCGTCATGTACTCGGGCGAGCGCATCTTCGGATGGACCGCCGACGAGTTCGTCGCCTCGGACGTCTTCAGCCACTGCGTGGACCTGACCGACATCGCGCCGTTCGGCAAGATGCCCAGCGATTACCACTACAACATCGTCAATGGCATGTTCTCGGCGGACGCGTGGAAGTACATCTTCTCGTTCGACCTGAAGACCGACAAGCCCGAGTTCACCATGGCGCTGCCGAGGGCGCAGAAGATCGAGCGGATCGAATGGGCCGGCAACGCTTTCTACCATCTCGTCACGAAGATTGCCCTCTCCACCGAGGGCGGACGGACCGTCGAGCTGGCCGTGAAGCCCAACAATGAGCCCCAGACCTTCGAGATCAAGCCGCCCCTCGAGGGCAAGCGCATCACGCTGCGCATCGTGGATTGGGACAAGGTCAGCAAGTCCGCAAACGTAGTGGGCATTGACAACCTGCGCCTGTTCGCAGTGCGTCCGCCCGACTTCGCGAAGCGCGTCCGGCCTCTGGACAGCGTGGGCGGCATGGTCGAGTATCCCATCGGCAAGGGCAGCGTCGTGCTGTGCAGCCTGAAGTTCCAGGAGCGCGAGGCCGTGCCCATCAACGGCGAGAAGAAGCGACGCATCCTGAGCACCATCCTCGCCAATATGGAGGCTCCGTTCGCAGGCGGGTCCGACATCATTGCCGGGGCCGACCTTATCTATACGCCGCTCGACATCTCGACCAGGTAGGGGCGCAATTCATTGCGCCCCCCTATT
>DYKI01000286.1 GCA_020722705.1 Chthonomonas calidirosea | reverse complement strand
TTGCCATGACAGGGCTTCTGACCGAAATCTCGGCTCGAAAACGTCGAACTTGGGTGACAGGGCTTGCACGGCCCGGTCGAGTTTGGTGATCCGCGGCGCGTCGAGATCGTCCGGCTCGGCACCGTTGAACCAGCTTTCCACGACTTCGCGCGACTGCCCCAGGATCAGCCAGAGTTCGCGATTGGTGATGTTGAGCCTGGCGCGCAGGCTGTCGATGGCGCGGATGGGGGTGTCGGCTTCGCTCATCAGGCGAGTTTGCGCATGGTCGCCTGCGCGAGTTCGACGACGTGTTCCCGCTTCAACTTGGCCACGCATTGATCAGCCCACTTCTCGGCGCCCACGTCGACGATGTGTTCTTGCTTGCTCAGCACGCGCAGATGGGCGGATTCGAGCGATTGCATTTCAACGACGAAGCGCTGCCGGGCGAACAGGAGCGCGGCCATGCCCATCGCAACGTCCGGATAGGAAAACTCGCGCAACTGCTCGGAGATGTCGACCATGCCGACCCGGCCCTCGGCCAACTGTAGGAGCCGTTGTGCGCTGGACATGGCACGGGCCAGCCAGTCGGCACTGAGTTGGGGCGCGCAAGCGCGGGCGTTTTGGCTTTTGCCTTCGGTTTGGGCTTGGGCGACGGCAGTGCGGTTTCGTTTTTGCTGTAGGCGCCGGTACGACGAATCGACGGGAGAACTTCATGCGTCACCCAGCGCTTGAACAACTTGGTCTTCGGCTTGCGACTACTCAGGATCAGGCTGTACAGGCCTGACTCGTTGAGAACGACCATCTCTTGCGGCCCGCCTGGGGTCCCTACAGTACGGATACCCCTTTCATCGTCGTCGAGTCGGCTGTAGGCCTGCTCCGACTTGACGATGCCGAGCACATTGCAGATATCGTGGGCGACGAAGAAGACCTCGCCGTCCGGGTCTTGCACGACGCGAACGTCTTGCTGGTCAAATTGAAAGGGCGCAAGCTTCATATCAGAGTTCCCACCGCCGATGCGTTCTGCGGCATGGATCGATTCTTGACGCCTCACGCGTAAAGCCTGGCGCGAAAGATCCCCTGCAGTCTTCACCATTCAGGCCGTCTGGCATCCCAGGTTTAGACTGAAGTCGCTTGCGTGACTTGTCTTGGCTGCTACTCTTTCCGCAGATGCCGAGTGACGCGAGTCACGAAAAACGGGGCACTCAGATCGCGCGTTGCGCGGATGAGGACGCGCCGACACCCCGCCTTGACCCACATGGCTCTCAAGCTGGCTCGATGGGCATCTCGAAGCCGCCGACACCATTCAATGTAAGGAGGATTGATCTTGATCGATTCCACCTGTTGCCGGCGTTCTGAATCCGCGTAAATCTGGCGGCGTTATTTGGCGGCGAGAACGGCGGGGAGCGATTTGAGGAAGCGAGGCGGCGCCGGGGCGAACGAAGATAGCCCGGCGTCGTGGTCCGGGACGGCGACTGGAAGGATGTCAGAACGGGGGGCGTCGACGCCGTTGATGTCGAGCGCGTTGGTGCGGTCGTCGCGGAGCCTGGCTTGCAGCGCGAGCTCGTAGATAGTGTCGTCACAAGATATGCAGCCAGAGGGCAAGGCAGCGAATTTGCACG
>DYKI01000116.1 GCA_020722705.1 Chthonomonas calidirosea | reverse complement strand
TTAGAAGGGACAGGGCGAACGTTGATCGCACGATCTTGGTGCTCCAGTGTGGTTCTTGACCATGCCGTTCCGGCATGGCCTTCGGCATGGTACCTGACCTTCAGCAGCAGGACAGATGATGGCAGACCCCCCAGTGCGACCTCGCCCTCAATAGTTTCTGTGCGGCCATCGCCTGCCACCTATGCGCGAGCGGCTCGGCTCAGAACCAGGAGCCTGCGAAGAAGCGCGTCCCTGGCTCGGGCCTCCATCACATCGCCATCACGGTCGCCGACCTCGACAAGTCGGTCGCCCTCTTCAGGGACGGATTCGGCATGAGGCAGGTCCACAAGTGGGGCGAGGGCGACGGACGCGGGCGCTTCATGGACATGGGCGACGGCAGCTTCATCGAGCTGTTCGCCGGAGGCCTCTTCTCCGGCGGTTATGCCTGCGAACATGAGCGCCGGCTTGGTCTGGATGGCGTTCTTCATTTCGACGCAGTCGAATAGCTTGGGTTCGGCCATCTACACTACCTCCGAAGGTGCGTGGATCGGGATGATCTCAACGCACTCCGTTGGCAGGCCAGCGAGCAGGTCACGGACCGCCTCTGGCGCCTCCCACGGCTCGGCGGGAGCCTCGCCCTCCCCGGCGGGGTTGTACGCGATGCGGCTCGGCGGGAGCCTCGCCCTCCCAAGGACCTGCGCCCTCCCAGGTGTCATGCGCGCATTGTGCAGCCTGCCAATGGGCGATCTTCCGCTTGCCGGGGGCAGACCGGTGAGGGTGTGCGCCGGCAAGGGGCGGGTCCGTTTCCGACGCCGCTTACCTCCCCAGCAGACCTGCCCCGTTGTCATGCATGATCCGGGCCATGGCGGCCTTGCCGAGCCCGGATCGCTCGATTGCGGCGATGAGCGCCCGAATCTCCTCATATAGGAAGAAGGTGTAGCCCGCTTCCTCGTCGGGGCTTTTGCGGTTGGTGTTCCAGCTATACGGGGCCGACGTGTAGTTGATGTACTTCTCGCCGACGTGCTCCCGCATGCCGCGCATGAGGGTGATCGGCAAGTCGGAGCCGAACAGCAAGCGATCGGGACCGATGGTGTCGAGCGCATAGCGGAAGACGTCGGCGTTCAGGTTGGCCGATATGTCGAAGAAGACCCCATCGTCATCGGCCAGGCCCGGCAAGCCGCGCTCGGCCGTAGGCAGGCAGTAGGCTCGGCCAACGTGGGCGATAACGATCTTGATGCGGGGGTACCGCAGGCGAATCTCGCGCACTTCCTGCACGTTGGCCGGGTCACCGATCCGACCCGCACGAGGCAGGTGGAGCATGAGTATTCCCTCCGCTTCATTGAGGGCACGCAGGTGCGCATGGGGCACGAAGGCGTAGATGCTCTCATCGCCCTCGGGGGCGACATCGGGATAGGGCTTGATGCCGGCGAAGCCGCTGGGGCTCGGGCCGATGGGACCGAGGTGAGTGATGGGACCTATGGGACGGAGGCTTTCGGCGACCTTGTCGGCGGGCCATTCGGGGCGAGTGCACATGAGGGGAACGGCGCGATTCGCCGGATCGGCCGCACCGGCCAGCACGTAGGCGTTGTTGGCGTCGGTGAGGGTCTCCCGATAGACGGTTCCGAAAGCCACGCACGCCACTTCCCGGGTCGGAAAAAGCGATGCGTAGGTCGCGCGAAGTTCCTCCCACGATTGCGCCGTGCCGACCTCCATGGCCCAGTTCGCCGCGATCCTCTCGGGCGCGATCGGCCCGGTGTGCTCCGGCAGATTGACGTGCACGTGGAAGTCGAGGATGCGATCCGGCAGCCACGGCTCGATCTCGTCACGGTACACGGCGCGGTCTACATCATTGAGTGTCCAGTCCATCTGAGTGTCCTTTCCATCTTTCGCCCCCCCCGGCGCGGGTTTGGCCCAAGGCCGAGGGTGTGTCATGCTAAGCCCTTCCGGCCATACCGCCGATAGTAGGCGAGCCCTTCCTTGAGGGTGACCATGTTCTCCCAGGGCACGCCGGGGGCGATGCTGCTCGATCCGCCGAGGAAGAGACCCACGGGCGGGCCATTCTTGACGAGCCAGTCGAGTTCTTTCTTCACGTCGTCGGGAGCGCCCATCGGGAGCGTGCGCGTTACGGAAGCGCCGGCGATGATGATCAGCGACCGACCGTCGCGGGTCTTCATGCGGCAAATGCGCTCGTAGTCCATGCCGTCTTCGTACTGGAAGCCCTGAAATCCTGCGATGCCGACGTCGAGCAGGCGGGGCACCATCTCCATGAGGTTGCCGTCGCAGTGCCAGATCAGGTTCACGCCGGTCTTGAGCAGCGGTTCGAGGCAGCGGGCGAAATGCGGGAACCAGAGCCTGTCGAGTGTCGTGATCCTGACCAGTGTGCCGCGCGAGTCGGCCATATCGTGATCGAGCCTGTAGAGTGGCGGCAGTCCGCCCTCGACATAGGCCCGGGCGGCCGCTCGATTGTTGCGAAGCGCCAGGTCGGCTTGCAGCGCGAAGTGGCGCTCCATCACCTCGGGGTATAGCGCATAGGCCGAGAAGTAGGGCTCATAGCCGTAGGTTCCATAGGCGAGACAGGGGAATGCGACGAACGCGTATCCGCTCTTGAGCATGGTGGGACCGACACGTTCCTGCAGGGCGATCTCCGTGCTCATGATCTCGTGGCAGCGAGCCTCTTCGTCAAACATGTGTTCGGCGCGCACGAGAGAAGGGAACACGACCCGCTCAAGGTGCTCAACCACCGCTTCGGGACTGTCAATCACGATGCCGTCGAGGACCGGCGGTCCGCCGCCGGTTGTCGCGCCGAGTTCGCGCCCTTCGTAGCCCTTGTCACCCATGGTCAGCGGGTTGTCCCACAGGTACTGGTCCATGAGGCTCACGCCGAGGGCTCGCTGCATTGCCAGGTACGTGGCTTCCGGCTCCCGCATGTAGGCATCGTCCGAAAGTCCCGCAAGCCTGCCGATATGTGCGTGCTCCATGACGTTGAGCAGCCATGCGGGAATGCCATCCGTCGGCTCTCGGTTGATCGTGTCGAGAGCGAGACGCGCGTTATCGGTCAGCGGGTTGCGCATCATGTCGAGGCCAGTCATAGGCAGATCCTCCATGCAGAGGGGAACACGGCCCAGTATTCCACGCGGCCATGTCGGATTCCGCCTCGTGCGTCCCCCAGAGCTGACGCCCACCTTCGGCATGCGCGTCAGCGGATGACGGCGAAGAGTATCCTATCCCTGACGCCGAGTTGGTATCCTTATCTGCGAGGCACACATGCACGAGGATTCGGAACTGCCCAGGGTGCTGCTGACAGCTCAGGAAGCAGCGGAGCGCAAGCGAGTCAGCCTGGCGACCGTCTACAAGGCGGTTCGCGATGGAAGGCTGACGAGTGTTCGGACTGATGGCCGGCTTATGTTCGAGGATGCCGAGGTGGCTCGCTGGTCACCCTCAACCCACGGCGGTCCCAGGCGGCGACGCGAGCTTCCGGCGGAGTTGGCCAGCCCGCGCAGGACCCTTGAGAGGCTGATACGGGCTCAGGGCGTCCAACCGGTGGCGGACCCGGTTGACTTGAGCGGCGATTTCGGGATGCTCGGCCCGAGCGACTTCATCGCCGTCGTGCGGATGTGGCGCTCGGAGCGATGAGCCATCCTCAGGCTCACCAGCAACGAGCGGTTCTCGTTGACACGTGTGTTGTGTGGCTCTATCTGAGCGACAATCCGATCGCCCGGCTCTACGACGTTCATCTTGCACGGAAGACCCTCTGCATTTCCTTCGTGACGCTGGGCGAGCTGCATCGCTGGGCCACGACCTACAGATTCGCGCCTTCGCATCAGTTGCGGCTGGATACCGCTCTTCGGCGTTATGTGCTGCTGCCGGCGGACCGGAGCCTGGCCCGAGTGTGGGCCGAGGTGATCGGCGAATCGAATGAGCGTGGTCACGCGATCAGCCATGACGCTGCGTGGCTGGCCGCCAGCGCCCGGCATTACCACATTCCGCTCATTACCCACCAGCCTGATGCCTTCTGCGGCGTTTCCAGAATCACCATCATAACAGAGCAGCGCTGATCCGCAGACGCGCCGCAGGATTGCGCCCCATATCACAAACTGGTTGTCCATCCAGCCGATATCTGCCTCCTGCGTCTCGGGGCGATGCAATCCTCGCCTTCGGGTTGCCGGAGTACCTCGAACTTTTTTTCACAAAGTGCTTGCGCGTCGCAACTTGATGTGATATGATTTCAAGTAGAAACGCTTCGTTGTCCGTCCGACTTGATGGCGCGAGCCGGCAACGCACCGATGGCGACCGGCCGCTGGGGGACACCCAGGCATGGCGACGCGAACCATTGCGGCAATCAGGACAGCCGCCGTCGAAGCAAATGACTTCGACGCGCTCCTTGGAGCGCTGAAGCATCAGGGGTATCAGGTCAAGGGCCCTGTACTGCGCGATAGCGCAGTTGTCTATGACGACCTGGGCTCCACCGACGAGATGCCTATCGGCTGGGTTGACGTCCCCGAACCGGCTCGATACCGGCTTACGCGCCGGGACGAGCGCAGCCTCTTCGGTTACACCGTTGGCGCGAACCCCTGGAAGGCGATCCTCCATCCGCCCGACGTCCGGCTCTGGAGCGCCGTGCGTGATGCGGGCGGTTTTCACCTGGTGACGGAGTCCGGCCCGGATGCTCCGCTTGCTCTGGTGGGTGTCAGGGCATGCGACCTCGCTGCTCTCAACTTGCTGGATCGAGTTCTGCTGGGCGGGTCCCATGCCGATCCCATCTATGCGGCGCGTCGGAGCCGCGCGCTGATCGTTGCCGTCAACTGCACGCGAGCCGGCTCCACGTGTTTCTGCGCTTCCATGGGCACAGGTCCGGCCGTCGGGCCTGGAGCCGATCTGGTCATCACCGAACTGCTCCGGTCGCGTGAGCATCGCCTGATCGTGTCGGTGGAATCGGAACGTGGGGCCGAGGTCATGGAAGCCGTACCCCACGAACCGGCACGAGACACCGACATTGTGCAGGCCAAAACCCTGGTGGACCGCGCGAAGCGTGAAGCGGGACCCCATCGGGTGAACATGACGGGCATGCGTGAGCTCCTGCTCAACAGCCTGGAATCGCCCTGCTGGGATGATGTCGCGGCACGTTGCCTGACGTGCGGAAACTGCACGAATGTGTGTCCGACGTGTTTCTGCACGTCGGTGCATGACACGACTGATGTCCATGGCGCGCACGCCGAGAGGACGCGCGTCGCGGACTCATGTTTCACGATGGCCTATTCGTATGCCACAGGGGGCAGTGTCCGTTACAGCCCTTCGGCACGCTGCCGCCAGTGGCTGGTACACAAGTTCGCTACGTGGGTGGATCAGTTTGGCAGTCCGGGCTGCGTGGGTTGCGGCCGATGCCTGACCTGGTGTCCTGTCGGCATTGACGTAACTCAGGTCCTGGGCCGCATACGCCGCAGCAGTCAAGGCCGTCCGGCGGTTGAGTGCGACATGCCTGCAAACGCCGGACGAAAGGAGGTCAGTGATGCAAACGCTCCCGGCTAGCCTGGCAGAACACACGTTTCTGGCGGGCCTCGAGCCCAAGCATGTGGAAGTCATCACGTCATGCGCAACAGCCGTCCAGTTCCCTGCCGATCGGTTGATCTTCAGCGAGGGAGACGAGGCAAATCAGTTCTTCTTGATCACCGACGGCAAGGTTTCCCTTGAGGCGTTCCATCTGGAACGCGGTTCCATCGTCATCCAGACCCTCGGACCAGGCGATGTTCTGGGGTGGTCGTGGCTCGTGCCGCCGTACCGTTGGCGTCTCGATGCACGCGCCCTCGAAGAGACTCACGCCTTTGCCCTTGACGGGAAGCAGCTCCGCGCCAGATGTGAGGAGGACCCGGCCCTCGGTTTCGAGCTGCTGAAGAGATTCGCCGCCGTCGTCGAACAGCGCCTCAGCGCAACCAGATTGCAGTTGCTCGATGTCTACAGCAGAAGCTACTAAGCCTGTCCCGGCTGAACCCGCGCGAGCTGCGGGCTATCGGCGCGACGGCCGCAAGGCGGCCCGGCCGGACCCGATGCTTCCGCACCGCTACAGGGTGAGCCGAATCCGACAGGAGACGTTGGACACCTTCACGCTCGAGCTCCGTCCCGAGGACAAGGGGATAGGCGACAGATTCAAGCCTGGGCAGTTCAACATGCTGTACCTGTTCGGCATCGGTGAAGTGCCGATCTCGATCTCCGGCGACCCTTGTCGGGATGGGCCGCTCCTGCACACGACGCGTGAGGTGGGGATCGTCACGCAGGCGATGCGCAAGCTGCACCCGGGAGACACGATCGGAGTCCGAGGCCCGTTCGGCACAGCCTGGCCAGTGGAGGAATCCTTCGGCAACGACATCGTGCTGGTCGCCGGCGGAATCGGGCTTGCGCCACTGCGATCGGCCCTCTATTACCTCCTTGCGCATAGGGATCACTACGGGAAAATCGTGCTGCTGTACGGCACGAGAAGCCCGGAAGACATCCTCTATCGCACGGAGCTGGAAAAGTGGCGGTCGCAGCTCGATCTCGACGTCCATGTTACCGTGGACCGCGCAACGGGCCAATGGCGGGGCAATGTGGGTGTCGTGACGACGCTCATCAGCCGCGCTCCGTTCGACACGCAGCGCACGACCGCCATGATCTGCGGACCGGAAGTGATGATGCGCTTCGCCGTGATGCACCTCGCCGAGCGGGGTGTTCGCAGCGAACAGGTTTTCCTTTCGATGGAGCGCAACATGCAGTGTGCCGTCGGGCTGTGCGGACACTGCCAGTGCGGTCCCAAGCTTGTCTGCAAGGACGGACCGGTGTTTCGACACTCCGATATCGAACCGTTTTTCGGCAAGCGCGAGCTGTAATGGAGTGAGATACCAGTGCTTAGGGACCAGCGTGCGAAGGTGAAGACGGAAGGAGGGCGTCGCCCTCGTCTGGCGGTGTGGAAGTTCGCGTCATGCGATGGGTGCCAGCTCAGCTTGCTGGACTGCGAGGAGGAGCTGCTCGATGTGGCGGGAGAGGTCGAGATCGCTTACTTCCCGGAAGCATCGAGCGCGTACGGGAAGGGTCCGTTCGATATCTCGTTGGTGGAAGGCTCGATCAGCACTCCTCACGATGCGGAGCGTATCCACCGGGTCCGCCGCGCGTCGCGGGTCCTGATCGCCATTGGGGCCTGCGCGACCGCCGGCGGAATCCAGGCACTCCGCAACTTCCGAGATGCCCGCCAGGTCAGCAAGGCGGTCTATGCGCAGCCCCATTATCTTGAGACGCTCGCCAAGTCAACGCCCGTAGCCGACCACGTGTTCGTTGACTATGAGCTGCGGGGCTGCCCGATCAACAAACAGCAGCTTCTGGAGGTCCTCATCAGCTTGCTCCATCGTGGTGAGCCTCGCCTGCCCACCTACAGCGTCTGCATGGAGTGCAAGCGCAAAGGGGCCGTGTGTGTCATGGTCGCCGAAGGCGTGCCATGTATGGGGCCGGTGACTCAGGCGGGATGCGGTGCGCTATGCCCGACCCATGGCAGGGGCTGCTACGGATGCTTCGGTCCGAAGGAGACGCCGAACTGCGCCGCTCTCGGAAGCTGGTGGGCAGCGAACGGAGTCGCCGAGGCCGATATCGTTCGTGCATTTCGGACGTTCAATGCCTATGCGGAGCCGTTCCGCAGGGAAGGTGAGGCTCATGAGCAGCCGAACCGTTAGGGTTGACGTGCTTGCCAGGGTTGAAGGAGAAGGGGGCATTCAGCTCCGACTCAAGGACGGTTCAGTGTCGGACGTGAAGTTCCGGATTTTCGAGCCGCCACGGTTCTTCGAAGCCCTGCTGGTGGGCAGAGACTATCGCGAAGCGCCCGACATCACCGCCCGCATCTGCGGCATCTGCCCCGTTGCCTATCAGATGAGTTCCGTGCATGCGCTGGAGCGGCTCGCCGGCGTCACCGTTCCTGAGGGCATCCGCGATCTTCGCAAGCTGCTCTACTGTGGCGAGTGGATCGAGAGCCACGCCCTGCATGTGTTCATGCTGCATGCCCCGGACTACCTTGGCTGCGATGACGCTCTCGGCATGGCCAAGGACCACCGGTCGGTGGTCGAGCGGGCGCTCCAGTTGAAGAAGGTGGGCAACGATCTGGTGACGCTGATCGGCGGACGTGAGATCCATCCCATCAACGTGCGTGTCGGGGGCTTTTACCGGGCGCCGAAGAAGCGCGATGTGCGTGCGATGATCGAGCCGTTGAAAGCTGCCCTGGAAATCGCCGTGGCCGGTGTCCGTTGGGCTGCGGGACTCCCCTATCCCGCGTTCGAGCGCCCGACGGAGTTCGTCGCCCTGCGCAATGGCCGCGAGTACCCGATGAATGAGGGGAACATCGCCTCGACCGATGGGCTTTGCATAGACTGTTCCGAGTTCGAGAACCACTTCTCCGAAGACCACGTGGCACGTTCGACGGCTCTGCACTGCACCCATCGTGACCATGGTTCCTATTCCGTGGGGCCGATAGCCCGGTTCAACCTGAATCACGACGTGCTGTCGCCGATGGCGCAGCAGTGCGCACGTGACGCGGACCTGGCGCCGCCCGTTCTCAACCCGTTCCGGTCCATTGTCGTTCGGTGTGTCGAGATGGTGCATGCCTGCGAGGAAGCGGTTCGGATCGCCGACGCATATGAGGAGCCGGAGGTCCCGGCGGTACCGGTTCCGCCAAAGGCAGGCGTTGGGTGGGGATGTACCGAGGCGCCGCGAGGCATCCTGTATCACCGGTATGCGCTCGATGCGGCAGGGGGCATTGTGAACGCGAATATCGTCCCGCCCACGTCGCAGAATCAGAAGTCCATCGAGGCGGACCTGTGGGAGCTGGCGCCAACTTTCGCCGACGCGCCCCAGGAGGTTCTCACCAAACACTGTGAGCAGGCGGTTCGTAACTACGACCCGTGCATATCCTGCTCGGCTCACGCAATACGCGTAGAGGTGATCCGCGAGTAGATCCCCTGAAGCGCCTGCGGCAATGCCGCGAGCTTTGAGGCAAAGGACAAGGGGCGAGGCGATGAAACGAGAGCTGAAGTTCCAGCGCGAGGCTGATGGCGCCTGGGCCGGCAAGTTCGCCGCCCTTCCCGGCTGCGAACGCATCGCATCCTGCACGCAATGCGGGAGCTGTTCGGCAGCCTGTCCGCTCTCGATCTACATGGATGTCACTCCGCGCCGGCTGATCGCGCTCGTCAGGTCGGGCTTCAGATCGGAGGCCATCCAGTCTCGCTCGATCTGGCTCTGCACCAGTTGCTATGCCTGCGTGTCGGCGTGCCCACAGAAGATCAACGTCGCCGACCTGATGTTCGCCCTGAAGCGTGAGGCGATCGAGACGCGGACCTACCCCAGGCGGTTTGCCGTGCCCGTCCTGTCGGACGAGTTCATGAGCATGGTCCGAACCCGTGGCCGGAGCTCGGACTTCTGGTTGGCTGCGCGGATGACGCTGCGGTCGAACCCGGCCGCGCTGCTCGGGATGATCTCGACGGGCTGGCGACTGTGGCGAACGGGCCGCTTGCGCCTGAACATGGAGCCCATACACCGGCTGGCTGAGTTTCAGCGCGCATCGGCGCCGCGAAAGGAAGCGGCCTGAATGCCGAACCGGGGCCTGGATATGCTTCGTACGCAGCCGCCGGGCGGGGCGCCGAGGCGCTACTCGTACTATCCCGGCTGCGCCATCAAGGGCACCGGCATAGCCTACGAAGAGAGCCTGCTGGAGGTCTTCAGGCTCCTCGACGTAGGATGGCAGGAACTCACGGACTGGAGCTGCTGCGGCGCCCAGGCGTACATGTCGGTGGACGCCCGGCAATCCTGCATGCTGTCGGCCCGAAACCTGCGGCTTGCCTATCAGAGCGGTTCGCACGACATCGTGGCCCCGTGCAGCGCCTGCTACCTCGCGCTGCGCAAGTGCATTGACTATGTTGAGCGCTACCCGCAGATGCGCGAAGCCGTGGGAGGTTTCATGCCGGCGAGCGACCTGCAGGCCATTACCCACGTGCGTGTGCGGCATGCGCTCGACATGCTCTACACCGATATTGGGCCCGATCGCTTCCGCGCGAAAACGGTCAGGCCCTGGCCGGGAGGGAAGGTGGTCTGCTACTACGGTTGTCAGGCGGTCCGGCCCTACGGTGAAGCGGATCGCGATGGCAATCCGACCCGCATGGATGAGCTTCTCGACGCGGTGGGCGTACCGGTTGAACCATTCCCGCTGAAGACGAAGTGCTGCGGCAGCTCGCATACGGGCACGCTGCACGAGGTCGGCGTTCGCATGGGCTACCTGCTCCTCAAGGAGGCCGTTCGACGGGGCGCCGAAGCGGTGATCACGATCTGTCCGCTCTGTCAGTTCAACCTGGACGTGTACCAGAGGGACATGAACCGCACGACAGGCGAGCGTTTCGACATCCCCGTAATGTTCCTTCCGCAGGCGCTTGGATGGGCTCTCGGGGCCAACTTCCGAGCGCTCGGGCTGCATCGCGGACTGAGCGGGGCGGAGACGATCCGACGCTGGTTCTCGGACGAGAGGCAAGAGGCGATAGGCAAGGGGCGAGAGGCGAGAGGCGAGAGGCGAGAGGCAAGGGGCGAGAGGCGAGAGGCGAGCGGCAAGGGGCGATAGGCAAGGGGCGAGAGGCAAGAGGCGATAGGCGAGAGGCAAGAGGCGAGAGGCAAGGGGCGATAGGCGAGAGGCGAGAGGCGATAGGCGAGAGGCGAGGG
>DYKI01000115.1 GCA_020722705.1 Chthonomonas calidirosea | reverse complement strand
AGCCCACGGACAGGCGATCACGCCCCTCTCCCCCTTGCTCCTGCAACGCACACGCTCGCGAACACCCATGGGCCGCAGGAGCATCCTGTGGCCATGTCGAAACGTGCCGCATGTCCGGACGCGTCCGACTGAGCCGGCGGGAGGTCTTGCGCCTTCGGCCGAGCCGTCGCCGGAAGCGCTAAGGAACGTCGTGCGTTCGAAGGAGACGAATGCCATGAACCCTTCGGTGGACGGGCCGGCAAGCCCGCGATTCACGCCCATTCCGCTCCCCAGCGGAGTTCCTCCGGAGCAGCTCGACCTGGGCCGCGCGTCGCAGGAGATGCGGGACAACACCAGCGCGGCTCCATCCGGCCAGTGCTGCTTCGAGGCGGTAACCCATCGCAAGCCGTTCACGATCCAGCCCCTCACCGACAACCCGCGGCCCGGCGTCGCCGGTGATGATCGAGGTGGAGGGCAAGCCCTTCTTTGCCGCTGCCGATGCTCTGACGATCCTGCATCAGATCGAGGGAGCCCTGGCCTATCTCGACACCATCGGGACGCGCGCCGAGGACGCAGCCTACAAGCGCGTTCGCCTGACGCTCACCTCGGCCTTCCGCGAGCTGCACAACAAGATGCACAGAGCGGGCGTGATGCACGATCACACGCACGCCACTGACCATCCGGAACATCACTGACGACAGGCAAAGGCTGACGTGCCGTTCGGCGGCAGCTCGCCGTGGCCGGTGACACAACACGACAATGGAGAGACGAATGGGTTTGCGCAGGTTGATCCTGGCATGCGCGGCGCTCGCTTTGAGTGCCGGAGCGCATGCCGATGACAAGGCGGTTCGCAAGGCGCTGGAACCGATGTACCGGAAGATGGAGCAGGCGTTCATGAAGCGGGATATCAACGCGGTCATGGCGCTGACGGCTCCCGGCTTCACGGGCAAATCAGGCAAGGAGACCGTGGCTGCCGAGAAGGTTCAGATGGAGCTCGGCATGCGGTTCGCCATGCTGAAAGAGATGAAGTCGGTGAAGATGACGATCGCGAAGCTGACCGTCAAGGGCGGCAACGCAGTGGTGGTGAACCGCTATGCATTCAGCGGGATCATCATGCCCGACAAGAACAAGGTCGTAAAGATGGCCGACACCGGCGTCACGCGCGACACATGGACGAAGACGTCCAAGGGCTGGCGGCTTCTTCAGCTTGAAACGATCCGGTCGAACCCAACCATCAACGGCAAGCCGCTCAAGGAGGCCCTGAAAGGCCAGAGCGGAAAGAAATGAACTGAGAGGGGCAGCCGGAAGCTGCCCCCCCAGAGCTGTCCGACTCGCTCAGAGCAGGATCATCAACGGCTCTTCAAGGAGCCCCTTCAGGGTCTGCAGGAACTGGGCTCCCGGCACACCGTCGAGGACCCGATGGTCAATGGACAGGCAGAGGTTCATCATGGAACGAACCACGATCTGCCCATCCACGACGACCGGTTTTTCGGCCACGCGGCAGACGCCCAGAATGCAGGACTGGGGCGGGACGATGATCGGGTCGAAGGAATCGACGCCGAACATGCCGATGTTGGTAATCGTGAACGTGCCGCCCGCGATGTCGTCTTGCGTCTGCTTGCCGTCTCGGCAGCGCTGAACGAGGGCCTTCAGTTGCGCCGATATCTCCGGCAGCGACAGCGTGTCGGCCTGCCGGATGACCGGCACCACCAGTCCGCTCGGGGCGGCGACGGCCACGCCGATATTCCGATCGCCGTAGAGCCGTATCTCATCGCCGATGAGCGCGGCGTTGCAGAGGGGATGCTTGGCAAGGGCTTTGGCTACGGCGCGGACGAGCAGGTCCGTGATGGTCAGCTTGACCCCGAAGGTCTCCTGAACCTGCGGGACCAGCTTCCCATGGAGGGCTTTGGCGGCCGTCATATCCACTTCCATGTTCAGGCAGATGTGGGGCGCCGTCATGCGGGAGCGCGTAACCGTATCTGCCGTCAGCTTGCGGAGACCACGGAACGGGATCACTTCGGCGACTGCGGGCTCGCCTGCCGGACGCGGCGCTGCGGATGGGGCAGGCGGAGCGGGTTTTGCTGCATCGGCGGCTCGGCGCACATCGTCGGCGGTGACCTTGCCCTGAGCCGCGAGCGCATCGAGTTTGACGCCCAGATCGTCGGCCAGCTTGGCAGCGAGCGGAGTGGCCTTCACTGCGGGCTGGGCGGCCTGCGCGGTTACATCGGCTGCGACGATGCGCCCGCCGGGTCCTGAACCTGTCAGGGAGGCTATGTCAACGCCTTTCTCGGCTGCGAGCTTTCTGGCGCGTGGCGACGCGGCAACCGATGATGCGGCCGACGCCGCCGCGACGGGGGCAGGAGCCTGGGATGCCGACGGCTGGGCCGCGGCTGCAGCCGGTGCCGCATCCGGTGCCGGAGAGGAACCCAGCGCCGACACGTCTATGGGTTCGTCCGCAGTGCCGATGACGGCTATGGGCACATGCACGGCTACAGTGGCGTCCGCCTCGGCCAGGATCGCCCTGACAATGCCGTCGGCCTCCGATTCGACCTCGAAGTTCGCCTTGTCCGACATGACCTCAAGCAGCGGCTCGCCCTTCTTTACCGGATCGCCGACCTGCTTGAACCACTGGACGATCGTACCTTCCTCCATCGTATTGCCGAGCATCGGCATCGTGAAGACGTGCGCCATCGAGCTGATCTCCTGACCTTGCTGGTTACCGGGACCCAGACGGCCCCGATACGTTCGCCCGCCGCGGGCCGCACGGGGTTGCCGGGCTGACACCGCAATGCCCCAAGCCGCGAGCGACCAGAGCGAGATATTGACGTTCCTATGGTACCCGCTGAAGTCGGATCGCTCGCCTTACGGTCATGTGCGGTAAAGGCCGTTCTCGCGGATGTATGCCACCACCGCATCGGGGGTCAGGTACCGGATCGGCAGTCCCCTGGCAACGCGCAGACGGATTTCGGTGGACGAGATGGCTATCTCCGGCGTCTGCAGCATCTCAATGCGGTCAAGAAGATGCCTGGGGACGGCCGTCTCGAGATCGGACATGGCGTAACCCGGTCGGCTCACCGCCACCATACGGCACAGGCGCACCACCTCCTCGGGTTCGCGCCACGAGCCAATCTCCGCCACGGCATCAACGCCGGTGATGAAGACGATCTCGGCACCCGGATAGCGGGTGCGCACTTCGCGCAGCGTGTTGACCGTGTACGAGGGACGCGGCGCTCGGACCTCGAAGTCGTCGGCGGCAAGCAGGCTCGATCCTGCGACCGCAAGCTCGACCATGCGCAGCCGGTGCTCCGGCGCCGTCACTTCGTAGGCTTTCTTGTGGGGCGGCGACCCGTTCGGCATGACAAGGACGCAATCGAGCGCCATGCGGGCGCCGACGTCCTCGCCGACGAAGAGATGGGCGTTGTGGATAGGATCGAACGTGCCGCCCAGAATGCCGATTCGCATGGGGCCGTTCAGCCGTCAGTCCGGAATGGATTCGCTGCGCTGGATGCCGCCCGCCGCTCCTTCGGACCTTCGAGGCGGCGACGGTGCCGGGCGGCGCACACGTTCGCGCTGCCGCGGAGGGGATTTCCGAACCTCAGGCGCGGACCGCGTTTCCCTCTTGGGCGGCTCAGGCTCGGACACACGTGCTCGCGGCCTCTCCTCGCTGCGCGTCCTGGTTCTGCGCCGGTCATCACGTTCCGGCGGCGTCTGCCGCGTCTCGGACCGGGTTGACGGCTTTGAGGCGCGCCTTCGGACCCTTGGCGAATCCGGACGCGGTTGCGGCTCGGGCTCGTCGGACCTTGTCGGAGCGACGCTCCGTCTTTGGGGTTCCGGCGGCACACCCGGCGCGTGCGATGATGTCCGCTCGCGGTCCGACCTGGAACCCGGCGCGACCTGTTCGACGATGGTATCCTGTTCGGCTGATCGGTCCGATGTGCCGAACGCCGGTGCGGGCAGGCGGGAGGCGTCCGCCGAGCGCCGTGGAGGCTTGTCTTCGTCATTCTTGGCCGGCTGCCTGGGCAGCATCAAGCGTGAAATCACGAGGGCGCCGACAACAAACGACAGCACGCCAAGGAAAGCGAGCATCAAGATGAACTTGATCGTGGGCCATATGCCGCCCCCGGGCTGTCGGCGGCGGCGGAAGTCGCGTCGTTTCTGGGGCATGGCTGTTGCGTTCAGTCTACCGATGCCCGCGCAGGGGAGTCAAGGCGCGTTGCCAGCAATGCACCCGCGGCCAGTGCGGCACAGATCGCACCGATCACGAACGGCAACGACCGATTGACGCCGTACAGAACCCCGGCAAGCTGACTGGCCGGAAGCGCCGCCAGTCCCACCACCATATGAAACGCCCCGATCTCGGTGGCTCGACGATCCGGATGCGACAGGTCGGCTGCCATAGCCCGCTGCAAGCCCTGTGTCAGCGTGGTGTAGAAGCCGTACAGGATGAAGAGGCCAAACGCAGCAGCCTGCCCCTTCAACAACGCGAACCCCGCATAGACAACCGCAAACACGCTCCACCCCAGCGCAACAAGGCGTTTTCTGCCCACCCTGTCCGACAGCATTCCCGTCGGATAGCTCAGGGCCGCCTCGACAACATTGAAGAGTGCATAGAGCAGGAAGACATTGGAAGGCGAGACTCCCATGTCCTGCTGGGCCCTCAGGATCAGGAACACGTCGGACGAGTTACCGATGCTGAACAGCGCTACGATCAGCAGATACTTGCGGAAGCCGGGGCCGAGATCCCTGAACGATGGGCGGAAAGCGTTGCCCGCAAGGGGCTTCGCCTCAGGCTCGCTCACCCACAGCCATATGACGGCCACACCCAGCACCCCGGGTATGAAGGCGATCCAGTAGACCGAAGGGAAGACCAGCGCCTCGGGTCCCCGCAGAAACCTCGATAGGAGCACGTAGCCGATGAGCGGTCCGAGCACAGCCCCGACCGTATCCATGGACCGGTGGAACCCGAAGGCACGACCACGCTGATCGGCGTCGCAGTTTTCGGCGATGAGGGCGTCGCGGGGGGCCGTGCGCAGCCCCTTGCCAACGCGATCCACGAAGCGCGCCGCCAGCATGTGCCCCCACACGCTCGACAGGGCGATCATGGGCTTGCCCACGGCGCTGAGCGCATAGCCGGTGACGGCAAGAGGCTTTCGCTTGCCTGCTCGGTCCGAAAGCCACCCGGAGTAGAGCTTGAGCAGGCTGGCCGTACTCTCGGCGATCCCCTCAATGAGACCCAGCGCCCATGCGGGAGCGCCGAGAACGCGGGTGATGAAGATGGGGTTGAGCGGATACACCATCTCGCTCGATACGTCGGCCAACAGACTGACCACGCCAAGCGCTTTGACGGTTCTGTTCAGCGGTCGGCCATGATGGCCCCGACGTTTCTCGGCTTCGCCCGTGATGTCGCTGCTCTCCGTTGGCGCGCTCATCGCACCTTCGACCCCGGCGGCACCGGCGTCTCGGGCTGCAGGATGATCGCCTGACCGTCCACGTCCGCCGCCAGCAGCATGCCCTGCGACTCGATGCCCCGCAACTTGCGCGGCTGAAGGTTGGCCACAACGACGATCAGCTTGTCCTTGAGCTCATCCGGCTGATACATCTCGGCGATACCCGCGAGGATGGTCCGTGTCTCCGCTCCAAGGTCAATCGTGAGCTTCAGGAGCTTGGTGGCGTTCGGAACCGGCTCGACCTCAACCACTTTCGCAACGCGAAGATCGAGTTTGGCGAACTCGTCGTAGGTGATCGTGGCCGGAGCCTCACTCTGCGCGGGCGGAGCAGGCGCAGCCGGCTCGGGAGATGGCGTGTTCATCGGCTTTACCTCTTTCTTGACGGTTGGTGCGGGCTTGGTCTCCGACGCTGCCGCACCGATATCCTGGATGCGCGGAAACAGGGGTCTCGGGGATGCCACCTGCGAACCCGATGGGAGATGCCCCCACTGCAGCGCTTCGTCCCACGCAGGCGCGACTGTGGCGTCCGGAATGCCCAGATTGACGCGCAATGCTTGTGCCGTGATGGGCATCGCGGGATAGATCAACACGCTTACCACGCGCACGGCCTCGAGGCATGTGTACAGCACGTTGGCCAGCTCCTCGGTCTTGCCTTGCTTGGCCAGAGCCCATGGCGCCCGGTTCTCGATCACCTTGTTCATGTGGGCCACAACACGCATGGCGGATTCGAGCGCCATGTTGAACCGAAAGTCCCGCACCGCCGCCTCATAGTCTGCTACGGCTGAGCGGACGAATGCGCCGACCTCGGCATCCGGTTCAGCCGCCGGAACCTTGCCGGCGAAATAGCGGCCAACCATCGCCGTCGTTCTGTTGCCCAGATTGCCGAGGTCATTCGCCAGGTCCGTGTTGTAGCGCCTCAGGAAACTCTCGTGGCTGAACTCGCTGTCGCCGTGAAACACCATCTCGCGCAGGAGCAGGTAACGTACGGCGTCCACGGCCAGGTCCGACGCGGCTCCCGAGCGCTGCCGGATGTCGGCCGCCATCTCCATCGGATGAGGAAGGCCGCCGGTGCGCTTGCCTTCTTTCTTGCCTTCGGATCCGACCCACCACCCGTGGGCATAGACCTGCTTGGGCAGCGGCAGGTCAAGCGCCATCAGCATGGCGGGCCAGAGCGTCGCATGAAATCGGACGAATATCTCCTTGGCCATCATGTGCACATCGGCAGGCCAGAGCTCCCGATAGCGCTGCTCGTCTTCGGGCCAGCCTGTGGCGGACAGGTAGTTGATGAGCGCATCGAACCAGACGTAGATGACCTTGTCGGGCTCGTCAGGCACGGGTATGCCCCATCCGTTGTTCGCGCGCGTCACGCTCGCATCGCGCAGACCCTGTTTGATAAAGGCGATGACCTCGTTGCGCCGGAAGTCCGGCTGGAGGAAATCGGGGTTGGCCTCGATATGCGCCAGCAGCCGGTCCCCATAGGCCGAAAGGCGGAAGAACCAGTTCTCCTCCTGGACCCGACGCAAGGGCTTGCGGCATTCCTCGTTGGGGCAGAGCCGGTCATCCTTGACATCGCTGTCGCGGAAGAATGTCTCGTCGGACACGCAGTACCAGCCCTCGTACATCCCACGGTAGAGATCGCCCGAGCTTCGCAGCCGCCTGAACACCTCCTGAACGGCGCGCACGTGGCGCGGCTCGGTGGTCCGAATGAAATCGTCGAACGCGTAGTTCATCGCGCCCCACGCACGTCGGAACTCCTCGGCGAGTCCGGTCACGAACTCCAGCGGTTCCACGCCGGCTTCCTGCGCCGCTTCCTGATTCTTGGTGGCGTTTTCATCGGTGCCGGTCAGGAACCAGGTCTCGCGACCGCGCATCGCTTGATAGCGCTTCAGGAAGTCACAACAGAGGGTCGTCAGGCCCGAGCCGATGTGGGGTCTGCCATTCACGTAGTATATTGGGGTCGTTACGTAATAGCGTTTGTCAGTGCTCAATGTGGATCACTCCTGCGTGTCTCCGGCGTGTGCGTCATAGTACCCCAGCGAGCCTGCGGCCGGGGGAGCGCGCGATCCTTTGTCGCCTCCGGGGCGGGTGCCCATGCCAAGCCATGCTTTGCTTCGTCGGGGAGGACCGGCTTGATCTGCCGGAGAAACAGGCACAGGTGCGCTGCCTGCGCAAGGGAGGTTCTACGATGAATGTTCCGATGGCGATTGCGGCTCTGTCCGTGGCCGTTGGCGCCGAACCTGCATTCGCGGCTTCGCGGCCGATTGCCTTGCACCCCGACAATCCCCGCTGCTTTATGTTCCGTGGGAAGCCGACCGTGATTGTGGGCTCGGGGGAGCACTATGGGGCCGTCCTGAACCTCGACTTCGACTACGCGCGCTACTTCGCCGAGCTGGCTCGATGCAGCCTGAACCACACGCGCACGTTCAGCGGAGTCTACTGCGAGCCCTACGGGGCATTCAACATCGCACGGAACACCCTGGCGCCCGCCCCCAATCGCTATATCACGCCATGGGCCAGATCGAACCAGCCCGGCTATGCCAACGGCGGCAACCGCTTCGACCTGACCCGGTGGGACCCCGCCTACTTCGCTCGGCTGAAAGACTTCATGCGCCACGCATCGCGGAGCGGCGTCGTCGTGGAAATGAACCTGTTCTGTCCGTTCTATGGCGACGAGATGTGGCGGCTGAGCCCCATGAACGCCGCCAACAATGTGAACGGCGTAGGCAAAGTTGGCCGGACGGATGTGTACACCCTGGATCGGAACGGCGGCTTGCTGCCCTACCACGAAGCCGTTGTGCGGAAGATCGTCACCGAGCTGAACGGGTTCGACAATCTGTACTACGAAGTCTGCAACGAGCCGTACTTCGGCGGCGTGACCATGGAATGGCAGCATCGGATTGTGGACGTGATCGTCGAGACCGAACGCGCGCTTTCGAACAAGCACCTGATCTCGCTCAATGTCGCCAACGGCTCGGCCCGAGTGGAAAAACCCCATCCGGGAGTTTCCATCCTCAACTTCCACTATGCCTTCCCGCCCGACGCCGTCGCCGCCAACAAACATCTGAACCTCGCAATCGGCGATAACGAGACGGGCTTCAAGGGCACCGGCGACACGCACTACCGAATGGAAGCCTGGGAGTTCATCATCGCCGGAGGAGCGCTCTTCAGCCATCTGGACTACTCGTTCGTGGCCGGCCATGAGGACGGGACATTCCGGTACCCGGAGACACAACCCGGCGGCGGCAACGCGCGCTTTCGCGAGCAGATGCGCGTGCTGAAGGAGTTCATCCACAGCTTCCGGTTCACGCGGATGCGCCCTGACACTGAGACCGTAGTTGGAGTTCCGACGGGCGCACGCATACGCGTCCTTTCCGAACCGGGACGGCAGTACGCCGCTTACCTGTTCGGCAAGGCTTCGGGCGAACTCAAACTCAGGCTCCCGAAGGGAAGGTATCGCATCAGGTGGGTTGACACGCTCACGGGCAAGCCGCTTCAGGAGCTGAGTCTCGATCATCAAAGCCGTGAAGCCTCCATTGCGCTGCCCTCGTATGATGAGGATGCGGCGCTGTCCATTCGGGCCGGTCGGTGAAGCCGTCGGGGAACGTGGGCATGGGCCGGGCCTTGCGCACAGGTTTGAACTATGATGCGCCGACGACGTCTAAGGTGATGTCGTCAGTCCGACACGCACGAGGCACGAGGTGATTCAGACACGAGCGATTACCCCATTCGAGGTTGATGCCGAGCCAAGGCCCCTGGGTCCGATGGACGAAGTCGTCTTCGCGCACTGGAAGAAGGCGGGCATCGTTCCGGCTCGTCCGTGCTCCGATGGCGTGTTCGTGCGGCGGGTGTTCCTCGACCTGACCGGAACCCTGCCGACCGCCCGTGAAGCGCGTGAGTTCATCCAGAACGACAGCAAGACGAAGCGCGCCGATCTCGTCGAGCAGCTCTTCGAACGCGAAGCCTACGCCGACTACTGGGCCCTGCGCTGGAGCGACATCCTTCGCATCAAGGCCGAGTTCCCCATCAACCTGTGGCCGAACGCCGTTCAGGCCTACCACCGATGGGTACGGGACGCCGTGAAACAGAACATGCCGTACGATCGGTTTGCGCGCCTGCTCATCACCTCCTCGGGAAGCAACTTCAGGGTGCCTCCGGTGAACTTCTATCGGGCGATGCAGAGCAAGGACCCCCTGTCCATGGCCGAAGCGTTTGCCCGGGTGTTTCTCGGAGAGCGGACGGACAAATGGCCCAGGTCGCGGCTGAATGGGCTTGCAGCCTTCTTCACCAAGGTCGGCTTCAAGAAGACGCTCGAATGGAAAGAGGAGATCGTCTTCTTCGATCCCACCAAGGACCCGGGTGCGCTGAAAGCCGCAGCGCCGACGTTTCCCGACGGCAAACGCGCGACGGTCCCGCAGGACCGTGATCCACGAACGGTCCTCGCTTCCTGGCTGACCGCTCCCGGCAACCCGTGGTTCGCACGAGCCGCCGTCAACCGCCTGTGGTTCTGGCTTCTGGGCCGGGGCATCGTCCACGAGCCCGACGACATGCGCCGTGACAATCCTCCGACCATACCGACGCTCCTGACATGGCTTGAGAAGGCGTTCGTCAAGTCCGGCTGGGATGTGCGCGCGCTATGCCGCACGGTCGTCAACTCCGCCACCTACCAGCTTTCGGCGATTCCGAGAGCAGACCCGGCACGCGCCGAGGCGAACTTCGCTTCGTACCCGGTCCGACGTCTCGAGGCCGAGGTGCTGGCCGATGCGCTCAATCAGATCACCGGCTCAACCGAGTCTTATTCGAGCCAGATACCGGAACCCTTCACGTTCATTCCCGAACGCCAGCGCAGCATTGCGCTGGCGGACGGCAGCATATCGAGCTCGTTTCTGGAGATGTTCGGACGCCCGGCGCGCGATACGGGCACGCTGACCGAACGGAACAATAAGGTTTCGGCAGCCCAGCGGCTGCACATGATCAACTCGAGCCACGTTCAGCGCAAGCTCCAACAGAGCCAGGCCATCCGGTCCATGACACGCCTGGGCAGACAGCCGCGCGAATCGATCGTGGCGCTCTATCTCACGTTTCTATCCAGACTTCCGACCGCCGAGGAGGCTGCCACGGCAGTCAAGTATGCGCAGCAGGGCGGCGTTGGGCGCGATCCGGGAATGGACATCGCCTGGGCCCTGCTCAACAGCTCTGAGTTTTCGTTTCGACACTGAGTAAGGGAGGGCGAGGCTCCCGCCGAGCCGCGCTGATCAAGGGAGGGCGAGGCTCCC
>DYKI01000114.1 GCA_020722705.1 Chthonomonas calidirosea | reverse complement strand
GACAGGTCCTTGCCATCGAGCGCGATCGCATACTCGCGCCAATCGGTGTCGAGGCGCACGTTGTCGAGCCTTCCCTCGCCTGTGTCATAGAAAGGCTTGTCCTTCTTGATGATGCCCATGAAGAAGCTGACGACCTCGCCGCCCTTCGCGCCCCTTGCTTTGAAGACCAGACGCCGTGCACCGGTCAGGTTGTATCCGCCCGGACGATCTCCCCAGTCGTTCTCCGGATGCTGCCACACGATGCCGGCCCAGGCGTCCGGAGCCGTGTACTCGCATCGGATGCAGGTGGTTCCGGCAGAAGGATGCTCGGTTGAGCCTTCATCCATCTTGACGGCCGAAGCCGCGCCCATCCACCCTGAGGGGGTGAAAGGAGCGTTCGCGCGACCCTTATCGGAGTAGACCGCCAGCGGCAGCGCGGCAGTCGGCGCCGGGGTCACCTTGACTTCACCCTTGACGAGGAATGGCACGTTCGCCGCAGCGGCGCCGCCCTTACCGTCGGCCACATACGCATACAGCCGATAGGGACCCGGAGTGTCGGGCGCCTTCACCGTTGCCCCCTGCGCAGCGGCTTTGGTCACAGCCCCCTCAATCACGGGCGGCACTGCCTCGGCGTCGCCCCCGGACCCATAGCGCGCGGTTTCGGCTTGAAGCACCCATCGTACGGTCAGAGGATCGCCTTCCGGGTCCGAAGCCTGCAGATCCACCCGGACCGTCGAGCCCGGCTCCACCTCGCCGGAGGGCTCGGCCTTCAGCGAGGCAATGCGTGGACACCGATTCGCCGGCGGTTTGCCCGTCCACGCTTCAGACATGGCGTCAACGGCCCCCAGACGAGCTCCGTCGGGCAGGAGCATCCCAAACCAGGTGGCGGTCGCCTCCTGCTTGTGGCCCCAGACGAAAGCGAACCCTCCCAGGCACAGCGGCGAAGCCGTCGCCGCTTGCCATGCCCGCCGGTACCAGTCGGCCTTCTCGGTGCTGGTCAGCTCGCGCGGCGCGCCCCAGGCCGTCTTCTCCATCTCCCACATGCCGGGCGGCCCGAACTCCGACAGGATGAACGGTTTCGTGCCGCCCGCGGCAACATACCGCTCTGCTGCCGATGCCGCTCCGCCGTAGGCGTTGATGCCGACGATGTCTATGTCCGGGCAGAGCCTGTGGAGGTTGCGTACCTTCTGGCCGCCGACCTCGGCAATGACGGTCATGGTCGGGTGGTTTGGATCGAGCTTCTTTACCTGGGCGGCAAGGCTGTTGACCGCCAGCCACACCGCCGCGTTCGATCCTTCGCCTTCCATCTCATTGCCGAGCGACCAGACGAGCAACGCCGGATGATCCTTGTACTGACGAACGACCTCGAGCGCCTCCTCCTGCTGCTTGGCGACCTGTTCGGGATCGGTGTATCGGAAGCCGTGCCGCTCATGGCCGAGCCATATGCCCGCGGCGACGCAGAGGCCGTGCCGCTGTGCCTCGTCCAGGGTGGCGCCGAGACGATCGGCTCCCCAGGTTCTGATGGCGTTGCCGCCTACTTCGGCGAGCAGCTTCAGAGATGCATCTCCGCCCGCGCCTTTGACCAGAAACGGTTTGCCGTCTCGCTCGATGCGGTGCCGCGCTCCGTCGTGAGTGAGCTTCACATGTGGTTGGGCGGAGCATCCGGCGCCGATCATCAACGCCAACGCCCATGGGATCGGCTTGCGGAGGCTCATGGCTCTCTCACCAGGAAAAGCCGGCCCTCGCCGGAATCGAGCGACACCTGCAGCCCTTCCATGGCAGGGCTGTCGTCAATGCACGCGACCTCCGCGCCGGTCTCCTGGCTGACCTCGCGCACACTCGAAAGCGGCGAAGCGAACTCAACCGTAGGCCACGCGCTGTAGGTGATGCTGTAGTTGTTGATCATGACTGCTGAACGTCCATCCCTGTGTCGGAAGATGCCGACGAGGTAGTCGCCGGGCGTCATGGACCTGATCGGCGAGTCGGCCAGAAGTTTGGCGGGGTCGTCGCCGGGCCTTATGCGCACCGTCCGCACGCTTGTCAGTTGCATCAGTGCAGGTCCAAGCTTGCCGAGGGCTGTGTTGATGCGGCGCGCCTGTTCATAGTGCCGTGTCTTGCGGCCTTCGGCCGTGATGATCGCGCCGCCCCTGGGAAACTCGCCGCCCTGCGGGGTCCAATAGCAGAAGTAGAGCACGCCGCGAGAGCCATAGGCCACTGATGTGTAGACCTGCCAGCGCAGTTGGGCTTCGGTCGGGTCGGTATGGGGGCCATAGGGCATGATGTTGAAGAAGTTCCAGTGCGGCACGCCGCGTCGGAGGGCATGGACGCGCATCGTCTCGAGGTTGCGGCAATACCCGTCTCGGCCATCGGCCGACGGTGTGAACAACGGGTAGTGGTCCATGCTCAGAACGTCCACGTTGACTTCATCGGCGAATCGGCGCACATGCTCGTCGTATGTCGGCGTTCCAAGTTGTTGGGGGCCGGCATAGTCAGGGAACAGGTTGATGTAGGCGAGCTTGCCGGGCCGCGCCTTGCGAATCGAGGCGACCGTCTGGGCGAGTGCCGGGAAGTCGGCTGCGCTCGGCTCGTCGCGGATCAGATAACCCCAGACCTCCGGCGCATCCGGCAGCTTCTCAGGTGGCAGGCCGGCCATGGCAACGATAGCACGCAGGCCATACTTCCGGCACAGCGCGATCTGCCGCTCGACCGTCTCCGGCGTACGGGCCCCGAACCCGCCGAGGACCAGGGTGAACCCGGCTTCGGCGATCTCCGCATACCGACGGTCCATTTCGGCGTCGGCCGGCGGGTCAACCCAGAAGCCGATCGCGAACCTATCTTGAACGAACCGCTCCTGACCGGTCGTACCGCTGGCGATCGAGTTCGCCTGACCTATGACCAGCGTCCCCAGGGCCGTCGTTGCGACAGCCAACGCCAAGAAGACCATGTCGACTCCTCCGGTGGGACGGTACCATCGCACGCCCCAAGGCCGCATTGTATCGGCCATCGGCGCAGTCGTCAACGGTGAGGGCGCTCCCCTGCCCCGCCCGCCATGAAGGAACACCGCTCCACGACACGGAACTCCACCACAACGCCGTGGGCATCGTCCGTCGTGAGGCCGCCATTCCGAACGGCCGCTGCCACCGTGTATCGCACCGCTACAGGGGTCAATCCGAGATGCCTACCCTACGCCGCCTGACCGTCAGGGATGCCGACGATGTGCTCCGGTTCCTCAAGGGGCTTGACGAAGAGACGGTCCGGCTGTTTCATCCGCATGCGTTCGACCTCGATCACGTTCTGCGGCTGCTGCGAGGCCGACTGAGCGGCGCGGTGGACGCGTTCGGGGTGCACGATGCCGATGGCACGCTGATCGCGTACGCGTGGCTTTGGAGCATGGAGACCCATCATCCCTGTTTGGGCATCTGCGTGGCCGATGGCCATCGCGGACAGGGAATCGGTCGCATGCTCATGGAACGCCTCCTCGATGAGGCTGTGCTGCGGCACAAGACGGATGTGCGTCTCTCGGTCGTACGCGACAATGAGCGCGCCCTGTCACTCTACCGGAGCCTGGGCTTCGAGATCGTCGAAGGCTCGGATGAACTCGGCGGTGACTACTTCGGCATGGCGCACCGATGCGACCTGAGTGTGTCAGGGCGGGCACGCGTCATTCGCAAGCGGCTGCACGATGCCCGGATTCTCGTCGTCCCCTATTCGCATGCGGACTGGGCATGGGTCCACACGCGCCACTGGCATGCACACCGGTATGCCCTGGTGTTCGAGGAGGCGCTGAGAGCCGTCGAGCGGAACCCTGACTTTCGTTGGTACTGCGACAATGTTGCCTGCCAGTTCAGTGCGCTGCTTGATCTGAAGCCCGAGCTTGTGCCCGAGTTCAGGAGGCAGGTGGCGGCCGGACGCATTGACGTCTGCGGCGGCTACGCCAACGTCCGCCCCAACATGGTCGGCGACGAGACCTTCGTACGCAGCCTTGTGCTCGGTAAGCGGGCATGGGCCGAGTACATCCCTGAGGCGGATGTCGCCGTGCATGCCGACGCCGTAGATGTGGCCGTGGGGCACGCGCAGATGCCGCAGCTCCTGACGCTCGGAGGCTACCGGTATCTGCGCATGTGGCGTCCCGATGGCGCGCTTTCTCTAAAAGGCGTTCCCAACGATTTCATCTGGCGCGGGATGGACGGAACGGAGATACCCGTTTCGCGCGGATGCTACGGCGGGCTCTGGGCGTTCGATAACACAACCGAAGCGCTCCTCGATCCCGCATCGGCTGATCCCGATGCCGTCGTATGCGCGCTGTGGGATGCGGACCTGGAAGCGCGTGCCCGGTATGCCGACACTCCCCTTGCCTGGCTGGCCGTCGGTTGCGACGACGCACGCCCGAACCGGCTCATTGACGACACCCCGTTCGATGTGGCGGCACTGGCCGAGTGGTGGAACGCTCACGAGGAATCGCCCATGCGCTTTGCAACGCCCACCGAGTACTTTGAGGCGCTGATGCAGCATCGCGGCGATCTGCAGACGATTGAGGGCACGCTCGACCCGTGCGATGTCGCCTACAACGCCGCATGGAACGGCGAGCTGGGCCTGCATCAGATGCGCATTGCGAATGACAGACTGCTTGTCGAAGCCGAGCTGTTCGACGCGCTGTCATGGTGCACAACAGGCAATCGCACCAACAATGACGTCCTCACCGATCTCTGGAAGGACCACCTCCTCACCTGTGCGCATGCGACGCAATGGCTGTATGCCGAGGACTTCCGTGCCATCAAGGACCGCGCCGATCGGGTGCGCCTGACCGCGAGGCGTATCCGCGACGACGCCATTCGGTCGCTCGCTCGCGCAACGGACCTGCCGACCGACACGGTGTACGTGGTCGGCAACCCTTTGCCATGGGAGCGGGACGCGGTCGTCGAGATGAACCTCTCTCGCTATGGCGACGCGTGGCCCGTCAAGCTCACCGACGAGACCGGCAATCCGCTGCCGCATCAGGTGGTCCACGAACATCAGGGCCAAGGGGGGTACCCCGAACAGCGTGTGGCGGTGAAGGTCCATCTGCCGCCGACGGGCATCGTCGGCGTGCGCCAGAGGCCTGCGCAGCCGGTCGAGACGGTCTCGGCGCCGGTCCAGGACCGATGGACCGGCCTCGACAACGGGCTTGTCCGCCTCCTCATGCGCGATGGGCGCATCATGGCCATTCAATGGTCCGGAGAGCATGAGCCGTCGTGGGCCCTCGAAGCGCCGCTGGGTCTGGAATGGGGCGGGGTTGTGGTCAAGGAGGTTGCGGTTCAGGAAGGACCGCTGCACGTGGGGCCGATCCGCCGCGAGCACGTGGTCGAGTGGAGTCGCGGCGAGGCCCTCGAGAACGGTCCGGTGCGCTGGAGGTATCGCAGGTACGGCAGCGTCCTGGGCATGGAAGTGGCCGTGGACGCACTCCTGACCGACGGTTCGCCGCGAGTGGACTTCGAGGTGTCCGTGGTTTGGCCCGGCATTGACGGGTTCATGGCGGTGCGATTCCCCTTGCCGACGCCCTGCCGCATGCACGGCGACATTCCGTTCGGCGTCGAGGTGCGCGACATCGCAGGCGAGCCGTACTTGAAGGATCACTGGATCGCACGCCACAGCATGGAGCGTGCTCGTGATGGGCTCTTCTTCGCACGGAGCTTCGTCGCCGTCGAGCAGCCTGACGGGCCATCGTTTGCCGTGATCGCATGCAACACGGATCGGTACTATCTGAGGCATTGCACAGGGCGTTACCTGGAGCACATCCTGATCAACAGCGTCGTGACGCTGGACGGATGGGAGCATCAGGTGGAGCCGTCAACGCTCCAGGGGAAGGGGCCGCATCGGTTCCGGTTCAGTCTGCTGCCCTACGAGGGAGGCTGGCGCGAGGCAGGGCTGGTGAGGCACGCAGCCGAGGTCAGGAGCGCGCCCATAGTGCTGGATGCCGTTCGCTCAGGGCCGCCTCCCCCGGTGAGCGGCGGCCAGGCCGTCCATCGTATGCAGCGCACAGGCGCACTGCGCGTCTCGCCCAACGCGAACCTGACGGCCTTCCGGCGGGCGGACGACGAGATCGAACTGCGTCTGCACGAGTGTCGCGGTGTCGGTTCGAGAGCCCGAATCGAGTTGCCCTTCGCGCCTTCGTCGGCCCGACGAACCGACTTCCTCGGCGCGCCCATGCCGGATGCGTCCGAGGTCCACATCTTCGGCAACTCGCTCGAGATTGCCCTGAAGCCGTGGCAGATCGTGACTTTGCGCCTTCGACCCTCGTAATCCGGCGCCATAGCGGCGGTGGCGGCAATGCCGCTAAGCAATGCGGCGCCGGGACCTGGTTCTATGCAGACGCAGAGGCTGACCGTACCGATGTTCGGAACGCCTGACCGGCGCGAGAGCAGCCAGATGCACCGCCACGGCGATGCCGAACAGGTTGTCGTCTGCGGACAGCGCCTCCTGATCCTGAGACGTGTGGCCGATAAAGCCGAAGAACGGTTCGTCTGAGCCCCGTTGCTGTGCGCGATCTCGGAAGGTCGCCCGTGACCTGGCGCTGGACCGTCCCATGCTCGGTTCACGTCGGCTCGGTGGCCTTGAAGTACAGGAGCGCACCGTTCTCGAAAGAAAGACCGGTGAACTTGACGCCATGAGTTTGGAAGATCGTCTCCAACTCGGATCCGCCAACAGAATGCCTCTGATGGTGCTCTGAAGCCTGTTTCGTTCTGGAATGCGAACGGAGGCTGCGAGCGAACCATTGGGAACGAGAGCCCGGCAGATATCTCGAATGGTCGTTTCGGCATTGCCGATAAAGCTCAGCGACAAGATGCAAAGGACAACGTCGAACGTGCTGTCTTCAAACGGCAAGTCATCTGCACGCACCACATAGGAGCTCAGAGCTGGGAGAACCTGCCGTTGCGACCCGGTTGACCGCTTGCTTCAATGAGCCAGGACCTATGTCCGCTCCAGTATGCCGATTGTCACTGCTGAGGTAGAATGCTCCGCTTTCACTCCCCGTCCCCAGCTCAAGAACGCACATACCATGGATTGGTGTCAGCTCGTGGGCGAGGAGTTGACAGTACATCTGAAGATCACTGCCGAGCTTATTGGGAAAGACAGACCGGCTCATCATAGGGTCGTATGCGAAGGAGATACAGTCGCCCACCCACGGCCTGGACCGTATCAAATGGTTGTCGGAGTCAATACGGCAGCAGACGTTGCCCTTGGTGACGATCAGGGTGTCCGGCTTGGGTTGGCCATCATCCTTCTCCTGAACAGCACATGACTTTGACCTTCTGACGGGCCGGCTTCGATTTCGAGCATCCGGCATCACCTGGATCAAGCGCGCCGCAGACGCCATACCGGCGCACTGCCGTCAGGTTGCCGGCAGTGGTCACATGCTCGGCCCGGTGGCGTCATTGCGGCAACACTCCACGCGTGGCCGGAGCGATGGCCCGAAAAGGTGGATTAGGGTCCGTGTGCCTAACGGGATCGCATGATCTGCTCGATGATGCCCGGTTCGCGGATGTCCTGATCCTTGGCGAGCAGAAGCACCATTGACAGGATCGCGGCTGTGCGAGGATCATCGTCCATGAAGGGGAGGAATAGCCGCCCTCGATGCTGGCTGTGGACAGGGACGATCAAGATGACTGCCCCCGAGCTCTGATGCACAACTCCGCTGCCAAGATGCACCGAGTATTGAGTGAGGACGCCGTCTATCCGCGCGAAGTTACCCTCGATCCGAACGTTGTCAAGCTGGAGCAGCCGACATGTCTCGCGAACAACCGATCCTCTCATCGCGACCGTGGAAGCACTTGCCTCCGGGTCCACGCCCCCGACGTGCGCCACGCTGACCACGAGATCCACATCCCGCATCACTTCGCTGAACAGGATCGGCGGGATGCCGGCCAGGGGCAAGGGTTTGTAGGCGGATCGGTCACTGAAGGTAACCGTCTCGATCGTGGGCGCTTCGACTTGCGCCGGCGACCAGAATGGCTCGTCGAACACCAGCCGTGCGACAATGCCCTCCCGATGGAAGGTGCGGCTTGGACCATCCTCCGGATCGTTGACCCAACCACGTTGTCCGAGCAACGACAGGGCCTGTCTCGGGTTGACTTGGTGGCCTGCGTAGCGTAGAGACTGCGTCTGATCCTCGCACTCGGCACGGGTCGGGACGTACAGCTCGCGGAAGACCTGCTTGAACGGCTGAATCCGCTCTCGCATGAAGCACTCCCGTTGCCAGACGTGCCACTCGCCGGTGTCCAGGAGGTCCGTAGGATGCGCAATCCGCACCTCGGCCGCATCGGGCAATGCCACCACCGTTCCGTCGGCCGACTCGAGGGCGCGACCACCATCCACGGGATAACCTGCCATGTCGGTTCCAACGAAAACAAGGGAGCGAAGCATCGGAGCGAGCACGGGATGCTCCATCAAATCGCGAAGCTCAGCGCCGGCGAAGCGATCTTTGCGACACATCGCTTCTTCGAGCGATCGCCGCACGCGGGAGGACTGCTTGCGAACATCCCTCTCCCGCATGACAAGGGCCGCGACACTCGGGTCTTTCCTGGCTGAGGCCGGGATAGCCGATAGCAGGCGAGATCCCCGCATGGCACGCAAACTCGGTCGGCCCCAGGGGTCAATGGCTAGACGAACCGTGACATCGCCTGCGACCGCTTCGATTGAGCCGTCCCGCAGGTCCTCGACAGCGGCGCGCTCCATGGCCCATTCGAGACGTGAAGGGTCGGGATATCCTGCGGTACGCGCCAGGTTCTGCATGGCGATATCCGCGGCAAGACGCTCGCTGGCCTGCCTCATCGAGCCGTACTGCCGGGATTCGCGGCGGAACTCCTGCAGGATCAGGTATCTCTCGAGAACGTCGTTGTTTCTTTCGGCGCCTTCTGCCAAGGGGACGAGCCCGAGGGCGCGGACCGCATCCTGATTGCGCTTGTCGCGGATCATCTGCACGAGCTGCTCTCTTGTCAGGCGCCCGCGCATGGCATCGGCGAACATCTGAGCCCGTTTGTGACCCGCACCTGCACACGTGAATCTGGCAGCTTTCTGGAGGGCCTCCCATCGCTTCTCGCCCAGACGATCATAGGCCAATCGGAACCATTCTACATCCACGGCGCCATCCAGCAGGTCCTGTGCCGCGACTGGAGTCCGCCGACTGATGCGGCCTGTCCACTCCTCTCGAGTATCCCCGTACCAAGACGACCAGTTTGGGTCTCGCGTGTGAGCATGCAGCCACCAGACCCCGTCCGCCAGGCCGGGCCATCCGACGGCGGCCTCGATGTGATCTGCCCACTGTGGCGCAATGAGAGACGCTTCAATCAAGCGCGATGGCAACACTCCTGCGTCGCACACTGCGCGCGCGAAGCTCTCCAGCGTATCATCGGACCGAGGATGCGCGACGCCTATCAAGTGCATGAAGGAAGCGGGACGGGACTGCGCACCGCACCACGGGTACGCGCTTCCGGAGCGAACGAAGCCGGTTCGCCCTTGTGCGACGAGGACCTGGATGACCGTGCGGGCGCCACCGGAATCGGCTAGTCGGGCAGCGGCGTTGCTCACTTGGGTCGGGAGCTCGCCCCTGCGCGACTCGATGTCCACGATTCGGTCACGGACCTCATCAACGATGGCAGCAAGGCCCGGAGCCTGATCAAGACGTGCCCGCGACGAACGACGTGTGACATCCCACAGGTCGTGTCTTGTGCCGAACCAGTGAGTCTGATCGCTGATGCCGATGAGGTGCTCAATGACATCGGCCCGTGTTGCGCCCCCCATGGCGTAGGCCCGGACCACGAGTTCCCATCGGGGCCTGAAGCGTGGCATCTGGTTGCTCGCGCTTCGCCTCGTGCTCGCCTCGTGCGTAGGCGCGGGCTCATCTATGTAGCGAAGCAGAGGCCACGCTCGCGTCCACGACTCCGGTGTCCACTCGGCACCCCGCAACTGGACATGCTCAAGGAACACGCGGATCCAGCCGGAATGCTTGCCTGTCTCTCTCCAATCCGCCTCTTCTTCCGTGGCACCCTTGCGCGTTCCGTGAACCGTCCCGGGCGGAACGAGTGCCAGGGACGTCTCAAGCGCATCCAGAATGAACGGAACGGCGCCGCTCGGCGGGTAGCCCACCAGGAGCCATTGCATGATGTGGTCAACGATCCATGCATACCGAAGCTGGTGCCGCTGCCCTGCTGCCTCGATCGCCTGCGGCCCCGAACGTGAGTGCTCGTGCACGACCAGGGCCATCATGCGCAACAGCTCGAATCCATCGGTGTCGCGGAGTTCCGACGGTCGGTTGCGCCACCACCCGAGCCAGATGTCCGCAAGGGGAAGCCTCTTCACATCCTCCGCAAAGGGCACCTTTTCCGAGGGAGCCCGAAGCAGAAATCCCCGGCCCCCAACAGGGTCTCCACACGACTCCCGAACTCCGTCGTTCCGCCAACGGGCATCTCCCGATTCCGCCAAACGAGTTCGTCCAGCGCGAGGAGTGCGCGCGCCGCCGCTTCTGTTGTCAGTTCGACGCCATCAACCACGCGGGGAGAAGCAGGCCGTGTCCGCGATGCGGGGTCGTAGAGGCCAAAGCCGTTCTCCTCCGACCATTCCTCGGCCGGTTGATGCTCAAGAGAGGGGACGGCCCTTCCGCGCTTGACCAGCTCCTTCAGGATTTCGTCGGCCGCGTTCCGCTGAAGAGCGTTGGTTGATGCAGCCAGCCGGTCGGCCCTCGCTTGAGCCGCCTCATTCGACTGCTTCAGCAGACGGGCGATGATCTGGCGGCGCAGGTCGGCTGACTTGCGTGCGAGCAGGCTCTCCAAGAAGACCGTCTCCTCGTC
>DYKI01000113.1 GCA_020722705.1 Chthonomonas calidirosea | reverse complement strand
ACAACATCATCGAGACCATCATCAACAAGAGCGAGAAGGTCAAGGAACTCAAGAAGAGGGGCAAGGACAAGGACCTGACCGTCGGCGAGAAGAAGGAGCTCAGCGACGAGGAGAGGGAGTTCAAGTCCAAGCGCAAGCAGGTTCAGGAGAAGCTGATCAAGTTCGCTGCGCGCATCCCGGCGTTCATGTACCTGACCGACTTCCGGGAGAACACGCTCCAAGACGTGATCACGAGGCTGGAGCCTGAACTGTTTCTGGCCGTTACCGGGCTGACCGTGCGGGACTTCGACCTGCTGGTGCAGCTCAAGGTGTTCAACACCGAACAGATGAACCAGGCCGTATTCGCGTTTCGACGATACGAGGACGCATCGCTCCGGTACACCGGCATTGATAGCCACCCCGGCCTGTCTCATTATGGGCTGTACGACACTGTGGTGGCGAGGGAGTGAACGTCGGGCCCGACCTTGCCCGTTCGGTCGGCGACGCCCGCCTCCCCTCTCCGCTCTCCGTCTTCCTCATTCTCGCCCCATCCCGCGACGTGTCTACTGGAAGTTTGCCGGCGGACTCGGCTAGAATCCCGCCGTTCCGCTCTCTTCCAAGGATACGGCCATGCCCCAAGACAGGATCACGATCCGAGGCGCTCGGCAGCACAATCTGAAGAACATTGACATCGAGCTCCCGCGCGACCGGATGATCGTGATCACGGGCATCTCGGGCTCGGGCAAGTCGTCGCTGGCGTTCGACACGCTCTACGCCGAAGGGCAACGGCGCTATGTGGAGAGCCTCTCGGCATATGCGCGCCAGTTCCTCGGCCAGATGGACAAGCCGGATGTGGACCATATCGAGGGGCTGTCGCCTGCGGTCTCGATTGACCAGAAGTCCACGAGCCGAAACCCGAGGTCCACGGTCGGCACGGTGACGGAGATCTACGACTATCTCCGGCTGCTGTTTGCGCGCATCGGCCATCCCCATTGCCCTCAGTGCGGCCGCGAGATCGCCCAACAGACGGTGGAGCAGATCGTTGACCGGGTGCTCGAACTGCCCGAGGGCACGCGCATCCAGATCCTCGCTCCGGTGGTGAAAGGGCGCAAGGGCGAATACCGCAAGGAGATCGAGCAGATACTGCACGAGGGCTACACGCGGGTCCGCATTGACGGCAGCGTGTATGACCTGGGCGCGGAGCCTCCGCCCGAGCTCGACCGGTATAAGCAGCACTGGATTGACATTGTGGTGGATCGGCTGGTCGTTCGGCCCGACATGGGGATGCGGCTGACGGACTCGCTGGAGACGGCCCTCAAGAAGGGCGACGGGGTGGTGACGGTTCTGGCGACGCGTCGAGGCGAGACTGCGGCGGTCCACCCTCCCCCTGGCCCCCGACCGCCCGAGGGGCGGGGGGATGGCGGCGCTGAGGAGGAGATGGTCTTCTCCGAGCATTTCGCGTGCTCGGTCTGCGGCATCAGCGTTGAAGAGATCGCCCCGCGAACGTTCTCGTTCAACAGCCCCTACGGAGCCTGCCCGGATTGCCACGGTCTCGGCACGAAGACGGAGTTCGATCCCGACAAGATGATCCCGGATCGCAGCCTCTCGCTCAACCAGGGCGCGCTGGCGGCGCTGATGCCCAAGACGCCGGGCGCCAACTACGGCAACTACCTGCTGGGATTGCTGGCCGGTGTCGGCGAGCAGTTCGGCTTCACGCTCGACACACCGATCGAGAAGCTCACGCGGGAGCAGTTCAAAGCGCTCATGTACGGTGTCGAGGGCAACGTCACGGTCCGATTCCGCAATCGCTTTGGCCGCATGCGGACGTTCGACAGCGCGTTCCCCGGAGCGGTGAACATGCTCCAACGGCGCTACGACGACACGACAAGCGAATGGATCCGCGAGGAGCTTAACCGGTATCGCTCGACGCGGCCTTGCCCCACGTGCCAGGGCACGCGTCTGAAGCCCGAAGCCCTGGCCGTCACGGTGGACGGTTGGAACATCGCCCAGATGACGTCTCTGTCCATCGCCGCGGCGCATGCCCGGTTCGGCGCGCTGGACCTGACCCCTCGCGAGGCGACCATTGCCCGGCAGATCATCAAGGAGATACGGGCGCGCCTGACGTTCCTCGTCAATGTGGGCCTCGATTACCTGACACTCGATCGAGCCGCGGCCACTCTCGCCGGAGGCGAGGCTCAGCGCATACGCCTGGCAACCCAGATCGGCTCGGGCCTCATGGGCGTGCTGTATATCCTCGACGAGCCGAGCATTGGCCTGCATCAGCGCGACAATGCCAAGCTCATTGACACGCTGCTCCAGTTGCGCGACCTGGGCAACACGATTATCGTCGTCGAGCATGACGAAGAGACCATGCGGGCTGCCGATCATATCGTGGACATCGGCCCCGGCGCGGGCGAGCACGGCGGGAGAGTGGTCGCTCAGGGGACGCTGGAAGACATCATCGCAACCGAGGAGTCGATCACGGGGCAGTACCTGAGCGGCAAGCGCCGAATCCCGACTCCGCTGGTTCGGCGGCCCCTTCCCGAGGGCTTCAACGATGGGACCATCGGCGACTCGGTCCAGGGGCGCTGGATCGAGCTGCGCGGCGCTCGGGCGCACAATCTGAAGGACATTGACGTGCGCATTCCTCTCGGCGTCTTCGTCTGCGTCACGGGCGTGTCGGGCTCGGGCAAGTCCACCCTCATCCAGGAAACCCTGCTGCCCAGGCTCATGAGCAAGCTTCACGGCTCTATGGTGAGCTGGGCGCCGCACGACGATGTCACGGGCCTCGAACATGTGGACAAGGTGATTGACATTGACCAATCGCCCATCGGGCGCACGCCGCGCTCGAACCCGGCCACATACACCGGCGCCTTCGACCTGATCCGCGACCTGTTCGCCGCGACGCAGGAAGCACGGGTGCGGGGCTATATGCCAGGCCGGTTTTCGTTCAACGTCAAAGGCGGCCGATGCGAGGCCTGCCGGGGCGACGGCATTATCAAGATCGAGATGCACTTCCTGCCCGATGTCTACGTGCCCTGCGAGATATGCAAGGGGCGGCGCTACAACCGCGAGACGCTCGAGGTGCGCTACAAGGATCGGAGCATCGCCGATGTGCTCGACATGACCGTCTCCGAGGCCGTCGAGTTCTTCGGGGCCGTGCCCAGGATTTGCCGCAAGTTCGCGACGCTGCACGACGTCGGCCTCGACTACATCCGCCTGGGCCAACCGGCGACGACCCTCTCGGGCGGCGAGGCGCAGCGCATCAAGCTGGCCGCAGAGCTGTCACGGCGGGGTACCGGGCGCACGCTCTATATCCTCGACGAGCCGACCACAGGCCTCCACATGGCCGACATCGAGAAGCTGCTCGAAGTCCTGGGGCGGCTTGTGGACGCAGGCAACACCGTTCTCGTGATCGAGCACAACCTCGACGTTATCAAGACGGCAGACTACATCATTGATCTCGGGCCGGAGGGCGGCGACGCCGGCGGGCAGGTGATCGCCACGGGCACGCCCGAGCAGGTGGCCGAGACGCCCGGCAGTCACACGGGCTACTTCCTCAGAAAGGTGCTTGCGGCCCGATAGCCGCGCCTCAGGGCTCCTCGCCTATGTCCGCAACCATGTCGTAGTTGAGCGCCGAGGTGGTGAACTCGCCCACTTTGACGAAGCCCCACTTCCGATAGAACCCCTGCGCCAGATGGTTGTCGGCGATGACACCATCCCAGAGCACGATCCGGCGCAAGCCTACCGATCGCGCCATGGCGAAGAGCGTCGGCATGACCGCGCCGGCGACGCCCCGGTTCTGCCATGCGTCGGCGACGGACGGAGCGAGCGCGGCGGTCCGGCTCGGATCGAGCTTGATGCCGAGCGCCGCATACCGCTTGCCGTCACTCTCCCGAACGCCCAGCTTCAAGAGAAGGTAGGCGACGATCTCCTCATTCCTCGGTCCGTCCATGGTCGCGACAATCCTCAGCATGTCGCGCGGATCGAGCGCCGCGCAGATCGCCCGGGCCGTCGGCCTGTCGAAGGCGTGTGGACCATACAGGGAGCGCGTGCGGTCGCTGAGGCCAAGGAAGTAGTCACCAAGGCGCTCTTCGTCGTCGGGCCTCAACAGGCGCACGCGCAAACGCTCGCCTGCGGTCAGGCGGGCATCCGAATACAGCGGCACGGGCATCCATCGGGGAGCGCGGATCAGATGGCCGGCACAACGGCAGTCGCTCGCGCCGAACCGACGAACGGCGGTCTCAACTCCAGGCCAGGCAAGCGGTTCGGCGTTGAGGGCGCATTCGGAGACGGCCGGATGGGGATGAGATTCGACGCATACGATGCGGCCATGCGGCAGAACCCAGTCAATGTGCCATCGTCGCGGCCCATCGGCCCTCAGGTGGCGGGCTACGCGGGCGCGAATGCCGCCCCTGGCGGAGCCCGTGTAAGCATAGCGGCCCTCCGGCAGCGACAAACAGCCCAGGGCGCCCACTCTCACGTCCAGCGGCGCATGCAGATCGAACCATATGCGATACAAACCGGGTGCATCGGGCAAGGTGTCGGCGGTCGCTGTCATTGCGTTCCTCGGGTGCGGGTGATCGGTTGCGTTGTACCCGTTGATCGGCTGGCATGGGAGGTAAAATCACACGGAAAGCCGCGCAATACCGCCCATCAAGAGGTGTCCGGCACGATATGCACGCCCGTTTCGGTGGGGTCACTGCTGAGCCGCGGAACTTGCTGACAGGAGCCAAGGACGGATATGCGAACGCGGATCATCTACAACGGTGTCGAGTATGCATCCGTCGAGGATATGCCGTCGGACGTGCGCTTCGCCTACGAACAGGCGATGATTCGCTTTGCCGACGACAACCGTGACGGCATCCCCGATATGGTCCAGAAGGGCTCGACCGGCGAGATCCGAGTCGCGAAACGCTCACGCTGCGTCGTCAACGGCCAGGAGTACGGTTCGCTCGACGAGATGCCGGCGGATGTCCGGCAGCGGATTGAGCGTCTGCGCGAGGGCATTGCTCCTGCCCCGATGCCGCCCAGGGTAATCCGCTCAGGAAGCGCCGCGAAGCGGACCGGATGCAGTGTGACGATCGTTGCCTTGATCGGGCTTGCCTGCGCGGTAACCTGCGCAATGTCGTAGCCGAAGGCATCCGGGAGGGCGAGGCTCCTGCCGAGCCGCTGTCTTCATGAAGGCTTAACGGGCGTCGTGGGCATGGCCAAGTCCCTCGGCGGTATCATCTTATGAAACAGGGCGCGGCTGGTTCCGCGCCTGCTGACGCGCCCCGAACGAGAGTCGGGCGCGAGCTTCACAGGGAGAACGTCCATGATTACCCAACGGCGACGCTTGCTTCTCGGTGCGGTCGCCATCGCGGCGATGTCCAGCATCTCCGGGCCCATGCCCGTTTCGGCTCAGTCGCGCGCCGCGCGTCCCAAGAACGTCATCGTCATGATTTCGGATGGCTGGAGCCGCAACACGATCACAGCGACCTCGTACTTTGCGGGCCGCAAGCCGGTCTACGAAGGCGCGGGCTGGTCGGCTGTCTACATGAGTACCTACCCGGGTTCCACTTCGCGCAAGCCCGGTATCCCGACGGACGAACAGAAGGGGTCTTACGATCCCAAAGCGGCGTGGGCCTCCTTTGACTACGTCAGGTCCAAAGCGACCGATTCGGCCGCTGCGGCGACCACCATGGCTTCCGGTATCAAGACCTACAACGGCGCCATCGGGATGGATTTCTCCGGCAGACCGGTGGAGCTTGCCTGCGAGGTGGCCAAACGGTCCGGTAAGTCGGCCGGCGTCATCACGACGGTGCCAATCAGCCACGCCACACCCGCCGGGTTCGCCGCGCACAACGTTGCGCGGGGCAACTACGAGGAGATCGCCCGCGAGATGCTGACCAAGAGCCGTCTCGACGTCATCATGGGAGCCGGGCATCCCGAATACGACGACAACCATCAGCCTGCCAAGAAGTCGGCCCGTTATGTCGGGGGCGACGACATGTGGGCCGCGCTCAAGGCTGGAAAACTGACCGGAGCCGACGCCGATGGCGACGGCACGCCGGATCCATGGACGTTCGTCGAGAGCAAGCGGGACTTTCTGGCGCTCCGGTACTGGCGAACGCCCAAGCGCGTCTGCGGCGTACTGCAGGTCGCCTCGACGGCGCAGCAGTCGCGCGATGCCGGACGTCCCATGAACGATGTGCCGACGTTGGCCGATATGACCCTCGGCGCGATCAACGTGCTCGATGACAACCCGAAGGGCTTCTTCCTCATGATCGAGGGCGGCGCGATTGACTGGGCTTCCCATGCCAATCAGCGCGACCGAGTCATCGAGGAGCAGTTGGACTTCGACGCGGCCGTCGAGGCAGTCTCGAAGTGGGTGGAGGCCAACAGCTCGTGGAACGACACGGTTGTCATTGTCACGGGCGATCACGAGTGCGGCTACCTCGTGGGACCCGGATCGGGCACCGTTGACGGCAAGCCTGTCTGGAACGAGATACGCAACGTAGGCCCGGGCAACCTTCCGGGAATGGAGTTTCACTCCACCGACCACACCAACAGCCTCATTCCCCTGTTTGTGCGGGGCGCAGGCTCGGCAGACCTCATCTCTCGCGCCACTGGCCGCGACCCGCGCCGTGGCCGGTACCTCGACAACGCCGATATGGGCCGGTTCGTGGTGCAGACGCTGGCGGCAAGGTAGCGCCTGCGCTGCGCGTTTCCTCCCGGTTTCGGGTTCTGCTCTCCCGCGCCGTCAGGCCGTGTGCCGCGCGCGGGAGAGCTCGGGTGAGGGCCAACCTCCCTTAGCCCTCACCCTCTCGTCATCAGGTGTCAGCCATCGGTCCCCATCGCCTGAGCAAGGTCAGCGATGAGGTCGTCAACGTGCTCGATTCCGACGCTGATCCGGATGAGGTCCTCGGTAATGCCCATAGCCCGGCGCGCATCCTCGGGGACGGAGGCGTGGGTCATGGTCCAGGGATGCTCGATCAGCGATTCGACGCCGCCAAGCGACTCCGCCAGGGTGAAGAGGCGGACACGGCTGAGCAAGCGGACTGCCGCGTCGCCGCCGCCACGCATCCGGAACGAGAACGTGCCGCCGCCGCCGCGCATCTGCCGCATTGCGAGGTCGCGTTGCGGGTGGCTTTCCAGGAACGGATGCAGCGCTTGGGATACCTCCGGACGTGTCTCCAACCAGCGGGCAATGGCGAGGGCGTTGGCGTTGTGGGCCTCCATGCGTACCGAGAGGGTCTTGATTCCGCGCAGAACCAGGAAGCACTCGAAGGGCGACAGGCCGGTTCCCAGAGCGTTCTGGAGGAACTTGATGCGTGCGGCCAACGCATCGTCCCTGACAATCAGCGCGCCGGCGATGACGTCGGAGTGACCGTTGATGTACTTGGTCATGGAGTGAAGTGAGATGTCCATGCCGAGGTCGAGCGGCTGCTGATTGTATGGCGACGCGAATGTGTTGTCGGTCAGCGTCATGATGCCATGTTCGCGGGCGATGGCGCCGACGGCTTGCAGGTCCTGAAGGTGCATCAGGGGGTTTGTGGGCGTCTCGGTCCAGATGAGCCGCGTGTTCGGCCTGACCGCTGCGCGCAGGGCGTCGAGGTTGCGGAGGTCAACGAACTCGACCTGAATGCCCTGGCGCGAGCTGACCGTTGTCAGGTACCGGTACGTTCCGCCGTAGAGGTCGTCATGCACAACCACATGGTCGCCCGTGTCGAGCAGCGCCAGCGCGGTGGCGACGGCAGCCATGCCCGATCCGAAGGCGAAGGCATGGGTACCCCCTTCGAGCGCCGCCAGGCAGTCCTCCAAAGCCCTTCGGGTGGGGTTGCCGCTCCGGGTGTAGTCGAACTCGCCGGGCTTCCCGACCTCGGGAAAGGCGAAGGTCGAGGTCTGGTATATGGGCGGCATGACCGCTCCGTAGGTTGGGTCCGGCTGCTGACCTGCATGTATTGCGAGCGTTTCGAAGCGCATCAGAGCTCTCCAGTCGTGAGGTTGCGCCATTGTACCAGCCCAAACGGGAAGGCAAGCCGCCGCAGGCCGACCGTCGCCCTATGCGCGCACCGGAGACCTCCGAAGAACCAGCATGGATCGCGCCGGCAGGCTGATGCGCATACGAGGGCCTGTGCCGAGGGTCGCCTCGCTATCCGCCGGTATGCGCAGGGCGACGGTCGCCGACTTCCAGCCGCTGATCTCCAGAGTGCATGCCGCCGGCTCGTCGCGGAAGTTCTGAAGGACGGCCGTATCGGCGCCGAAGAGGAACAACCCGACGCCGTAAGGTGCGTGAAACTTCAGCCCCATGCCTGCCGTCGCTCGATCGCGCAGGGCATCGAGCTCTTCCTGGGCCATGTCGGCAAGCGGGACAAGGCGGTTCGGATCAGTGTTCGCGGGGATGATGACCGCTCGGCCGGGAGCCGTGGCTGCTGCGAATGCTTCGGACACCACAACGGGCCGTCCTGACGCCATCGCGCCGCGCCAGGCCTTCGACCATCCACGATCGGCGCGCGTCTGCTCGCCGAAGATGAACCCCGGGGCGGAGGCGTCAAACTGATGGGCCGCAATCACCGGGAAGCCTGCCATCCCGAGCAGGCTCTGGAGATTGCGGTCTTTGCCGGGCGGGCTTCCAATGGGCTTCCATCCGAGCAGACCCCGCGGCTTCCGACCCGCGATCATCTCGGCCAGTTCGAAGTGCTGCGGGAGTTCCTTCAGCCATGCCGCAATATCGCGCTTGCCCAGCGTATCGCCGACAAGCGCGCCGAAGTTGAACAGCATGGCCTCACGAGCGCCGCCCAGGATGGTCATCCGCGCCTGTTCGAGGTAGTACTCCGGACTGGTTCCCAGCCAGTCATACCATCCGCCTCCGCACTTGGCGCCGCCGATGCCGCCGAGCCATCGCATGAGCCAGTAGGCGCGGTACTGCGGCTCTGCGGCCCATCCGGAGCCGGGCACGCCGCCCCGGGTCTCGGTACCAACCCAGGTCTTGTGGTACTGGGCCGTCTGCCGGGCGACATCGTAGCCGCGCTCCTGGAAGTCCTCATGCCAGCAGGGGTACTTGATGATCAGCCGGCATCGCGGGTTCACCGAAGCGGCCGCACCGAGTATCTCCTTGCGGCTCACATCGAGCATGAGATCGCAGCGATGATCCGCCCACGCACGATCCCCCTTGGCCTTGACGCAGTCCGCGCAGCGGCAATCGGTGAAGAGGAAATCGTCTATCATCACCTCGTCGAAGAACCCTGCGGCCCTTCTGAAGATGCGTTCCGTCTCGCGTCGGGTGATGGGATCGGCATAGCAGGACACCGCCTTCCATCCGGTGCTCGGCTTGCCGATCTGCGTCGGCGTGATGCACCCACTCACGAGGAATCCGGCGGTTCGGAACCCGTCTCGGGCGCGTCGCAGCGCCTCATCCGAGGGCTCTACCTTGTCGCGGTAGGACTCGATGTAGACGCGCGTAATGCCGTGCTGCTTGCACCATCCGATAGCGCGCTGAACTCCTGCCTCGTCTTTCAGCATGTTCACCACCTGATCGGCGGCGATGAGTGTGGAGACGCGGTAGGTTCGCGCATGGCGTCGCGCGAGCGCCCAGGTGTCCGTGGGCGCGTCAGCGGAGCCGTGTGTCATCATCGTTGCCGACAACACGAAGCACAGCATGGCTATACCTCCTCTTGCGGCGTCGCTTTGTGCGGCGAGTCCGGACCGGAGCGCCGGGCTCGCCCTCTCAGTCTACGTGGAACAACTCGTCCATGTTCGCCCACCACTCGCCCTCGGCGCGCGTGGGCAGCGGGTCCTGGAGCGGCTCGCACACCGACCACCAGCACTGAGTGTCGGGGTCGGCTGCCATCCGCTTCATGTCGGCCTCGAAGTCCGAGCCGTGATACTCGAAGTACGCAAACAGGTACCCATCCTTGTGGTAGATCGAGTAGTTCCTGATGCTGCAGTCGGCGATCTTGGCAAGCGCCTCGGGCCACACATTGGCATGCAGCCGCGCATACTCATCGAGCGCCCGGAGCGCAGTCGCAACACCTGGCCGTAACGTCTCATGGCATTCTCCCTGCGTCGCCTCCGGCTGTCGGTCAGTGCGAGCGCGTCTCTATGCGCAGCTTCCCAGCCCCCTGGCGAGGTTCACAATCCGACCAAAGTCCTCGAGGCCGACGCTCGACGGCACCGAGTGGTCCGATGAGAAAATGCAGCCGCCGCTCTGCTTGGGAAGGCGGCATTTGTGATACGGCAGTTCCGATTCGGCCTGGACTACATTACGCTGTGCTGCGGCTGACTCCTTCAGACGTCGCGCCGAATCGGTGGAAACGCTGTTGGGGCCGCGCACGGATGCTTCAGGAGCAGACGGTACTCAGGCAACCCTCGGGCCGCGAGCCGATTGACCACTTTCGATGCCGTGTCCCAAGCTGACGAATCCGGACTGGCTTGCGCCTGCGTTATGATGCGACACACGTCGTTGCCCGGGTCCCAGAACAGCCAGAGAGGTGACAGGCCATCAAGAAGGGCATCGAGGCATTCGACGCAGGCTCTCGGATGCTCCTGGGCAAGGTCCGCAAGGCGCTTAAATACCATGTGCGGTGGGTGTGCCGTCCGGCACAGTTCTGCCACCTTCGCCAAGGTAGCCAAGGACCATGAGTCATCGAGGCGGTTCGAGCCGAACCAGTAACCGAAGTCGGCCAACTCCGCAGCCTCGCCGGCTGAGTCTGCATTGCCTTCTACGACGCTCAGCCGCCATTCGAACAGCGCTTTGAGCCTATCGAGCTGATCGGCCGCGAATCGGTCACCCGATGGGCATAGCGCACGCCCCACATAGCCGAGACATGAGGCGAGGGCGTGTTCGTATTCGTGGTGCTTCATGCGGCTGTGCGGGTCA
>DYKI01000112.1 GCA_020722705.1 Chthonomonas calidirosea | reverse complement strand
CCCGCCGAGCCGCCCATGCTCCGGGAGGGCGAGGCTCCCGCCGAGCCGCCCATGCTCCGGGAGGGCGAGGCTCCCGCCGAGCCGCCCATGCTCCGGGAGGGCGAGGCTCCCGCCGAGCCGCCCATGCCGCTGGGTGCCGCCGCTGCTCGAGCCATATCGGCGCCTGCGTCCGCAACGAGGCGGCGTGCCGGAACTGCGGCATATCGGGCGGACGAACCTACGCCGGAGCGTTCCCATCGCAAATCGAAGGCTCTGGCCATCTGACGCAGGACCTCAGCGACAGGCCGGTCCACGCAATGCAAGGCGACCCTTGTTTCGGCCAGCGCATCGCTGAAGGCGACGGCAATGCCTGCGGAGGAACCTATCCGGCCCATCAGGTCAGGCAATGTCGCGTCGTCCTCTGCAAGCGTGATCCGCACCAGCAGGCGCGCATCCGACCACCTGTCCCCTGCCTCTTGTCCGCCTTCGCAGGCATTCGCGCCGTTAAGATAGGCGAGGTCCATTGCCGACTCGGGCCCGCTTGCCGCCAATGAATCCATATCGGCGCGCATCGCGAGTTTGGGATGTGACGAATCCGGCTCTGGTGGGGCAACCTTCTCCGCGAGCCCAGCGACAGGTGCGGGGGCTTCGAGCGCAGCCCGTGCCCGTTCGGTGCCCTTTGACAAAGCGAGCTGCTTGACCGAGTCCGTTCCGGGAGGGCGAGGCTCCCGCCGAGCGCGACTTTTCACACCTCCCTGACTCCTATCGGTCCCATCCCTCCCATATGTCCTCTCGCGAACCGTACCGAGGCCCGGCCTGGCCTCCGTGCCGCCCTCAACCTGCGGCTCTTCTCCCATGCGGCTTCGCACGACCACCACGAGAACCGCGGCAGCGGCCAGGGCGATGGCGGGTCGCACTGCCGGTCCGGCCATCCATCCAGCCAGGCGGTCGAACACCGAAGGGCGGGTCACTTCGAGCGCCCACCGATCAACGGCGCGCCGGGCCATGTCGGTCGGTACGGGCGAATCCTCGATGCCGCCGATCAGTTCAGCCGTCTGTTCACGCGTCAGTGGCTCCATCATGATGCCTCGGTCACCAGTGCGCGCCGGCGCCACTCGGCAAGCGCTTGGCGCGCCCTGTAAAGCTCGTTTTCCACCTTCTTGACATTCCAGCCCATGGCTGTCGCCACTTCGTCGGCATTCAGACCCTGCACATCCTTCAGGACAATCGCCGCCCGCTGCGCCGGGGTGAGCGCTGCCAGGGCATCCATGGCCTGCAGGTACCGCACGGTCCGCTCTTCGACTGCCGTTCCCGGAGCGGCCATGCGCTCCGCTAGTTCGATCGGAGCCGTCGGCTTCTCTGAGCGCCGCCATTCAAGACACACGTTCACCGCAATCCTCTGCAGCCACGTCCTGATCGAGGAATCGCCTCGGAACTTGCCCATGCCCCGCAGCGCCCTCAGGAAGGCCTCCTGAACGGCGTCTTCAGCGTCAGAGGGGTTCCGCAGTATCCCCAGACAGAGGTGGTAGAGGGGCCGTTCGTGGGGCGTCAGCAACCGTTCGAGCGCGATTCGGTCTCCCGCCCGGCACGCCGCCATCAGCTCCTTGTCGGAGGCGGCCCTCACGTTTGGACCGCCTTCCGCGTGCCGCGCCTCCAGGCTCTGCACGCGCCGCCTCCCCATCTGCTGTTCTGATGGCTTAGACGAATCGGCGTCCGGAAATCACTCAACACTGGGGCTTCTCCATGCCGGCATCGTACCATCGGCGATGGTTGGCCTGCAGCGAGTTCCGTCTGAGAGCGGCGTCATGGGCGGTGAGTGCCGTCAGCGGAGCGACGCCGACGGAAGGCGAATAGGCCGGATCAGCGGGTGATTGCTTTTTGGCTCGCGGAAATGGCCAGCACGGCCGGACCTGCGAATGGCGCTGCCAAGGCGCGCTTCGCCCCGCCATCCACGGGCGTTCCGGCCTGGCGCGCGCCGGTGACGGGATGGATCCAGGCGACCTTCAGAGCGCCGCGAGCCGCAGACAGGTCCACCGTGACCTGTCCGCCTCCGGGGACGTACACAAGGTATTTGGCGCCGGGCCTTGCAAGACAATAGGCCGACGATGACAGCTCGGCGTGCGGGGTCATGGCCGCGAGGTCCACACTATCGGCCAGGGCTCGGGCATGGCCCATGGCAGCGCGTATCTCCGCCCATCGGGCACGCCTTGACGGTGAGTCCAGGACCGTGCCGAGGTATTCGTCCATGAACAGCGGGTTATGGCCGCGCATGAACGCCTTCCAGACCCAGTCGGCGCTCCCGCCAATGCCCCAGATGTGGTCGGTGTCGAGCAGGCTCGGCCTGTCGCCCGACCATGCCGGCGGCTCACTGCCGAAACCGTCGTTGCTGCCCGGCGAGACCCAGTCCGCCGTACTGTCCAGCATGCTTGCCAGCCGCTCGGCGCCGTGCCCCGTAAGGCCGATGGGGTGCCTGACACGATGCCGGCGCTCGCAGGCGCGAACGGTCTCGATGACCCACCGATCCCATTCCCTGCTGCCGCCCTCGTTGATCACCTCGTACAGAACGTTGGGGAGATCGGAGACGGTCTCGACGACCTTTTCGATGTAGGCCGCCTGAATGCGGTTTGCCTCGGGCACGGCCAGGCTATGGATCTCGCCGGTGCGGTCGTCGCCGTCGGTATCGCCGTCAATGCCGTTGACGTTGTTGGCCTTGTGGAAGGGGTGCGATCGCCACGCCCAGCCGTCGGGAGCGGGTGGGCGACCGTGTCCTCCGTGCATCATTCCCCAGCCCTCGAAGAGCATGACCGACACGTAGATCCCGCGCTTTCCGGCCTCCTGCACGCGGGTTCGGAGCCGACGGAAGTACTCGGGATTGTGCTTGCTCAGGTCGAACCGCGGCTCCCCATCGAGGGCGATGCCCGGCCCCGTCCGCATCCAGGGCTGCGGAGCCACGTGGTGGACGAACGACTTGCCGATTGACCCATTCGCGCGGGTGTCAATCGTCGTCGAGTCCCATGCCCACAGGCGGATAAAGTTGTGGCCATGCCCTTGAAGCATGTCGAGGTATCGCCCGAAGTCGAAGGGACGCGGCGGGTCGTTCTGGTCCATGTCAACGAGGTTGTCCCATGTGTGCGACCCGGTCAGAAGCACGGCCCTGGGCGCTCCGCCCGGTCCGCGTGAGCCGTCGGTGAAGTAGCGCCGATTCGTGGGATGAATGCGCAGCGGGCCCAGCGCCGGCTTCGTCTTGGGGACGATCGTCACGATCACTCTGGCATATCGCGTCAGCGGGGGCGAGCCGTCGTCGGTGACGACTGCGATCAGGTGCAGCGTCTGCTTCGTCCGCGCGTCCGGCACGCGGAACGACACGCGCGAAGCGGTTCTGCCCTTCAGTTCGGGCAACGGCCCTCGGTACGTCCCGGCCTCGGGATAGAACACCCACTCGAACGAGAGACGGTCGCCGTCGGGGTCGCTCGATCCCCGTGCGTCGAGCGTAATCACCTGGCCAGGAACCGCCGTCCGCCGGAGATCGCCCTTGATCCGCGGCACAGGCGGGTGGTTGGCATCGGCGACGGACGCGACGCACCAGTCCATGCGCGCGCGGAAGTCGTTCTGGAGGTGTGCCGCCCACCGCTTCAGGGTGTTCTCACGATGGGTCGTCCCCTCCCATTCATCGGCCTGATTCGCCCAATGGTACCGCCTGCCTCCGTACGCCTCGTTCAGCCCGTAGCGTCCGGCCCAGCTACCCCAGGTTGGCTGCTCGGGGTCGTTCATACCGGTCGGGATCAGGTAGATGAACATCATCGAGTCGCCTTCCTTCTGAACGTGCGTCGTGTTCGTCGGGTAGAGCGCCCCGAGCGGTCCGTGGCCGCTCAGCACATCGCGGCGCAGGTCGAAGCCGCCCGCGGTCGCGGTCAGGGCCGAGAAACGGTGGTACCATCGCCTGCCGTCCAGCTCCGGACGGAGCGTGTCCACCCAGAGAGGGAAGGGTGGCGCGATCTTGGCGGTATGGTCGCCGAACTGGTCGTCTCCGCTGATGCGCAGGCGCTTCTTGAAGGCGGCATACCCCGCGGGGCCGCGCTCGGACAGGACCCGGTCCAGCGCGCGCTTCAGACTGCTGGGATCCGATCCATGGTCCGTGCCCCAGTTCATGAACCAGACGGGCCTGGGATCGCGGGCGTCTACGGCCGATAGGATCAGGCGGACGCCGTCGTCGGAGTCGGCGTACCCGGATACAGTGCGCTGCAGGAGTGTCTCGGGCTTGGGATAGCGCCGATCATGCCGAACCAGGTTGGGCCGGCACTTCCCGTAGGCCTCGACCAAACGCCGGACCACGGCGAGCCCCGTCCGAGCCGCGTTCCTGTTTTCGCCGTCACGCGCCTTCGGGCGGTTGGCGATGATCCCCTCGACATCCCATTCGTTGGCGTAGAGCAGGAACCGAACGAGTGACTGCTCGTCGTCGGGATCGCCCCCAGCGTCGGTCTCCACGATCACACGAAGCTTGCCCCGATCGGCAATCGCGCCACCCTTCGGAGCCTGGTTCAGGTGCATCGGCACAGCCACGACGCTTGCGAGGATCAGGGCGATACGGATCGGCCCCGCCATTGTTCAGTCTCCCTTCGCCGGCCCTGGCCTCCGGCGGTTGAGTGCGAAGCCTGTCGAAACCCCGGCCGCCGCCGGTTGAGTGCGAAGCGTATCGAAACCCCGGCCGCCGGCCGCGCTATTCCACGTAGACGACCGTTTCCGTCTCCAGTGACTTGATCGCCGCAGCGATGACCTTCTGCGCGGCAAGGCCGTCGGCGCCGGAGCCGTCTATCTCCTCGGGTTTCGCGCCCTGACTGACCTGCTCGGTGAACCGATGCAGGCGCGCCCGGAACGTGTCCTCGAAATCACGATAGCCGCCGAACACCGGATTCGTGTAGACCCGCTTCTCGAAGGTCTCGGCTGGGTAGAGCGTCACCTCACGCCACATGTCCTCAAGCACGAACCGCCCGCCGGTGCCTGCGACTTCGCATCGCTCCATCGGGTGGCCGCGGACGATATCGTAGCTGCCGGTCAGCGAGCCGACGACGCCGTTGACGAATCGCACATTGAACTGGGCGGTGGACCAGATCTTGCGCCCCGGAGCCTTGACCGCGAAGCACTGAACTGCCTCGATGTCGCCGCAGAAGTGCCGCATAACATCTATCGTGTGCGGATGCAGGGCCTTGAGGTGGAAGTACGGCGAGCTCTCGTTCGGATTGCCGATCCACATCGCCATGTTCACGAACAGCAGATGCCCGAGCCGGCCCTCATTCTGCCAGCGCTTGGCGATCCGGGCAGCCGGCGTGAAGCGATGGTTGAAGTCAATGCCGAAGCAGAGGCCCTTCTCGCGCGCCTTGGCCACCATCTCCTCGGCGGGCGGGATTTCGTTGCAGATGGGCTTCTCGCAGAGCACGTGGCAACCTGACTCGAGCGCCTGCATCGTCGGTTCGTAGTGGTCGCTGCCGTACTCGATGCCGCCCGTGGCGATGCTTGCCATGTCCGGCTTCAGCTTCTCCAGCATCTCGACGGCGCTGACGAACCCCGGCACGCCGTGCTCCTTCGATGCGGCCTCTGCCCTTTCGGGGATGATGTCGCAAACGCCGACCAGCTCGGCATTCGGGTCCTCACGATAGATACGCGCATGCCGATTACCAATCGGCCCCATCCCAATCACGACTACGCGAAGCATGCTTGCACTTCCTTGCTTGTAGTTCTGATGAGAGTGTACCGCGCGTGGGGATAAGAGCGGGCGGGAGCCGAAGCGGGGCGGCTGCGGCACCTTGCTGCCAGCGCATGCAGGGGCCCCATCATCCAGCCGAGGGCAGAGGTTGAACGCGAGACTCCGCACAGGAACCGGGTGACGCCGTCGGTGGTACAATCGGCACATGGATACGACTAGCGTGAGCGAAGCGCTGCACACGCTGAAGGACCTTCCGGTCCAGGTGGTTCGCTGGGATGTAGAGGAAGGCACCGACGCGTCCGGCGGCGAGGCATTCTGGGTGTGGGCATACTTGAAGGACGCCGACCTTACACGATCCGTTCGTAATCGCGTGCGCGATTTGGTGTGGGCTACAGTGCGGGCCCTGCCCGGGGCGGGCGACAGGTGGGTCTACGTCCGGTTCCGCGGCGAGTCGGAGGCGTAGCCGGTTGGGTCTTCCCAGAGATCTGCTGCACCAGGCCCGCTCGTTAGCCCGCGCTGAACCCAAGCGTCCGCGGCAGGCCAGCCTCCGGCGCGCCGTTTCGGCAGCATACTACTCGCTGTTCCATCTCCTCACCGAAGACGCCGTGAACCGATGGATCGCCGACACCCCAGACAGACGGCTGCTGCGCGCAAGGCTCCGACGAGCATTCGGGCATTCCGACATGGACAAGGCCTGCAAGGAAATGGTGAAACAGGGCGTCGGCAAGCTAAAGCCTGCGCTCGGAACGGCGGCGTTGCCGGTTGAACTCGTGCGGGTCGCTCAGGCCTTCGTTCAACTCCAGCAAGTCCGGCATGATGCCGACTACAACCTGAGCAAGTCGTTCACGCGGCAAGAGGCGTTGGACCTAATAGACCTCTGCGATGAGGCACACACAGAGTGGAAGACGATCCGAAAGTCGGCAGCGGCCGACGTCTTCTGCGCGGCTCTGCTGGCCTATACGGGAATGACCCGATAGACTGTCCGCAGGCATGAGGTATCGATTCCCTATGGGTCCGCGATGATCTCTGCAAGCAGGCCCGACATCGCCGGCATGTCGGCGCGACCGACTCGTCCAGTGACGCCCGAATGGATCGTGCTGTCCGGATCAGGTAGCCGAGGAGAAGCGACGCCGGAGACCGACGTGGTCCTCCCCGTTGGCACGCGTCTCCCTCGGACTTGAGGTGGCGACGGTGCCGCGACCGACAACCGCAGCACAGGGAGTATAGTGGCCAAGGGGGATCGGAACATGACCCAAGTGCTCCTACAAGTGCCGAACGAAGCGGTCGCAGCACTTCGCTGCGCGCCCGAACACATTGGCCGGGAGGTCAGTTTGGCCGCGGCTGTGAAACTGTATGAACCAGGTCGCATCTCGTCGAGCGCCGCGGCCAGCCTGGCAGGTCTGCCACGCACGGTATTCCTCAGCAGACTCGGCGAGCTCGGCGTAGCCACTTTCCGTCTCAGCAAAGAAGAGCTCCGGGCCGAGCCGGCTGATGCCTGATCGCCCCATGGTAGTCGTCGCCGACACGTCGCCGCTGCAGCACCTCTATCAACTCGGCCATCTGGATCTGCTTCGAGAGCTGTACGGCGCCGTCCTGATCTCCGGGGCGGTTGCCGCCGAGCTTGCCGCCGGGCTCGAGCCAGGGGTGCGACTGCCATCTCCAGTCGAACTCCCTTGGTTGCTTGTCGTGCAGGTCACTGTCCGAGATCAGCGGTCCTTGCCGGCGGGCTTAGGTCCCGGTGAACGCGAGGCGCTGGCCCTGGCGACCGCTGAACCAGGCGCATTGCTCATCGTTGATGATCTCGCCGGACGACGGGCGGCGGCCTCCATGGGATTGGCGCACACAGGTACGCTCGGCGTGCTGTTACGGGCTGCCGAGAAAGGCTGCATATCCCGAGTCGGCGACCTCCTGGATGAGCTGGATCGCCTGGGGTTTCGGCTGGACGCAGGTACGCGCGCAGCCGTCCTGCGGATTGCGGGCGTGTAGAGCTCGCCATCCTGCAGAAGCATCTCGATCACTTCCTTCATGTTCGCGGTCCGATCGTCCATCGTGGCGACCTGCGAGTGCGCGCCGGGGACGCCGGGCATCCTCCCGACGCATTCGCCCGACCGATCACGCGTTCAGGTTCTCGTGGGCTAGCCTGGCTCATCGCGCGCAGGATTTCGCCCTTGCGCGGAGAATCGCGTACAATCATCCTGTGATCGGTCACAAGACCGACGATCGAGGGGACAGCATGGCCAACGAGGAAACCAATCAGACCAGGCGCGACTTCCTGCGCAAATCGGGCGCGGCGGCTCTCACGAGTGCGATGAGCCTGCCCATGTTCCTGCCGGCGCGAGCCCTCGGGCTTAAGCGCCGCGATACGCTCAAGGTGGGCCTCATCGGCTGCGGCGGGCGCGGCACCGGAGCGGCAATGCAGGCATTGCACGCGGACCCCGACGTGGTCCTGACAGCCATGGGCGACGTGTTCAAGGCCCGCATTCAGGGCAGTCTCGCAGTGCTCAAGAGCGATGCCGCGGTTGCGGCGCGTGTTCAGGTGAAGCCCGAAAACATGTTTGTCGGCCTGGACTGCTACAAAGCGGTGATCGGCAGCGGCGTGGACGTGGTGCTGCTGGCCTCGCCGCCCGGGTTCCGCCCGCGCGAGATCGCTGCGGCCGTCGAAGCCGGCAAGCACATCTTCGCCGAGAAGCCCATGGGCACCGACGCCGTCAACGTCCGGATGGCGATGGAGGCCTGCAAGGACATCGAAGCGAAGAAGATCGCCTTCGTCGCCGGCTTCTGCTGGCGCTATGAGCCTGCCCGACGCGAGTTCTTCCAGCGCATCCACGACGGAGCCATCGGAGAAATCCGACACGTGCACGCGACCTATCTCACAGGGCCGGTCAAGCCCATGCCGCCGGCGTCGCAGCGTCCCGCGGGCATGAGCGATGTCGAATGGCAGATCAGCAACTGGTACAACTTCGTCTGGCTCTCGGGCGACGGCCTCGTCGAGCAGGCCTGCCACAGCGTGGACAAGATCCTGTGGACGATGAAGGACGTGCCGCCGCTCAAATGCACGGGCACCGGCGGGCGCGTGAATCCCAACAATGAGGGCAACATCTTCGATCACATTGACGTGTTCTACGAGTGGCCCAACGGCATGCGGGCGACCATGGCCCAGCGCCAGATACCCGGATGCCCGTTCAACGAAAACGCCGACTACATCGCGGGCGAGAAGGGGCTGGGCGTGATCAAGGGCCGACCGACGATCACCGGCGCGAACCCGTGGACCTACGATGGCAAGGGCGGCGACATGTACCAGATCGAGCACAACGAGTTCTTCGCCTCGATCCGAAGCGGCAAGCCCATCAACAACAGCCATCGGATGGGCGTCAGCACGCTCGCCGGCATCATGGGCCGCATGGCCGCATACACGGGCGCCGAGGTGACCTGGGAGCACGTGATGGCATCGCAGGAGGACCTGTTCCCCAAAGACCTCAAGTGGGACGGCAGCCTGCCCATCGCGCCGATGGCCGTCCCCGGCAAAACGAAACTGGCCTAGCCGAGCCGATCGGCACAGTCGCCGCAGCATCGCACGGCGGCGTCCCGCAAACAGGGGCGTCGCTGCTATACTGTCCTCCGGGACCGGCGTTCGATGCCGGAAGCTCTCAGCCTTCAGCCGCAACCTCTACGAAAGGGAAGCACGATCTTGCCCAGTCGCCCCGTCATCGGCATGACCGCATCCACACTGTCGGAGAGCAAGTCCGACACGTGGACAGATCAACTCAAGCAGGCATATTCGCGCGCCGTTTGGAATGCCGGAGGCCTGCCGGTGCTGCTGCCGAACCTGCCCGACAGCGATCCGGACCAGACGCTGGACGGCATTGACGGCCTGCTCCTGTCCGGCGGGCGCGACATCGAGCCCAGCCTCTACGGCGATGTTGAAACGCATCCTACGGTCGAGCTGGACCGGCCCCGTGACCGCTGCGAAATGCCGCTCATTCTCGCCGCCCATCGCCGCGGCATGCCGATCCTCGGCATCTGCCGGGGCATCCAGTCGCTCAACGTTGCCCTGGGCGGGAGCCTCTGGCAGGACGTCCCATCGCAGGTTCCGAGCGACGTGAAGCACCGGCAAGAGGCGTCAGGCGAGCAGGCGACCCACATGCTCAGGATCGAAGACGGCTGCCGCCTTGCGGTCGTACTCGAGATCAACGAGCTGCCGGTCAACTCGTTCCACCATCAGGCCGTTCGTGCGGTGGCGCCTGGCCTCCGCGCCGTGGGATGGTCGCAGGACGGCCTGATCGAGGCCATCGAGGACCCGTCCAGACCGTTCGTCATCGGCGTGCAGTACCATCCCGAGGAGATGGCGGGCGTCTGCGCAGTGTCGGCGAGGCTCTTTGCACGGTTCGTGACGGCGGCCTCGCGGGAGACCGAATAGCGATGGGACAACGTGAGCTTCAGCAGGACCTCTGCGATGCCGCGCTCCATATCTACGAGCGCCGCCTGACCGACGCCGCCGGAGGCAACTTCAGCGTGCGCGACGGAGACCGCATCCACTGCACGCCGTCCTACGCCGGATCAAGGCACTGGTGGCGCATCACTCCCGACATGCTTGTCGTCGCCGATCTCAACGGCAACAAGCTCGGCGGCTCAGGCGAGTTCTCCCGCGAGTGGGCCATGCACCTGCGCATCTATCAGGAGTTCAAAGGCGTTCGAGCCGTCGTCCATGCGCATGCCGAACACATCATGGTCTTTGCCCACCTGAGCCGCCCCATTCCGCCCACGAGCGAGCAGACCGACAGGTGGGGCACCGTGTGCGTCTGCGAGGAGTTCGCAAGCCACACTCCCCAGTTGGCCGAGGCGGTCGTTGACGCTCTCCGTCCTCAAGAGCAGGGCCTGCCGGGCCGCGTCATGTCCACCCTCATCCCCCGCCACGGCATCGTCATCGCCGGAGCCGACCTCCACCAGTGCGTCGAGGCTCTCGAAGGCTTCGACCAGTCGTGCTGCATCCTCATCGCGAAGGCGGGACTCGATAGAGCGTAGGCCCCTCGCCGCCTCGGGCATTCGTCGCGAGGCCAGACGTGCCGCTACCCCCGCCCCAGGCTGGCGGGGGAGATGGCAACGCGAGCCGCGAAGCGGCGACGGAACATAGCCTGGGGCGTGAGCCCCAGGTGCAGGCCCCATGTCCCCCTACGCCCTTGTCG
>DYKI01000111.1 GCA_020722705.1 Chthonomonas calidirosea | reverse complement strand
CTCTCCCGCGCATGTCGCACCCTCGCCATGCCCGATCCTCGGGGCGCGGGAGAGGGGACATTCGGCTCGGCGGGAGCCTCGCCCTCCCGGAGCCTCGCCCTCCCGGAGCCTTGCCATCCGGTGTCGGCGGGCGTGAACCGAGGTGTTAGGAGACACGTGGGATGCTTCACAAACTAAAAATCGAAGTGTGCGAGGCAAACCTGGCGCTCAGGGACGCGGGCCTCGTCATCCTTACGTGGGGCAATGTCAGCGCCCGCGACCGGGACACGGGCAACATCGTCATCAAGCCGAGCGGCGTGAGCTACGATCGAATGCTGCCCGAACAGATGGTTGTCCTCTCGCCGGACGGCGCTGTCATCGAGGGCAGCTTCCGCCCCTCATCGGATACTCCCACCCATTTGGTCATCTACAAGGCTTGGCCCGAAGTGGGCGGCATCGCCCACACCCATTCCACACATGCGACTGCGTGGGCTCAGGCATGGCGCGCTCTGCCCTGCTGCGGCACCACCCATGCCGACAACTTCAGGGGGACGGTACCCGTCACCAAGCCGCTGTCAGACGAACAGATCGCGGGCCATTACGAAGCGGAAACGGGCAACGCGATCGTTCAGGCGTTTGCGGACCGCTCGCCCATGGATGTGCCTGCTTGTCTCGTCGGCGGGCATGGTCCATTCACCTGGGGCCGGTCCGCAGGCCATGCCGTCGAGAACAGCATCGTACTCGAACAGGTGGCGCTGACCGCTATGCTGACCGAGCGTCTCAGACCTGAGGCATCGGAGATACCGAGCGCATTGGTTGACAGGCACTTCTTGCGGAAGCATGGTCCGGATGCGTATTACGGCCAGAGAACGGCAGGTTAGGGACGAACCGTGGGTTGCTGGAAGCCGGCCATGAACGGGCTTCATGGCCTCTTTGGTACCACGCTAGACCGGCACACGCCGGATGGAGGAATAGAAAATGACCAACAAGACAACGCTCGGCGTCATCGTCGGCAACAGGGGGTTCTTCCCGGACCACCTGTGTGAAGAGGGCCGCAAGGAAGTGCTGGCCGCGCTTGCGGATCAGGGGATCGGCGCAGTGGCCCTCACGCCCGAAGATACGCCCTTCGGCTCCGTAGAGACACGACAGCAGGCCGCCAAGTGCGCCGAGCTGTTCAAGCGGCACGCTGCCGACATAGACGGGATTCTGGTCACGCTGCCCAACTTCGGCGACGAGCGCGGCATAGCCGAGGCCATCCGCATGGCCGACCTGGGCGTACCCGTCCTGATCCAGGCGTTTCCGGATGAGGCTGCCCGGATGACCCTCAAGGATCGGCGCGACAGCTTCTGCGGCAAGATGTCGGTCTGCAACAACTTGACGCAATACGGCATTGACTACTCGCTGACCGACCTTCACACCGTTGCGCCGAGTTCACCGGCGTTTCGCGATGACCTGCGGAGATTCGCGGCGACGTGCCGGGTGGTCCGTGGCCTCAAAGGAGCCCGGATCGGGGCGATCGGAGCGCGGCCGGCGGCCTTTGCGACCGTCCGGTTCAGCGAGAAGATCCTCGAGTCGGCCGGCATCTCGGTCGAGCCGATTGACCTGTACGAGGTGATGGGCAAGGCCGGGAAGCTCGATAACCAGGCCGCATCGGTGCAGGCGAAGCTCAAAGGGATACGGGACTACGTTGACACATCCGACGTGCCCGAAAGCGCGCTGCTCAAGATGGCGAAACTGGGCGTTGTCATTGATGAGTGGTCGCAGGAGAACGACCTCGCGGCGACGGCCATCCAGTGCTGGACCGCCATGGAGGAGTACTACGGCGTCGTCCCGTGCACGATCATGAGCATGATGAGCGACAAGCTCATGCCGAGCGCCTGTGAGGTTGATGTCACGGGCGCGATCGGCATGTACGCTCTGACGCTCGCGGCCGGCGTGCCGGCAGCCCTCCTCGACTGGAACAACAACTATGGGACGGATCCTGACAAGTGCGTGCTGTTCCACTGCAGCAACATCCCGCGAACCTGCCTGAGCTGCGCCAAGATGAGCGTCCAGGACATCATCGGCGGCACCGTCGGCATTGAGAACACATGCGGGACGATCGTGGGTCGGATCAAGAGCGGGCCGTTCACGTTCTGCCGCGTGGCCACGGATGACCTGGCCGGCTCGATCAGCGCCTATGTCGGCGAGGGTGAGTTCACCGACGATCCGCTCGATACGTTCGGCGGCGCAGGAGTGGCCGAGATACCCGACCTGCAGGCCCTGCTTCGCTTTATCTGTGAGGCCGGCTTCGAACATCATGTGGCGGCTGCCCACGCAACGGTTGCCGACGCCCTGGCCGACGCCATGGGCAACTACCTGGGCTGGGACGTCTATCAGCACGGCGGATGAACCGACCGATTGCCATACATGATGGCGCACGGGAGGGCGAGGCTCTCAGGGAGGGCGAGGCTCCTGCCGAGCCGACGATGAAGGCCGCGCGCCTGTATGCCGCGAGGGATGTCCGGATCGAGGACATCCCTCGGCCCCGGCTCGGGCCCGGCGAGGCGCTCATTCGGGTCCGGGCCATCTCGATATGTCCGTCCGACTGGAGGATGTACGTGGATGGCCACGCCGGCGGAGTGGTGCCGGAACGCCCGATCGTTCAGGGCCACGAGTTCGCAGGCGACGTCGTCGAGCTCGGCGCCGGATGCCCGGATGGGGGTCCCATCGCCACCGGCATAAGGGTTGCCGTCGAGCCGAGCTGGCCCTGCGGCCATTGCGATATGTGCGTTGCGGGTCGAGGCAATATCTGTCGTCACGTGCGGTTTCCCAGCTTCCCGCCGGTGGACGGAGCGCTTGCCGAGTACATCGCATGCCCGATCTCGGCGCTTGCGGCGCTGCCCGACCACGTACCCTATGAGCGCGGCGCGTTGGCCGAGCCGCTCGGGGTCTCCATGCACGCGGTGCGCCTCGCCGATCCGACGCCCGGAGCGAGCGTCTGCATCCTCGGAGCCGGAGTGATCGGCATCGGATGCATGCTCCTGATCGGCCGAAGGGGGTGCGGAGCGATCACGGTCGTCGAGCCCATCGAGGATCGCCGCTCGCTGCCGGCGGGAGCAGGCGTTCGCTCGGTTCCATCCATGGAGCAGCTCCTGTCCGAGGGTTTCGAGGCCGACATCGTGCTGGAGTGTTCGGGCGACAGCAGGGCCCTGGATCAGGCGGTGCGGCTTGCAAAGCCGGGCGGGCGGATTGTGGTGGTCGGCATCCCCCGCGACGAGCGCATCACATTCGATATGTCCGTGGCGCGACGGCGCGAGCTGACGGTCATCTTCTCTCGCAGGTCGCATGAGACGATCGTGGAAGCTGTCCGCCTGATGGCCACCGGGGAGGTGGACCTGTCCGCGCTGCCGATGGCCATGTATCCGCTGGAGGAAACGGAGGCAGCCCTGTGCCTTACCGGCGCACCGGGGCGTTTCTTGCGCGCTGTAGTGACCCCTTAGGCCGTCGGGCGGCAACGGACGATCGGGAATGCCGCTTTCGCGCCTTCGTGCTTGAAACTATCCATGGCTTGTCGCGAAGGCTGGGCAGTCCGCCCTGGAATGGGTTGTGCCATGTGATGCCGGAGATATCAATCGTGAGCGCACGCAAGCCGCGCGGAGGCGCTTCCGGTCCGGCAAGCCATGCGGCCAGCGCCGCTATGGCCGCCATGGGCACCAGGGTCACGATGGACCCACTGAGCGCATTCATGCCGTTCAGTTCGGTGACCCCCATGGCAAACAGCGCCACGGACCACAGCATTCCCGCCACGTTCAGCCAGACGGCGAAGCCCGGACCTCCGGAGTTCGGCATCAACTGCGCCAGATAGAGCCCGAGGACGAACGTCAGCCCGGCTGGAGCTGCACCGTAGACAACGGCGGCGTACGTGGCTCTGTATCCACCCCTGCCGCCGACGAGCATGACGATCGGGTGCAGGAGCCCCGCCAGCGCGACGCTCACAATGAGGGCAGCCATTGCGGCTGCGGCGGCGCAGATCGCGAGAATGCTGACCGTGCGCAGCGACTCTGCAGTCGTGCCTGTGATGTTGCCGGCAGCCGCCTCACCAATGGTCGCCGCAGCGAACCCTACGACGGTCAGAACCACGGCATGGATCATGCAGAAAGATGCCACGTGCGAGAAGGCGCAGTCACTCCTCCTGTCCCGAAAGAACCCCGCAGGCTCGACGAGAATCCTGAGCAGCGTATCGAGAGACCACATGGCGTCCGATGGCGGCACATCGGGATCGAGCCGATCGTAGGACGGCACCCCGTAGGGCCTGGGCCGCTCGACGGCTCTGCCCATCGGCCCCATATGGTAACAGATGGCGCCTTTCATGTCCATCTCCGCGCGTGCCCTCGACGTGCGCATGAGCTTTCGGGCGAAGCCTGCACAACATATTGAGTTGGCGCACCGACGCAGTGATACATGGGGGACCGGATGGGAAGGGAACGAACCGAACCGAGTCGAAACGAACACAATCTGAACGTTGCCGGATACCGGCAGCACTCAAGGGGAGACCCGTCTTGACGAGAGTGCCGATCACGAGAAGAGACCTGCTGTCCGCGGCCGCAGCGGCCTCGTTAGGTGGCGCCGGGGCTGCGCCTGTTCATGCCGTGCAGGCGTCCGCGCGCCGAATGTTCACGAACCCGCTCGACGTGAAACTGGCGGATCCGTGCATGATCCGAGCCGACGCTGCCTATTACCTGTACGGCACAGCATCCATGCCCGCAGATGCCGATGAGGGCATGCCCGTCTGGTCGTCACAGGATATGGTGCGGTGGCAATGCCACGGCTGGGCGTGGCGCAAATCGCCCGAGACCTGGGGCACCCATTGGTTCTGGGGCCCGGACGTCCGGAAGTTCGGCAACGGGTACCTCATGCACTACGGCGCGTTCCGGAAGGTGGACGGCAAGGATGTGGGTCGCATCTGCGTCGCGCGGAGCGCATCGCCCCTCGGACCGTTCACGGACGTCAAAGCTCCCATGTTCGATTGGCCAAACCGTGGCGACGCGATTGATGCCTTCGTGTACGAAGACGCCGACGGTACGGCCTACCTGTACTTCACCGACGCATTCGGCGGGCGCAACACAATCTGGGGTGCGCGGCTTGCACCCGACCGGCTTAGTCTGGCGAGTGAGCCCAAACTCCTGCTCGAACCCGATCAGCCCTGGGAGGTGGACCCGGTCAACGAGGGTGCGCATGTGTGGCGCCGGGGTTCCACCTACTGCATGCTGTTCTCCGTCAACGACTTCCGCAACCCGGCGTACGGCATGGGCTACGCGACGGCGCCATCGCCGCTGGGTCCATGGCGCAAACGCCAGGAAGGCCCGGTGATCCGGCAAGCCCCCGGGCTCGTCGGACCGGGGTGTGCCGGCCTGATCGCATCGCCTGACGGCAAGGAGACCTGGGCGTATATGCACGTCCACCTGGATCCCGAAGGCTATGCGCGGCAGCTCGCCCTCAGTCGCGCCTATCTGAACACGACGCAGGGCGGCCTTGAGGAAATCCGGATCGAGCCCCTCACCGTAGCGCCGCAGCGCATGCCCGGTGGTGCACCCGAGCCTCGCGAGCCTCGCAGCGACAGCTTCAGGGGCGACAAGCTGGATAGGACGCTCTGGACGGTCGTGGATGAGGTTCATGATCACTGGCGGCTCGAGCCCGGAAGGATCGTGATCAAGGCGTTGGACGGCGACATGTGGCGCCGACGCTGCGACTACCGCAATCTGTTCTTGCAGGGACCTATCACCGGCGACTTCGATGTCGGCGTCGAGGTGGAGGCGCGCGTACAGGGCAACCACGAGCAGGCTTTCCTGACTGCGTGGCAGGATGCATCCAACTACGTCCGGATCGGCATGGTGTATGCCGATGCGCCCAGGTTCAGCGCTGCCATCGAGCTCAACGGCATCTACGAGGAGCTTCTTGTCGCCAACGATCTGGGTCCGGCAGTCCGGTTGCGCCTCGTGCGCCGGGGCGATATCTGGAGCTTTCTTGTTGGTGTCGGAGGACGCTGGACCCCCATCGGCCACGCACGTGAAGCACGCCTGGCCCTGCCGCGCGTCGGCTTCGGGGCCATCTCGCCCGGAACCAAGCGTCACTTCGAGGCCACGTTTGCCAACTTTGCCCTGACGCGAGGCCGCTCATGATGCTCAGTGCCCGAAGAGGCGCTACCTCGCGCATGAATGCGGTCAGGAGGTGAAGGCGTGTACCTGCTATTGACGTTGGCGTTGTCCCCATCGGGTCCCATGCCCGTATTGGCGCCCTCGGATGTGTTGTTCATGTACCATGCATCGCGCGATGTGTACCGCGCCTATGGCGCAACGGCGCTCGCCTGGGGCGGCAAGCCGACGCCGGAGGAGCGCAAAGAAGCTGAAGGCGCGCGATGGTTCGGCAGCGTCGGCATGGTGACCGAGTTCTCGAAGTACTACGAACGCGATCCTGCGACCTACGAGCAGGGACTGTGCCGCGACGTGCACGGCCACCCGGTGAAGGTGCCGTGGCTGACCGACCACCGCCACAAGGGCATTCCCTACTGGTGGTGCTGCACCAATCAACCGCGCATGCGGGACTTCATCAACGACAAGGGCGGAAGGAGGGCATCGCGCCTCCACCTGGGGCTCACGCCCCAGGCTAACTTCCGTCGCCGCTTCGCGGCTCGCGTTCGCATCTCCCCCGCCCCCTGCGGCGGGCGGTGGCAAGGGGGAGGCGGGAAAGAGGTGACACATCAATGAAGCAGCCGAATATCGTGCTCTGCACTTGCGATCAGTTGCGGGCGTTCGAGGTCGGATGCTATGGCGCGGCGGGTGTCCGAACGCCGAACATGGACCGCCTGGCCGCAGATGGCGTGCGATTCGAGACCGCCGTGACCAACTACCCGGTCTGCATGGCGGCGCGCTCGGTGCTGCTTTCCGGGCGGTACAACCGGTCGTGCACCGGCGGAGTCGCCAACGTGGCATACCCGTCGAAGCCCGGCGACCATGCCATGCCCGAGTACCCCGAGAAGGGCCGTCCGCACCTGAAGGAGCCGACGCTTGTCGAGGCTCTGCGCGGTGCGGGCTACACCACTTCGGCCATCGGCAAGTGGCACATCCACTCGTGGCCCGATGACGTGGGGTTCGACCACTATGTGATCCCACGCGTGCACCATTGCCACTCGGGGCAGAGTTTCACCGAGGATGGCGGGCCCGAGTTCGTTCCGTCAGGTTGGAGCGTGGACTACGAGGCGGAGCGGGTTAAAGACTACATCGCTCAACGGGCATCGGACCGCAGGCCGTTCTTTCTGTATTACAACATCTCGCCGCCGCACTGCCCCGTCGCCGATGCGCCCGAGCGCTACTTATCCATGTTCGACCCGGCAGCGGTTCCGTTGAGGCCGAATGTGGACCTGTCGCGACCGTTGGCCAATGAGGCCCATTGGCTGCGCGTCTACCGCTACGATTTCCGCTACTACAGCCTTGGCCTACCCTATGCCGATCGGCTTCCGGACGGCTACGGCCTGCGCGAGCTCATTGCCGAGTACCGTGGCCTGACCACATGGGCCGACGATGCCCTGGGGCGGATGTTGACGGCGCTGGACCGGACGGGCATGGCCGAGGATACGATCGTCCTGTTCACCTCGGACCACGGCGACAACCTCGGCAGCCATGGCCTCGTCCAGAAAGGCGGCCCGACCGAGGAGTCCATACGCATTCCGTGGATCGTGCGCGCTCCTGGCCGTCTGGCGCCGTTCGTGGCCGATACCCATGTCGCCTCCCTTGTGGATGTGGCGCCCACGCTGCTGAGTCTGGCCGGGCTTGGCGCTCTGGCGCACCTGCACGGACGGAACCTTCTCCCCGTTCTTCGAGGAGACGGCGACGGAGTGGCCCGCCACGCAATCATCGAGACGAGCGGAGGTGCAGCCGTCAGGACGCTCGATGCTATGTGCTTCGTGCCGTTCCGGCCCGGCGCACGGAAGCTCGACCTTCAGGCATCCATGCTGTACGACATGTCGGCGGATCCCTATCAGCTCTCCAACCTGGCAGCGGATGCCTCCGCAGCGCGGACCGCAGCCGATCTGGCGGGCATCCTGCACGAGTGGGACGCCCGGATTCCGTGGATGGCCGGGTCCGTCGGGTAGTATGCTTTTATGATGCCTCCGTGGATACCCTGGATGCCGGCGCTTGCGGCCGTGATTCCGCAGGCTCCGGCCTATGACCTTGTCATCCGTAACGGGCGCGTTGCCGACGGAACAGGCAACCCGGCCTTTCGCGCCGATGTGGCCGTGCGCGCCGGTCGCATCGCCGCGGTCGGGCGCGTTACCGAGACCGGCTTCCATGAGCTCGATGCGTCAGGGTGCATCGTGGCGCCGGGCTTCATTGACGTTCATACCCACGCCGAGGCGATCGTTCGGCTGCCTCTGGCCGAGAACTTCATCCGGCAGGGCGTGACCAGCCTCGTCCTGGGCAACTGCGGCAGTTCCGAGCTGGATATGGCCGCGTTCTTTGGCGAAATCGAGCGGATCGGCGTTGCGCCGAATGTGGCCTCGCTGATCGGGCACAACACCGTTCGGTCGAAAGCGATGGGGGGCTCGTTCAACCGCCCGCCGACAGCCGAAGAGCTGGCCGAGATGAAGAGGCTGGTCGAACAGGCAATGCGCGACGGAGCCGTCGGTCTTTCCACCGGCCTGATCTATCAGCCGGGGGTCTTCGCCCAGACCGAGGAGATCGTGGAGCTTGCGCGCGTGGCTGCCGCTCTAGACGGCATCTACACCAGCCACATGCGCAGTGAGGGCGACGCGATCGTTGACGCACTGAACGAGGTCTTCCGAATCGCCCGCGAGGCGCGTATACGCTGCGAAGTGTCCCACATCAAGCTCAGCGGCAACAACAACTGGGGGCGCGCCGCCGAGATTCTGGCCTTGATTGAGAAGGCGCGCTCCGAGGGACTGGACATCACGCAGGACCAGTACGCCTACACTGCGTCAAGCACGGGGCTGTCGCAGTTGGTGCCTCAATGGGCACGCGAGGGCGGAAGCGATGCCTACGCGGCCCGACTGGCCGATGAGGCCGCACGGAAGCGGATGGCCGACGAGATGCGGGCGGCGCTCGCCCGGAGGCACAAGGACACCTACGACTGGGTCACCATCGCTGCATGTCCCTCGGATGCATCGCTGAACGGCACGACGGTGCCGGAGGCCGCAAAACGGCGCAGGGGCTCCGACAGTCTCGACGACCAGATCGCGCTGATCCTCGAACTGCAGCGCAGCAACGACACGGCGGGCATCTTCCATGGGATCGGCGAGGCGGACCTTCGCACGTTCATGGCCCACCCCAACACCATGTTCGGGGCCGACGCGGGCGTCCGCGAGTTCGGCAAGGACATGCCGCATCCGCGAGGCTATGGGAACCACGCGCGCATTCTGGGCCGCTACGTTCGCGAGCTGGGCGTGCTGCGGTTGGAGGATGCCATTCGGAAGATGACGTCTCTGCCGGCGTCCACGTTCCGTCTGCAGGACCGGGGCGTCATTCGCGTCGGCGCATGGGCCGACATTGCCGTCTTCGATCCTGCGAAGGTGACCGACCGCGCCACGTACGATGAGCCGCATCAGTACGCAGTCGGTATGCGGTGCGTGATCGTCAACGGCGTTCCCGTGGTCAGGGACGACGCCATTACGGGCGCCAAACCCGGCAGGGCTCTTCGGCACAACCATTGAGCGGACCCGGGTCTCGGCACGTCCGTGAACCGAAGTTGCACCTTCGGCGTCTCCTGTGATAGAATATCAGCGACGCGGAGAGATGGCTGAGTGGTCGAAAGCGGCCGCCTGCTAAGCGGTTGTGGGGGTGTTAAGCCTTCACCCCGGGTTCGAATCCCGGTCTCTCCGCCAGGGTCAGGCGCGGGAACGCGGCGCACGCAGCGTCGGCTCCCGCGCCGCATGCATCTTGGGCAAACGGCTTTGGCTCTGCGCACAGGATATCGGAACACGAGGCGCCTGATCCCCTTCGGTCAGGCCGTTTGCCTGTTTGCCGTCATTGCGCACGCTCCGGCTGGGGCGATCCCGACGGATGAGTACCTCGCATTGCGCCGACATCTCGGATTTGAGCGCGGCCTCACCTATGCGACGGTTGCCAGGGACTGGACGGCCTACCTCGGGCGCACCTTTGAGGTCGCCGGCACCGTCAACGGCTACATGCGGGGCGAGTCGGGCGTCACGTTCATGGTGAGTTTGCGCGACGGATCGGCGGTCACTCTCACGGCGCCGGCCAGGGATGCGAGTCAGATCACACGGGCGACCTCCTTGTCGCTGCGTGTGTTGGTGCGCGTTCGCGAAGGCGTAATCGGCAACATCGTGCCGCTCGAGACCCTTGCCGTAGCCGACGACGCCGAGGTGCGTTACCGGGAGCGGCTCGCGCAGGAGCAACTGGCTCGAGCGCAGGCCAGGCGCGAGGCCCGACGGAGGCAATCGTCTGCAACCTACACCGTGACCGGCTCCAATGTGAAGGTCCGACCCCTGGCAGGGGCTGTCTCCAACCTGAGCGAACTCGCGCGGAAGCACCTGAGTCCCGAAGCTCAAGCCATCTATGGGGCCTATGCCCGGTTCATCGCAGGATGGAACAAGCGTCTATCGGCGGATCAGGTTGACGCCATCACCGTGAGCATCCTCTACTTCGCCGAGCGCCACAAAGTGGACCCCAGGCTTATTGTCGCCCTCATCATCGCCGAATCCGACTTCCGGCCCAACACTACTTCCCACAAAGGCGCCATGGGGCTCGGTCAGCTCATGCCCGATGAGGCCCGCGCCTTCAAGCTCACCAACCCCTACGATCCCATCCAGAACGTCCGCGTCGCCGTCAATATGCTGCGAATGAAGCTCGACATGTACCGCGACAAGGATGCGCCCCCCGGCCAGTTGTCCATGCGCCAGATAGCCCTCGCCATGGCCGCTTACAATGCAGGCGCCGGAGCCGTCAAGAAGTACGGAGGCATCCCGCCCTACCGTGAGACCCAGCGCTACGTTCAGCGCGTCTTGAACCTCTACCGTCGCCTCTGCGAAGGCTGACGGCGGGAGCGTTGATTTCCCCCGCCCCCTTCGGCGGGCGGG
>DYKI01000110.1 GCA_020722705.1 Chthonomonas calidirosea | reverse complement strand
GGCGGCGTCCCCGCCGTCCGGAAACGGGGGTCATCGAGGACGATGACCCTCCCAACGGCGTCCTCGCCGTCACGAGGTATGAACGTCCGGCGTTGTCGGGTGCGGCACATGCGAGAAAGAGAAGCTCCCCGTGCCGACCGGGGAGCCTCTCGGATGCTGCCTGACTTCAGGCGTCAGTCGAGCATGGCTTCCGGATCACCATGGAGCGGCGGAAGCGGATGGGGCCGGACCATGATCCCGCCCTGTTCATAGCTCTCCATGGCAGCCCAGGTGTACTCAAGGGCGGCGAGAGCGTCGCGTCCGGAGGCGCGCAGCGATTCGAGCGGGACCTTGTTGGTGAGGTCCTCGACAAACGCGTGGATTCGTCGCGGGAATGTGGCGCCGAAGTCGGTGATGCCGGTGTTGAACACCTCGGGCTCGTTCGGACCGCCGGCGGGGCGCTCGGCGCTGCCTGCAGCGTTTGGGTCGGGCGCAGGCCAGAAGGTCAGCTTCTCAATGCAGTTCTCGATGCAGAACGTGCCGCGCGTTCCTGCGATCTCGAGGCTCCACCATCCGCCGAGGCCGTACGTTGCGTCGCCTCTTTGACTGAGCAGGTAGCCGACGCAGTCGTTGGCGAAACGAACGTGGATGCTGATGGTGGAGAGCATCACGTCCTGCGCTTTGCGCCTGACCCACGGCCTGTTGACGAATGCCTGAACGTGGGTGACATCGCCGCAGAAGTGGCGCATGACGCTGAACGGGTGCGACAGGAAGGCTTTGAAGTGGGCATACGGGAAACCCCACCAACGAGAGTTCCGGTTCGCGCCGTACACTGCTTCGCCTGCCGAGAAGCCCATCTTGTGCAGGCAGTAGACGAGCTCGCCGACATGGCCCGCCTTCATGTACTCCATGGCCTTCTCAGCGGGCGGCGTGAAGTAATGGTTCAGGTTGCAGCCCAGATAGAGCTTTCGTTCGTTGGCGAAGGCCACCATCTGCCTCGCCTCTCCGATGTCATTCGAGAGCGGCTTCTCGACGAGGACGTGCTTTCCTGCCTCCATGGCCTCCATGGCAGGCTCGAAATGCCAACTGCCGTTCTCATAGCCGCCCGTGGTCACATCAACCATCTCGATGTCGGCGTTCTGGAGCATCTCCTTGAGCGAATAGAACGCCTTTACGCCGTACTTTTCGGCTGCGGCATCGGCGCGCTCTTTGACAACGTCGCATACCGCCACCAGTTCCGAGAGCTCATCAGCCGCGTGAGCCGCTGCGTGCTGCATGCCGATGCCTCTCATACCCACGACCCCAACCCTGATCGCCATTCGTAGAACCCCTTTCCTGCTCTTGCTCCTACTCGTCCTCTTACTGTTGCTGTTACTCGTACTCCAAATCCCGTCCCGTCCCTATCCCAACCTTTCGAGTACGAGTACGAGTACCGCTCACGCTGAGTACGAGGACGGGTTCGGGATTGTGTCGTCTACTTCCTTGCTTCGGCCTGGAGCCTTGCCGCCTCGCCCGGGTTGCCGATATGGAGCGTGTCGTAGGCCTGCTGCGAGGTCTTGAACGGTCCCACGCCTTCGACACCATGCCAATCGCCCTGGTGGTGCATGGGGTTTGGCAGCCCTGTTTCCTTTTCCCGCTTGGCGATCCACGCGTCCATTCGTGCCCGGAGGAACGCGACAACGTCAGGAAGCTTTTCGGCGAGGTTGTTGTTTTCCTCGGGGTCCTCCACCAGGTTGTAGAGCTCGACCGGCGGTTTGAAATGGAAGTCGGGCTCGAGGGCCACCATGAGCTTCCATTCGGGCGTGCGCCAGCCGTGCTTCCGCATCCAGGTGCACTCGGTGATGTACAACTCGCTCTCGTGCGAGGCGACTTCGCCGCGGGCCAGAGGCAGCAGGCTTCGCCCATCGAAGTCATCCTTCGTTTCGATGCCTGCCAGATCCAGGATGGTCGGCACGATATCGGGATGGTCCGAATAACCGGAGACACGGCGTCCCGCAGGCACCTTGCCCGGATAGCGGATGATCAGCGGCACGTGCAGGACGCAGTCGTAGATGCCATGATGGTCGAACCAGCATTCGTGATCGTACAGGGTCTCGCCGTGATCCGCCGTCACGATGACGATCGTCTCATCCATGATGCCTCGAGCTTCCAGCGCGGTGAAGATCGTCTGGATCGCCGCATCCAAGTAAGCGACGGCGCCGTCGTACTGGGCGATCTCGTAATCCTTGTCCGTGATGCCCTTCGGCATCCACGCTGCAAAGTAATCGCAAAACGGCTTGAAGGACATGACCGGGTCCATGGAGTGGTTGCTCGGGTCGCATTCGTTGCCGTGGTAGAACATCCGCTCGAATGGTGCCGGAGGCAGATACGGGGAGTGCGGGTCCATATGGCGCAGGAACAGCAGCCACGGCTGATCCTGACCGCAGAGCCGCTCGATCTCCGGAATGGCCACACGGTTGAGCAGTTCAGCCTTCGGACTTCGTCCGTCCTTGTCCGCCTCCCACCCGGGGAAGTGGAGATACGTGTCGAACCCGCGCGAAGCGGGGTTGCCTTCGAAGCCGACGCTCGTGGTCGTGTAGCCGTTCTCGCGCAGGATTTCGGCCAGCGTGCGTGCCTCCGACCGCATGGGTCCCTTGTGACGCAGCGCGACAACCTGTGTTCCGAAGCAATCGCGCCCGGTCAGCATGTTGGCATAGCCGCTCGTTGTTGGGATGTGCGGACTGTAGTGGTTCTCGAACAGGGTTCCGCCTAGAGCGAAGTGGCCTATATGCGGCGTGGTGAGCCGTCGGTAGCCGTAGCAGCTCATGTTGCGCGCGCTCAGAGAATCGATGCCCAAGAGCACAATGTTGGGCCTCGCCGCGCCGGTTCCGGCATCCGTCATTTCGGGATGTCCTCCTGAATCTCGTACCCTGCCGCCGGCATGTTGCACGGGCGGCAACGCCCTCTATTCTACCGGTGATGCTGCGGTATTCGGGCGCGTCCTTTCCGCGTGGGCATCAGGCCAGTCGCACGATAAGAATGTCGTGAATGGAGGATGATGTCACCAATGCCTCGGTGCCACGCTGCCGTCACGGCTGATCTCCTTAGTGCTGTCGCGCCCAGCGTCATCCCTCCGATGACGCCGGCAAGCTGTCGGCGAGACAGTTGAGTATCCATATGCGCTCCTGCCGGTTGTTCTGTGTGCCGGGTTACGCGCCCATAACGCATCAGCGTGGGTCTATGCGTGGCAATCTGTTCGGTGTTGTCATGTCGTCTGCCTTCCGTTTTCCGACGGAGCCGATGCCGAAACCTCCCGATGCGTCAGACCTTCCGGTTCCGGATCGGTGCCGAGTTGCTTCGCGGCCGGAAGGACACAGGCACTTCCGTGGCGAAGACTCCTCCATCAGGACGCCAGGGTCACGGGGGTCCGAGGAGGTGGGGTATGGCTCGCTTGATCGAAACGATGCGCAACCGCGTGCGCGAGATCGGTATGTGGGCGGTCGTCGGCGAAGTACGGCTCGACGGATGGCAAAGGAGACTCGCCATCCATCGTGGGCCGGGCCAGTACGACTTCTTCGACGACGCTCCCTGCGAGGTCGGCGTGGGCGACATATGGGCGCGCCAGGGCCAGACGGCGTTCCTCAGCCGGACGGTGACCATACCGGAAGAGTGGGCAGGGCTGAAAGTCGGACTGGAGCTTGTGACGGGCGGCGAAGGTCTCCTGTCGGTGGACGGAGTGCCCTATCACGGCGTGGACGATCTGCGAGGGTATATGCTCATCAAGAAGGTGTGCAGCGGCGGTGAGACACTGGCGCTCGACATCGAACTGAAGACAGGGGGATACCTCGAGTTCGTTGCGCACGACGAGCGGAAACCCTACATCCTCTCGACCGCGCGTTTGGTGGCGGGAGACCCGGTCGCCGAGGCGGCCTACCACGATTTCCGCGTGGCGGTCGAGTGCGCAGGAGCAGTTGCGGATCCGATCGCAGCCGAAGGGATTCTGCTCGCCGTTCAGGCGGCGCTGAAAGATGTTGACTTTCGGCTCGGCGGGAGCCTCGCCCTCCCCAGCGGGAGCCTCGCCCTCCCTGGCGACGAGCGCCGAGCGGCGCTCGAGGAGGCTCGCAGGAAGCTGGCGGAAGGTCTCGAGAGCATCGGTTACGGCCGACTGCCCGGCTCGATCTTCTTCGCAGGACACTCGCACATTGATGTGGCGTGGCTGTGGCCGCTTCGGGAGACGATGCGCAAGGTTGGGCGGACGTATGCCACGGTAACGGCGCTTATGGACGAGTATCCCGACTATCACTTCGTTTGCAGCCAGGTGCCGCTCTTCCTGTACCTCAAAGAGCGCTTCCCGTCTGTGTACGAGCGAGTGAAGGCGCGCGTTGCCGAGGGACGGTTCGAGCCGATCGGGGGAACGTGGGTTGAGCACGACACGAACGTGCCGAGCGGGGAATCAATGGTGCGCCAGTGCCTCTACGGCAAGCAGTTCTTCCGAAACGAGTTCGGCGTAGATGTGCGTGTGGGATGGCTGCCCGATGTGTTCGGGTATACATGGTCGCTGCCGCAGATCTACCGCCGAGCGGGTCTCGATGGGTTCATGACCGCGAAGGTCGCCTGGAACGAGACCAACCGCATCCCGCACAACACGTTCTGGTGGGAGGGCATAGACGGCACACGCATCCTGGCCCACCTGGTTCACAACCTGGGCCCCATGTATAACGCCCACGTTCGCCCTGCCGAGATTCTGAAGCAATGGGCCGACTACGCCGACAAGCTCCGGTTCCCTGAGGTCCTCTGCCCATTCGGCTACGGCGACGGGGGAGGGGGACCGACGCGCGAGATGCTTGAGACCATTCCGCGACTGGCGCACATGCCCGGTATGCCGGAGGCGAAGACGGGCCGCGTTCATGACTTCTTCGAACGGCTCCGATCGAAGGCCGAGGGCGGCGCACCCGTCTGGAACGGCGAGATGTACTTCGAGCGGCACCGCGGAACCTACACCACCCAGGCCGCCAACAAGCGGGACAATCGCCGTGCGGAGCTCACCCTCCGCGACGCCGAGATGTTCTCGGTGGTGGCCTCGCTCCTCGGCAAGGAATACCCGGCCGACACGATCCGCAACGCATGGCACACGGTCCTGCTGAACCAGTTCCATGACATCCTTCCCGGCTCGTCCATCCGTGCCGTCTATGAGGACTCGGCGGCGGACTACGAGGCGGTCCTTCACTCCGCATCCGAGGTTCGCGACGATGCGATGCACCATGTGGCGGGTTTTATCAACACCGAGGGCGACGGTATACCCATTGTCGTCTACAACACGCTGTCGTGGCAGCGCGACGGGCTCGTGACGGTGGATGCTCCGCAGGGCAAGACCCGGTTCACGGTGTGGGACCCATCGGGGCGAGCGATGCCGGTGCATGTAAATGACGGCAAGCTGACCTTCCTGGCCGACGGTGTGCCGGCATGCGGCTACGCCGTGTACCGATGTGTCGCCGGGAGCACCGAGACGCCGCGATGCCACCTGCGCTACGAGAAGGGGCGCGCGCAGGCCGCCTGGTTCGATGTCGTGTTCGATGATCGAGGCGGCATCCGGTCCATCACCGACCTGGTACGCCATCGGCAAGTCCTGAGCGATGGCGCGCGCGGCAATGTGCTGCAGGTGTTCGAAGACAAACCCGTTCACGATGAGGCGTGGGACATTGACCTGAGTTACCAGGAGCGCTGTTGGGAGTTCGAAGCCGACGGGCCGCCGGAGGTGGTCGAATGCAATGCCCTGCGCATGGTCCTCGCACAGTCGTTGCGTTACGGGCGGTCCACCATTGACCAGCGCATCGTTTTCTACTGCCACGACCCGCGGATTGACTTCGTGACGCGGGTGAACTGGCAGGAGCGCAAGACGATGCTGAAGGTGGCCTTTCCTGTGAATGTCCATGCGCCGACAGCCACGTTCGAGATCGCGTACGGTGCCATCGAGCGTCCCACCCATCGGAGTACGTCTTGGGACCAGGCCAGGTTCGAAGTGCCCGGTCATCGCTGGGCTGACCTCTCGGAGGGCGACTATGGCGTTGCGGTGCTGAACGACAGCAAGTACGGCTGGGATGTTGAGGGCAACACGATCCGCCTGACGCTGCTGCGCTCGCCGGAGAGTCCAGATCCCGAAGCCGATCGGGGAATCCATGAGTTCACCTACTCGCTGCTGCCGCATCGCGGCGACTGGCGCGAACGGGTCGTCTTCGCGGGAATGGAGCTCAACACACCGCTCCTGTCGCAGGTGGTCAAGCCTCATCCGGGGCGACTGCCCAAGCTGCGGTCCACAGTGGCCGTAGATCGTCCCAACGTGATCGTAGATGCCGTCAAGATGGCCGAGGACGGTCATGGGATCATCGTTCGCATGTACGAGGCACATGGCTCGCGTGGTCCGGTGAAGGTGACCTTCACGCGCCCGATCTCTCAGGCTGAAGAATGCAACCTGCTCGAAGAGAGATGCGGCGATGTGGATGTTGATGGGTTCCATATCGGCTTCGAGATAAAGCCCTGGGAGGTGCGCACCTTCCGAATCCGCCTCGGCGAGTCCGTAACGGCAAGCGCGGTCGTGCGAGCTTCGGGGAGCGTCCGTTCATGACCGCGCCAAGACGGAGGACGAGCGCAGCAGGGATGGCGAGCGAAGGGCGGATGGCGAGCGCAGGAGGAAGGGCGAGCGCAGGAGGGATGGCGAGCCTCCAGCCGAGCCGATCACCCCGCACCGCATATCTGCGCCATCGAAGGTCGCCAGCCAGATGACCGCATTCGACACGTCGCGATTGCGAATGTTCCCGCTATCCGAACGGCACCACAAGCTCCGTATCGAGGAGATCGCGGTGACGCCGGACATGCCCGTGCCGACCATTACCGATCGGCAGGCAGTGCAGGTTGGGCGATGCGCTGAACGCATGCGTTCGGCACGCAAGCTGGGCCGTTCGATCATGCTGACCTTTGGGGCGCACTTGATCAAGAATGGGCTTGGGCCGATGCTCATCCGACTCGTTGAAGAAGGATGGCTGACGCATCTGGCCACCAATGGCGCGGGCTCGATACACGACTGGGAGTTCGCCTTTCTGGGCCAGAGCACCGAAGACGTGCGGGTGAACACGGCAAAGGGCCAGTTCGGCACCTGGGACGAAACCGGCCGCTATATCCATCTTGCCGTTGGAGTGGGTGGGACGCTCGGGCTCGGCTATGGCGCTTCGGTCGGCAAGCTCATTCACGAGGATCGTCTCCATCTTCCATCGAGTGACGACTTGCGCCGGCGCATCGCCCATGCCGCAAGCAAGGGGGAGGCTCCATCCGAGTCGGTCACATCGCAGCGCTCGGCTGATCAAGGGCCTGAGCTGCTGGGCGCCTACGCTGACCTGCTGGCAACCGTCGAGCGCCACAATCTGAAGCCGGGCCCGATGACCGTCCCACACCCGTGGAAGCGGTTCAGCATTCAGGCAGCCGCGTTTCGGCACGACATTCCGTTGACGGTGCATCCTGGGATCGGCTACGACATCATCTATACCCATCCCATAGCGTCGGGAGGTCCCATCGGACGCGGGGCCATGCGCGACTTCCTCATCTATGCCGGCGGAGTGTCGGGGCTGACCGGCGGTGTCCACATCGTTGTCGGTTCGTCGGTCATGGCCCCAATGATCTTCGAGAAAGCACTCTCCATGGCCAACAACGCGGAGCTGAACTCGGGGGCGTCTGCGATCCACGACCATTACCTCGCCGTTGTGGACATTCAGGATGGCGGCGATTGGGATTGGGCGACCGGCGAGCCCCCCATGGACAACCCCGCATACTATCTGCGGTTCTGCAAAACCTTCAACCGGATGGGGGGCACGCTGGACTACATCTGCATGGACAACGCTGCGTTCCTTCCGGCCCTTGTACGAGAACTGGGCATCCAATGAGTCGATCTGGAGAAGCGGGCAAGGTATGGCGAACGCTGCTGATCTGGATCGCGGCGGTGGTCGTCGCAGGGATTGCGGCATACGCCTACGTGATGCGAACGCGGCTCGTCGCCACGCCGCTCTGTGTCGCCGAAGCGGTGCCCGAGAAGGCGAGGTTTGTGGCTGGGAACTGGGTCTGGTTGGAGCGGAGCGGGAAGAGCGCCGCAGTCGTCAGCGTTCGCGGAGGTCGTCGAAGCCTCATAGCGAGGCATGACCGCATAGCGGATTTGAGTCCGTCGGCGTCGCTGATCGCCTGGATTGCGGGCGATGGCGAGACGTGGACGATCCGCACCGCGAAGCCTGACGGCACGGAGGTCCGGGTGATTGCCGAGTGCTCCGGCAAGCCGTTGGCCGTCTGGACCGATGGCCGGCAAATGGCATGGCTCGTTGACGTCCCGGCCAAGGTGGCGACCGCGGCCTCCTTCATTCCCTCACTTGGCAGGACGACCGAGCTCTGGCGAAGCAGACAGGGAGAGACCGTCAGGGCGGGCGTGCTCGCCGAAGGCCTGGCCTCGGCGCAGATACTCGGTGTTCGTGAGGGGGCGTATCTGGTCTCGTGTGTGCGCGATGAGGGCATCCGGTGCTCGGTGCTCTACGCCATCGGGCCGCACGTGCCTCCGATCAGGTTCGCGGGCGAGGTGGGTTGGGTTAGCGCGCTGCTGTCGTCCGACGGGTTGATCTACTGGACAGCGCCCAGCCGAGGCTCCAACTCGCTCCTGACCGGTTGCATCCGCTCGGCGGACACTTCGTCGCTGACCCCGGCCACCGTCGCCGACTGGCTGCCCGCCGGAGGGAGACTGGTGGAGACCAAACGTGGGATTGTCGTTGTGGGTGTCGGATCGGAAACAGCGTGGCGCATTGATGCCGCGAAACGGATCGGAGTGCCGGTGCCCATGTTGCCTGCTGAGTGGCCCGTAGGGGGTGGGGACGATGTCCTGCTCACGGTTCGGCGGGCCAAGACGCCTGGACGGGTTGTCGTGAACACGGTGCGCCTGCCATGAGACGAGGGCTTCAGAGCAGCGTCTCTCCGCGCATCGCAGCGATCGTCATCTTTGTGGTTCTGGCTGCGATCCAGGCTTGGTGGTGGCGCGCGTTTGTATGGCGACCGCCCGGCAAGGGAGGGGGATCCGGCGCACGCATGTCACCGATCCCGCCGGGACCCAGGATCGAAATGGGTCGCAAGGATGTGCGCGTGGAGACCATCGCCGGAGCGCCGGACCCCGGCAATGCCGACGGCATGGGGCGTGATGCGCGCTTCGACGCGCCGGTGGGGATCGCCGTGGATTCACGCCACGATCCGACGGCGCGACGGACGGTGACACTGGTGTACGTTGCCGACTCGCGCAACCATCGGATTCGCATCGTGAGCGAGTCGGGCGAGGTGACAACGCTATGCGGCGGCCATGAAGGGTTCGCCGATGGTCCGGCCGGATCGGCGCAGTTCCGGTTCCCGACAGGTGTGGCCGTCGGTCCGAACGGTGAGCTGTACGTGGCCGACAGCGGCAATCACCGGATCCGCGTTGTCCGCAACGGAACGGTTGCCACTCTGGCGGGAAGCGAGATTGGCTACGCTGTAGGGCGGGGAGCCAGTGCCCGATTCGACACCCCTACCGCTATCTGCTTCACGCCGACCGACGGCACCGGGCTGTGGGTGGCAGATTCGGGTAACCGTCGAGTCCGACGCGTCACTCTCGATGGGTTGGCGGATGCCGGACGGCCATATCCTCAAAGGCCGGTATGGGTGTCGCCGGGTTCTCCTGTCCTGGCCTCGTTGCCGGATGGAGGGGCATGGCTCGACGGCGACCGCGCAATCACGGGCATCAGGGTTGGCATGGCCGATATGGCCTTGCGGCACCCTGGCGCCATCATACGGTGCCCACGAGGAGGCTACATTGCGGCCGATGCCACCCAGGGCGCCTTGCTCTGGATTCGGGATGGAGCGGCGGAGGTTCTGGCGGGAGGGTTCCAGGAGCCTGGCAGCATGCGGGGATGGCGCGATTTCGCGGGCGACACCGCTTTGCTTGGCCGGATCGGTGGGTTGGCCATGGACCAGTATGGCCGCATCCTGGTTGCCGATACCGACGCGAACTCGATCCGGCGCGTCTACGTGCCGGAACTGGCAAACCCGATCGCCGCGCCGCCCTCCAGCGTCGGCGGACCGCGAGAAGGAGGCAAACTCTGAACGTCGAGATACAAGGCCTGCGCAAGGACTACGAGGGAGGCGTCGTGGGTCTGTATGAAACCACCCTGACGATCGGGCCGGGCATCTTCGCCTTGTTGGGCCCGAACGGAGCCGGCAAGAGCACGTTGATGTCCATGCTGACGACGCTTCTGGAGCCCACACGGGGAACGGCCCGCGTTGGGGACTTTGACGTTCGGACACAGAAGCACGAAGTGCGCGGTATCCTCGGGTATCTGCCGCAGGATTTCGGGCTCTATCCCTCCCTGAGCGTCTATGAGACGCTTGACTATATCGGCCTCCTCTACAACATCCGCGATGCGGCGGACCGGAAGGGGCGAATCGAGGAGGCTATGGTTCGAGTGAACCTCACCGATGTCCGCGATAGGGCCATTGCCCATCTCTCCGGCGGTATGCGGCAACGCGTCGGACTGGCCCAGGCGCTGCTGAACAAGCCGAAGCTCCTCGTCGTGGATGAGCCGACGGCGGGGCTGGACCCGGAGGAGCGGATCCGCGTTCGGTCCATGCTTACCGAACTGGCGCAGGACCGGGTTGTGATCCTATCCACCCACCTGATCGAGGATGTGGCTGCGGTTGCCGACACGGTTGCGGTGCTCTACGAGGGACGGATTCGCTTCCAGGGCACGCCCGAGGAGATGCGGAACGCGGTTCGCGGCCGTGTGTGGGAGGTCACTGCGGGCGCTGATGAGATGGCCTCCATCCGTCAGGCGGCCATCGAAACGGGTCTGCAGCGGTCCGGCGACCGGATCAAGGTCCGCATGGTGTCGGATGAGGCTCCAGGCCCCGCCGCAGAGCCCGTAGAGCCAACTATGGACGACGCGTACATTGGCCTGATGCGCCAGACTCCGGCGGCTCTGTGATGGTGTGGATCGGATTGCGGCTGGACGCGACGGCGGTTGCCGCTTCGCCAGCCCCCTGGCTGGTCTTCCGGGGAGGGCAAGGCTCCCGCTACCGGGGAGGGCGAGGCTCCGGGGGAGGGCGAGGCTCCCGCCGAGCCGCCCG
>DYKI01000285.1 GCA_020722705.1 Chthonomonas calidirosea | reverse complement strand
CCGCCTCGTCGATGATGCGAGCCACTTCCTGATCACAGCCCAGATCAACGAACGCAGCATTGCCCGTCTCTTCAATGGTCAGCACCACGTACTCGGTCTTGGCCGGATACGCATCCCAGAACGGCTCGTCACCAAGCGCCTTCACGCGCTCAGGGTTCAGGGGCACCTTGTAGCTGCCGGTGATGCTGTCGGCACGCCCGGATTCAAACTTCACGCCCACCGTGGTGCCACGCGGGTCATAGACGAAATGCGGCCCTTTCACGTTCGGCACGCCATCCAGCAGTTCGGTGATCTGCTGCTCAATCGCTTCGCGGGCCTGCTCCTGCCGCTTACTCAAGCCGCTTTCACTGACATCCATGTGGGCCAGCTTGAAGTGCTGTGCAGCCAGTTCATGCAGCCGCTCGTTGAGTTCCAGCGCCTGCGGCAGATGCAGGTGCGTTTCGTAGTGGATGACCTCGATCCAGTCGCGTTGCTCGGGAGTCAACTTGGCGAGCTTTTCGCGGTTGATCTTCGACTGCTCTTCGATCTCGCGCTGGTTGTCCTTCATCGCTTGCGCCACATCTGGGTGATTGCCCCAGCGGGCTGGATTGGTCTTCTGGAAGATGCGCAACTGCGGCACCTCATGCACCGGAATGGTGATCCCCATGTGGTGCTTGCCGTCACGCTCTCCGGTATCCCATTCAGGCGAGAAGCCCTCATGCCGCAGCCAACCGTACATGTTCTCCGCTTCACTGCGGAAGCCGTTGGGGAAGTCATAGACCCGCTCACGGATGCTTTTCAGCAGCTTCAACGTCTCGGCGTACTTCTCCTTCGCGTAGTCCTGAAAATCACGAGCCACGTAGGGGCCGCTGTCGGGCCACCGTTCGGCAAGGTGGTCACACACCTTCTTCGCCGACTCAGGCGTCATGAAGCTAACCCCATTCAAATCCGGGCTGGGCAGCTTCAACTGGATCGCTGGCTCGCCGTTGTTGACGATCTGCGAGAAGGCCCGCTCGTGCTTGTCCAGCACGATGATCCGCTCGCCGAGCAGCGTATTTTCGTGGCGACGCGACGTTTCCCCCCAACCTTCAAGGGACTTCATCAGCGCACCGACCACCTCGGTCTTGGCCTCTTCGGTGACGGTCGCCCGCAGCGAGTTGATGCGAGGCTCCAACGCCTCCATCACCCGCGCCAAGGTCACATTGGTTTCACGCTTCTCCGGGGTGAACGGGTCGCCGGAAACCGACACCACGCCACCGGACGAAGCGCCGACAACCAGCTTCTCACGCCCGCCCACCTCGACATCGGCATATTCCCACGGGGCGACGCTGCCAGCGGACGGACGCCAAGTCGGCTCCGGCAGGCCCAGCTTCGCCAGCGCCACACCCGCCAACTCCTTCGCATCGTCGAGCGTCTTGGCTTCGCGCCCAGCCTCCCAAGAAGCGGACGGCTCGGGGAAGTAGTCGCGCTCCGCCAGAGGATCAATGGTTCGCTGCTCCGGGGCTTCCGGCTCCGGGGCGCGGTACTTGGTGAGCCACTCGGGGCCGAGGGTGTTGCGCACCTGCTGCAATGCCGCCGCATGATCGGCGCTCACACCCGGATAACTGGCGCGTTCCCAGTTCGCCCGCAGGGCGGACTTCCAGTTGCGACCCTTGGCTTCGCGGAAGGCGTCCAGAGCCTCCTGCTGAGGCTTGGT
>DYKI01000109.1 GCA_020722705.1 Chthonomonas calidirosea | reverse complement strand
CCAGTGTTCAGTATTCAGTGACCAGTGTTCAGGCTCCCAAAGATCAGGTTCGACTTTCAAAAACACTGCCCGTTTCTTACGGCATACACCTTCAACCTCACGCCAAAACTGATTACTGGTGACCGCTAACGGATTGCTGATTACCGGCTTCGGCATATACCCCACCGACCACCCCAGCGGCAGCCTGCGGAACAATATTTGCGCGCCGGCATCGCCGCTAACGACCCGCACCGCCTCCCAGCCAAAGGCGGACTTCAACTCACCCCACTCGCCGGTCTGCAAGACGTGAGCGTCGGGGTGGCTCTGCAAAAATTGATTCCAATCGGCGAGAGAAACTACGGGCATAAAACAGAGCCTTTTCAAAACGGAATGCAAAGTCCCGTAGGTCACGCTTCAAGCATGACCTACATCTGGATGTGCATCACGCTAATTCCTAATGAACCTGCAAAGTCTCAGACTTTGCCGCCAACGTCAGGAGACGTTGGACTCCACATTTCTAAACTACCGACGTTACGTGCGGCTTGGGAGCGCTGCGGATGGCCGCGCCGGGGACGGTCTCGTCGAGCAGGGCCACCACGGACCCGGTATCGTCGGCGCGGGCGAGGGAGACGATTCGGTCGAGGAGCCGGCCCAGGGTCTCGCCGCGCAGGTCTTCGTCCCGATCGAGGCGGAAAATTTCGGGGTGAGAAGTCGGCTCCAACGGAGTCCCGGCATCCCAGAGTTCCTCGGTCAGTTTTTCGCCGGGACGGATGCCGGTAAAGACGATCTCGACGTCGCGGCCGGGTTCGAGGCCGGAGAGCCGGATCAGGTCCTCGGCCAAATCCAAAATTTTGACCGGCTCGCCCATGTTGAGCACGAAGACCTCACCGCCCGCGCCCATCGAAGACGCCTGCAAAACGAGGTGGACGGCTTCGGGGATGGTCATGAAGAAACGGCGCATCCCCGGATGGGTGATGGTGACCGGGCCGCCGCTGGCGATCTGGCGTTTGAATTTCGGGATGATGCTGCCACGGCTGCCAAGCACGTTGCCGAAGCGGACGACGGTGAAAGCGCGGCCGGATTTGCGGGCGGCGTCCAGCACGATCATTTCGGCCAGGCGTTTGGTCGCCCCGTAAACCGAGGTGGGCCGGACGGCCTTGTCGGTGGAGATGAGCACGAAGCGCTCGACCTCGCCGCCGAGGGCCGCCTCGACCACCCGGCGGGTGCCCTCGACGTTGTTGGTGACGGCCTCAGTGACGTTGGCCTCCATCAGCGGGACGTGCTTGTGGGCCGCGGCATGAAAGATGACCTGCGGGCGGTGTTCGGCAAAGACGGCCTGCAAGCGCCCGGCGTCACGGATGTCGGCGATGACCGGGTGGATTGGCAGGCCGGGATAATCTTCCTTGAGTTCGAGCAGGATTTCGAAGATGCTGTTCTCGCCATGACCCAGCAGCACCAGCGAGGCCGGGTTCCAGCGGGCGATCTGGCGGCAGAGTTCACTGCCAATCGAGCCGCCCGCCCCCGTGACTAAGACCCGCTTGCCCGCCAGGGCCGCGCCGACCAGTTCGTTGTTGATCCGCACCTGTTTGCGGCGCAACAAATCGGCGATATCCACTTCGCGCAGGCGCGAGACGCTGACGCGGCCGCCGATCAGTTCGTACAGCCCCGGCATGGTGCGGAACGGGACGCCCTTCAGCCGGCAGACATCGGCCACCAGGCGCACCAGGCTGCCGGGCGCGGTCGGGATGGCGATGATGACCTCGTCCACCTGGTAATCGTCGAGGGCCGCGCCCAGGTCGGCGATCCTGCCGATGACCGGCACGTCGTACAGGCGGTTGCGCTGCTTGAGCGGGTCGTCGTCCAGCAGGCCGACCGGATGCAGGTTCAGGTGGCGGCTCTTCTGCATCTCGCGCACCACCAGCGCCCCGGCATCCCCGGCGCCGATGACCAGCACCCGGCGGGTCTTGCCTTTCGCCGCCGCAGTTGGGTTGCGCGTCTCGGCCTGGATGCGCAGCGCAAAACGGAATCCGCCGACCAGCACCAGCGAGAGCAGCCAGTCTATTCCGACCGCCGAACGCGGCATGCCGGGATAGATCAAATTGAACGAAGCCAGGGTCAGCATGATGGCCGAGAGAATGACCGAGCCGGTCGTCACGGCCGCGGCAATCAGTTTGAGTTCGTTGGTGCTGGCGTAGACCCACAGGCGGCGGTACAGCCCGAACGCGAAATAGACCGGGATCTTCACCACCAGCGCGATAGCCGCCATGGCCCAGATGGCCGGGGCGTAGAACGGCAGGGCGGTCAACTCCAGCCGCAGGGCGAAACTGCCCAGCACGGCGGTGACGACCAGCAGCACGTCCACCAGCAGGACGTAGCGGTTGCGGAAGCCTTTTTTCATCCGCGCATCCAGGCCACAGTTTTTGCCAGCCCGTCAGCCAGCGAGGTCTGGGCCTCGAAGCCGAGCAGCCGCGCTGCTTTGCCGGGGTCGCCCAGCGAGCGGTAGATGTCGCCGGGGCGCGGCGGGGCGAACTCCGCCGGGGGAACGCCGGGGAAGAGTCCGCTCAGGGTTTCGAGCAGGTCGAGGAGGCGGGTCTCGCGCCCGGTGCAGACGTTGAAGACCTGCCCCGGCGCGGCAGGATGTTCAGAGGCGACCAGGTTGGCGCGCACCACGTCGCCGACGTAAATCAGGTCACGCGACTGGCCGCCGTCGCCGAAGATGGTCACAGGGCGGTTATCCAGCATCCGGCGGACGAAGATCGGCACGGCCGCGGCGTACATCGAGTCCGGGCGCTGGCGCGGGCCGAAGACGTTGAAATAACGCAGGGCCACCGTCGGCAGGCCCAGCTTGGTGTACAGCCCGGCCAGCACCTCGTTGATCTGTTTGGAGGCGGCGTAGGGAGAGAGGGATTGGAGCGGCTCAGTCTCTGAAACCGGATTCGTTTCCGAATCCCCGTACACGGCTGCGGAGGAGGCCAGGACAACTCTCTGGACCCCGGCCTGGCGCGCGGCCTCGAGCAGGGACGCGGTCCCCGTCACGTTTACCGCGAAACAGCCCAGCGGGTCCGCCATGGATTCGGGGACGGAGACGAAGGCGGCCTCATGGAAGATGACGTCCACGCCCGCGACGGCTTTTTCGACGGCCGCCGCGTCCCGCAAATCCCCCTCCAGGATTTCGAGCGCGCCGTCCATCCCGGCCAGGTTTTCCCGCTTGCCGCTGGAAAAATTGTCGAGCACGCGGACACGTTCGCCGCGTCCGAGCAAAGTTTCAACGATGTGCGAACCGATGAAGCCGGCCCCGCCCGTCACCAAATAGAAAGACATGCTACCTCCCGCGCAGTTTGAGCACCGTGCCCACCGTGCGAAACAGGATGCGGATGTCCATGATCAGGCTGCGATGCTTGATGTAATAAAGGTCGTATTCGAGCTTGACGGCCGTATCTTCGACCGTGGAAACGTAATCGTAGTTGACCTGCGCCCAGCCGGTCAGCCCCGGCTTGACCAGCAGACGGGCGCGGTAGAAGGGGATCTCGTTCTGGAAGTGCTGCACCCAACTATCGCGTTCAGCGCGGGGGCCGACCAGGCTCATCTCACCGCGCAGCACGTTGTAGAACTGCGGGAATTCGTCCAGGTGGGCTTTGCGCAGGAAATTGCCCACCTTGGTGATGCGCGGGTCGTTCTCGGAGGCCAGCCGGGCCTGCCCGTCGGCTTCGGCGTTCTGGATCATGGTGCGGAATTTCAAGATCGAGAATTCCTTGCCGCCCTTGCCGAGCCGGTCCTGAGTGTAAAAGACCGGCCAGCCCGTATCAAGGAGGATCGCCAGTCCAATGAACGGCAGCAGGACGAGCAGCAGAATCATGCCGACCAGCCCGCCCAAGATGTCGAGGAGCCGCTTGGCAATCTCGTAGAAATTGCTGATGATCAGGTCGTCCACGAAAGAGCGGATCAGCCAGTCGGATTCGAGGTGGTGGATGGGGACGCGCCCGGTGATTTCCTCGTAAACGCGGGGCATACGGGTCACTTCGAGGCCGCGTTCCTGGGCATCGAGGATCGTCTGGAAGGTCGCGCCCTGGATCTCGCCCGTGACGGCGATGATCAGGCTCGAAACCCGTTTCTCTTCGATGACATCCAGCAGGCGCTCACTGCCCCCCAGCACGGGATACCCCAGCACGTCTATCTCCTGCTTGGTCGGATCATCATCAATGAACCCAACGATTTGGAACGGCGGCGGGTCCAATTCCTTGTAGACTTGCATCAGGGTCTTCCCAGCTTTGCCCGCGCCGACCACCAGCACCCGCCGGAGCATCCCGGAGGCGATGAAAATGCGGATGTACGCGGCCCGCCATAAGAGTGTCAGCACGGAGGTGTACAACAGAAACGCGCCGACGCCGATACGAGGCAGGGTGTTGGTCGGCTCCTTCAGCGTGATAAAAATAAGGGAGTAGATGATCAGGCCGATCAGGGCGGCGCGGGTCACACCTCCCAGAGTTTTGCGCCAATTGGAGGCCACCTGGAAATTCGAAGTGTCCACCATCAACAAGACCCAGATGATGGGCAGAAAATAGAACCAGACCTGGACCTGCACGTCCAGGACGCGTTCGGCGCGGGACTCGGTCATGCCCTGGGCGATCAATCCCAGGAACGAGTAGCGCCGCCAGGTATAGAGCGCGGCGATGACCGCCAGGGTCGAAGCGATCAGGTCCCCAAAGATAATGAGGGCGCGTTGGTCGCCGGGTCTCAGACGCCAACCGCTCGGGCGGGTCGTTTCAGCCATTCCTGCCAACTCCCAAAGTCGAAAAAATGCTCCCCAAAAAACCGCTGCCCCAGGCGACGTGCATGGTGACAATCGCCAGCGGCAGCCCAACCATCAAAAAAAGTTTTTTCTGTTGCGCGGCAGCCCGCAGCCCCGCCAGGAAAAGAACCACAAGATAGCCCCCCACTACCAGCGCATAAGGCAGCCGCAAAACAGGCAGCCAGAGCGATAACAAAAGTCCGACCGTCAGGCCAAGCACGAACAGCGGAGGCAGCGCCTGCCGCCAGCGCAGGGTCTGCGGGTAGCGTTTCAACATGCGAAATTTCCAAAAGCCATAACGCCAGTACTGCTTCCAGAGCGCCGCCAGGGTCGGGCGGGCGAAATAGACCGAGCGGATGGCCGGATCGAGCCAGACCTTCCCGCCGGATTGCAGGATGCGGGCGTTGAATTCATAATCTTCGTTGGTCAACAAAGTTTCATCGAAAAAACCGACCTGCTCGATCAGGCGACGGCGGAAGGCCCCGAACGGGACCGTGTCCACGTAGGCGGCGGAGGTGGCGTGACGGTAGAGGGCGTCGCCCACACCCAGCGGGTGACCGGCGGCGACGGCGATGGATTGCGCCTGCCAGCCCTCGTCCTGCGGGCGGATCTCCCACACCCCGCCCACGTTTTCGCCTTTACCGGCCTCCAGCGCCTCGACGCTGCGGGCCACGTAATCGGGATACGGTCTGGAATGGGCGTCGAGGCGGATGACGATCTCGCCCGTCGAGGCCCGGATGGCCGCGTTCAGCCCGGAGGGGATGGTGCGCTCGGTATTGTCTACCACGCGGACGGGCAGGCCGGGGTGCGTCTCCGCGAAACGGGCAATCGCCTCCCGCGTGCCATCCACCGACAGGCCGTCGGCAATTACAACTTCCATTTCACTGCGGGGGTAGGTTTGGGCATCAATAGCCGAAAGCAGCAGACCGATTGTCTGCTGTTCATTGTAACATGGCACAATGATCGAAACAGAAGGCATAAGCAACAGGCACGCGCAAACGCGGATAGGCAATTTTATCCGCGTTTTGGGAAGAGGGTATCAGTTTGGTGTAGGGCAAATGATCAATTTGCCCTGCCGTCCAGCGGCAACTCGACCGTAAACGTGCTGCCGCGTCCCGGCTGGCTACGGACGCTAATTTTACCACCGTGCGCCTCCACGATCTCGCGGCAGATTGCCAGCCCCAGTCCCGCGCCGTGCCGCTCCCCGCCCTGGCGGGATTCGTCCGCCTGGTAGAAGCGGTCGAAGATGTGGGGCTGGGCTTCGGGCGGGATGCCCTGCCCCGTATCGGTCACCGAGACGGTCAGCCACCCGTCGGCAGCCTGGGCCTCCATGCGGATTTGGCCGCCGCGCGGCGTGAACTTGAGGGCGTTATCCACGAGATTGGTGAACACCTGCGAGAGCCGGTCCCCGTCTCCCACCAGGACCGGGAGGCCGGCCGCGCCCACCTCCAGCCGGATGCCCATCTGACGCGCCTGCGGCTCGAACTTCTCGGCCACGTTGTTGAGCAGCGCCGCCATATCCAGCGGGAGCATTTCGAGGCTGGTCATGCCCGAATCCATGCGGGCCAGGTCGAGCAGGTCGAGCACCATGCGGTGCATCCGGCCAGACTCGTTGTAGATGATCTGCGCCGACTGGCGCTGGCTTTCCGGCGAGTCCGCCGTGCCATCGAGGATGGCCTGGGCAAACCCCTGGATCGAGGTCAGGGGGGTCTTGAGTTCGTGCGACACGTTGGCCACGAAATCCTTCTGCGCCCGCTGATTGGCCTGGACCCGTCTCAGCATAGCGTTGAAAGCCCGCAGCACGTCCTGCACCTCGCGCGGCCCGCTCACCCTCACAGGCTGGACCTCCGCATAAGGCATCTGATGGGAGGCGTTGACCAGCGGCTGCAACGGGCGGGAAACCCAATGAGCGATCCAGTAAGCCAGGAGCAGGGAAAAGATCATCGCCAGCAGGCCGCCGCGCACGAACGGGGCGAACAGATCGTTGCGGAGCAAGGCCAACAGCGGCAGCCGGTCCCTGGGCGCGAGCGCCAGCAGCCCAGTCCCGTCCGGGTATTCGGTCAGGCTGTATAACCAGGCCTGCCCATCGGCATCCCGCACGAGGGGCAGGTTACGGTCTAGGCGCGGGAAACGGTTCAAGTTCAATCGAGCCGCATTTGGGCGGGTATCGAAAACCACCTGTTTATCCCTGACTAGCGCCAGGCGCACGTCGAAGGCCGCATCAGCTCTCTGCAATAGGGTTTCGAATTCCCGCGAGGTAAAAGCCGAACCGTCCAGGCGGGTCTGAATCACGGTTTGGACGGCAGACAGGCGCTCGAGGGTGGGACGATATAGCACCGGGTCTTGCCACAGATAAAACAGGAACAAGATCGCCGCCACCCCCAGGGCGATGCAGACCAGGATGGCGTAACTTAGCCAGAGGCGGGCGCGCAGGGACGAGAACATGCTTTTCCTAACCGGCAGCCAGTTTGTAGCCCACGCCGGTTACGGTTTCGATGCGCACGGTAGAGCCTTCCAGCTTCTTGCGCAGTTGGGCGATGTGGACATCCACGGTGCGGGTCTGGCCATAGAAGTCGAAGCCCCAGGCCTGCTGGAGCAACTGTTCCCGGCTGAGGACGCGGCCGCGGTTTTCGGCCAGGGTCAGCAGCAGATCGAATTCCTGGGTGCGCAGGGTCAAAATCCCGGAAGAGGAGCGGGCCTCGCGGCTGGCGGGATCAATCGTCAGGTCGCCGACGCGGATCGGTGCGGAATCAGGCCGGGGCGTCCGCTCGCTGCGGCGCAGGATGGCCTTGACCCGGGCCACCAGTTCCCGCGGGTTAAACGGCTTGGTCAGGTAGTCGTCCGCGCCCAGTTCCAGGCCGACGATCTTGTCTATGTCTTCGTCGCGGGCGGTCAGCATCAGGATCGCGATCGGGTCGTTCTGCTTGCGCAGGCGGCGGCAGACTTCGAACCCGTCGAGGTGAGGCAGCATCACGTCCAGCACGACCAAGTCCGGGCGCAGGTGCGCCACCGCCTCGAGGGCGGCCAGGCCGTCATCCACCGCCTCGATGCTGAATCCCTCCCGCTCCAGGTACAGGCGCGCCAACTGGATGATGGAGGGTTCATCGTCCACCAGCAGGACGAGTTCGCCGGGCATGGTTCAATCGCCGTGGGAGGGCGCCAGCAGGGCTGTGGCTTCGATCTCGACCGCGGCGCCTTTGGGCAGGGCCGCGACGGCCACAGTGGTGCGGGCCGGGGGATTCTCGGTGAAGAATTCGGCGTAGATGGCGTTCATTCTGGCGAAATCGCTCATGTCGCGCAGGAAAACGGTGGTCTTGACCACATACTTCAGGCCCGAACTGGCGGCTTCGAGTACACGCGTCAGGTTGGTGAGCGCCTGACGGGTTTCAGCCTCGATTCCGCCGGGGACGATCTCGCCGGTAGCCGGCTCGATTCCGATCTGGCCGGAGGTGTAGACCATCTGGTCGGTCTGGATGGCAATGGAGTAGGGGCCGATCGCCTGGGGCGCGTTGGGCGTGCTGATGATTTTCTTGCCTTCGGGGGTGTACATGCGCAGGTCTCCTTTTTGGTTTTGAGTGTATTCTACGTCAACCCGGCAAGGGCGTCAAAGCACGCAGTAGTGGCAGTCACCCTGAAGAGGTGACTGCCACCTGTGTCGTCAGGGCGCGCCGGGTCAGCTTTGCGAGGCGTTCTCCGGCGGGTTGGCCTGGCGGAATTCCTTGAACGCCTGTCGCAGGGCGCGGTTGGCCTCGTGGACGGCGTCGCGGGTGTCGCGGGTGATCTCGCGCAGCGCATCAATTGTCTCGCGGGCCTGGGCCGGGTCGGTCACCTTGCCGTCGGCGTCGAAACCGGCGTGGGCGGCGATGACCGCCTGCCCGCTGTCGTATAGCGTCCGGGCATCGGCGATGGACTGCTCATAGACCGCCAGGGCTTCTTCCAGGCTGGTCACGTCCAGGCCTTTTTCGCGGACTTTGTCGATCAGGATTTGGGACTTTTCGACCACCTTGTCGGCGAAGTTGAACAGGTTCCCGGCGCGCTCGTACAGGCGCTGCTGGCGCGACCAGATCCATTCGAGACGTCGGGCCTGCCACCGCGCCACCTGCGGATCTTCGTCCTGGGCGTTGCCTGCCGCATAGACCGGGGCGAGGGGCAGCGCGGCCAATCCCAGGGCCAGGACGAGGGCCAGGACGGCGCTCTTTTTGAACCATACAACTGCTTTCGACATCAGAACCTCCTTTGGGTTGGGTGAACTGGATTGATATTCTGTATTTTAGAGTAGGCGTGTGATCAGCGTATTTTCGGGGTGTAAGCATGTTGTAAAAATTGCTGACTCACCCTGTGAGTGCGTCGCACCTGCCCTTCGAGAGAAGCCGATTAAGCGAGGCCAGTTTTCGAGCAAAGCAATCCCGTCAAACATGATGCGACGCACCCTCGCCCTTTAAAAAAATAAGGCGAGATAAATCTCGCCCTACTTTTTATCGATTGGTTGCCCCCGCAGAGCGATTTCGAATTACGGCCGGTAGAGGGTGATGCTGGTCTCCAGGTTGGCGGCCGGGTCGTAGACGTAACCGGTCGCGGTCACATTCGAGACGGTGAAGGTGACGTAAGTCTTGTTGGTGCGGATGGTGCTGACCGTCACCGAGCAAAGGCCGCTGGCGTCGGTAGTGCAGGAGGCCGAACCGCTGTACCCGCCGCTCCAGGCCCCGCTGACGACCGCCCCTGAAACCGGCGCGCCGTCCGCGTCCACGATGGAGATGGTCACGGTGGCGCTCCAGTATTTGCTGCTGACCAGCGCGGTCGTGCCAGACAGGTCGGCCACGTGGATGGCGGGAGCCGTGCCGCCGCCGCCCGTCAGGTAGGCGATCGCGTCCGCCGCCTGGACCAGGCCGAAGCCGTAGGCCACGTCACGCCCGGGCGCGCCCAGGTCGTAGGCGGTAGCCGCCAGGGCATCCCGGATCTCCTGGTTGGTGGCGGTCGGGTCGGCGCTCCAGACGAGGGCTGCCACCGCCGAGACGTGCGGGGTCGCCATCGAAGTGCCGTCGTAATATTCGTAGCCGCTGGCCGGCCAGAAGTATTCGCTGCTGACGGTGCCGGTCTGGCCGAGGGCGTTGGCGACCAGGTATTGGCCGTCTTCCTGGCTCAGGCTGAGGGCGATGATGGTCGAAGATGCGCCGTCGCCGAGCGTGCCGAGGAAGTTGCCCGGCTCGTTGTTGTAGATCACCGCCGCCGCGCCGCCGCTGTTCTGGACGTTCATCACTTTATCGTAGAACGAGATCACGCCGCGCTCGCAAAGCACGACCTTGCCCGCCCAAGCACCGGTGGCGTCGCACAATCCGCCGCTGACCAGCGCGCCGCTGGCCGTGCCGCGCGCCGCGTACTCGATGTGGTTGGCGGCATAGTCCACGCCATTGACGGTCAGGCTGTTGATGTCAAGATAAGGAACGGTGCTGAGCACGCCCACGCCGGGCGCGGCCAGTTCCACCTGGCTGTTCTGCTGCGAGAAATTGGCCACAAGCATGGCCGAGTCGATCGCCGCCACCGAAACGACCGAGTCGTAAGAGGCCGGGTACGAGTAAGCGGTGGTGCCGTCGTTGCCGGCCGCGGCGATGGACAGGATGCCCTGGGCGTAAAGCGAATCGAAGCCGCGCCGCTCGATGACGCTGGAACGTGAGCCGCCCAGGCTCATGCTGATGATGTTGGCCCCGGCTGCCGCGCAGCGGTTGGCCGCATCAATCAGCGTGGACGAGTAGGCCCACAGGCCGTCGTTGCCGAAGACGCGCACCATGTAAACGTTGACCGTACCGGGGGTCACGCCGACCACGCCCAGGCTGTTGTTGACCGCCGCGATCGTCCCGCTGACGTGCGAGCCGTGACCCGAGCCGTCCTCGTTCCAGGGCAGGTTGCCGTCATAGCCGCTAACGTTCAGGCCCTGGAAATCTTCGTGACCGGTGTAAATGCCCGAGTCGATGATGCAGACCTTGCGGTTGCTGCCGGTGGGCGCGCCCGTGTCCACGACATCGTCCCGGTTGGCATCCCAGACGTCGCGGGCCTGGACCATGTCCACGCCGTAGGGGACCACTTGCGTCCCGGCCAGCGCCGGAGCCTGGACCGCCGAAGACATGACGCTGATCGGGAAGCGCGCCACGTCTTCTTCGAGCAGGACGACATTCGGGTTGCGGCTGATGCCGTCCACGGCCGCGGCCGGCAGGCTGACCGCAAAGGTATTCAAGTTTTCGAACGTATAATGGAATTCTGCCCCTGCGCCCTTGAGCGCATTTTCGACGAGGCCCTTCTTGCCGGGAGCAAACTGCACCAGCACGCGCGACTTTCCGGTTTGCGGCCCGGTAGCCGCGCTGGACACGTTGAGTACCCCGACGAGCATGGTAGCGATGAGCATGACGCTGATCAGAATGGTGAGCCGTTTCATGAAAGTTCTCCTTCAGATTTGAGATTGATTGGGACAAGGGGAAGCTGGGGATAAGGTATCTTGATAGGGCCTCCTTTCCGGTGAAACCAGCAGGTACAATGACACCTTCTGTGTGACGTATTTATGACGGTTTCGATACGGGTAAT
>DYKI01000108.1 GCA_020722705.1 Chthonomonas calidirosea | reverse complement strand
ACCACTTGCGCCCAACCGTCGTCGGGTATGTCCCTGGCGACCTGAAGCGCCGTGAGCTCCTTGCGGACCGGCGTGATCGTGACCCCATTTCCCTGACCCATCTCCTGAAGAACGCGCACCAACACCTGCGTAGCGGACAAGGGAAGCCTCATCTCGAGCGCGCGACCGTCGTTCGAGGTGACGCGTAGGTCGGCAGCGCCTCCTGACGACACGACGTCTGACAGTTTCCCGCTGCAGTCGCGGGCCTGTCGCGCGTCCTGCTCGGTCGGCAGGATAGGAGTGGCTATGGCGGGCATCGGTGGCACCTCCGTCTGATGGTTCTCCCTTCAGGTATACGATATATTCGCAGCAGGCGCAACAAGCGACGCAATCGGTCCGTCCAGCCTGGGTGTCTGCTCGCGTCCGCCAAGCCGTCGCGCCAGGATGCCCGGAGAGCCCCTCTCGCGGTCAGGGCGACCTATCCAGACCTCTTCGCACTGGCGGATCAGGGCCGTTCCCCTTCCCCCGACGTCGCCAGACGCCTCTTCGGAATCCGAGTACCGAATAATGCTGCGCGGGGGCGCCACGCAATGTTGCGCCCCACAAACCGGCGACTTGACAAGCTCCCTATTGATCATACATAACCCCTTTTATGACTGGCTGCGTCATCGAGCCGCCGGAACCCGGAATGGATATCTGACACCATGCCCGAAACCGACAACCTGCCGGTACCGATCGCCCCCCCGCCCTCTCAGCTCTCAGCCCTCAGCTCTCGGCCTGCCCCCTTGCTGCCTCACATCATCCTGGACGCCGGCCCCAGGGCCGCCCGCCACTTCGTCGAGTTCTTCGCCGTGCCCATCAGCAATCCGCACACGCGGACCGCCTACCTGCACGCGGCTCTGCTGTTCCTCGATTGGTGCGCCGCCCGGGGCCTCCGTCTCGAGGAGGTCGCCCCCATCCACCTGGCCATGTACCGCGAGCTTCTCAGCCATGGCAGCCTGGACGGCAAGCGGCGCTCGCTCCCGACCATGAAGCAGCACTTCTCGGCGTTGCGGATGCTCTTCGGGTGGCTCGTCGAGAAGGGCGTGCTGGCGGCCAATCCGGCCCGAGAGGTCAAGACCGAGAAGTTCCATCGGGGCGAGGGCAAGACGCCCGCGCTATCCGTCGAAGAGATGCACCGGCTTCTGCGGAGTTTCCGGACCGACACGCTCGTCGGCTTGCGCGACCGGGCCCTGATCGCCGTCATGGCCTACACCTTCGCGCGCGTCGAGGCGGCGGTCAACCTGCGCGTGAAGGACTACATCCGGAACGGGCGGCGCTCCTTCGTGCGCCTTCGCGAGAAGGGCGGCAAGGAGAAGGAGATCCCGTGCCACCACATGCTCGAGCAGTTCCTGGACGAATACATCGCCGTCCTCGGCCATGCCCCCTCACCGCTCACCGCTCACCCCTCAGCCCAAACCCCTCAGCCCTCGCCCCTCAGCTCTCAGCTCTCCGCCCTCAGCCCCGACAGCCCCCTGTTCCGCACCGCCATCGGCAGGACCGATCTTCTCACCGACCGCCCCATGCGGCGCACCGACGCCTGGGCCATGGTCCGCCGGCGATGCCGCGATGCGGGCCTGATCGGCGCCTACTCGTGCCACAGCTTCCGGGCGACGGGCATCACCACATTCCTCGAGAACCAGGGCTCGCTCGAAACCGCCCAGTACCTCGCCGGCCACGCCGACAGCCGCACGACGAAGCTCTACGACCGCAGGAGCCAGCGGATCACCCGGGAGGATGTGGAGCGGATACGGTTCGGGGCCGAGTGAGGGATGGGACGCTTCGGCTACGCATCGAACTGACCTGAGGAATCTCTCTCCGGCGCACCACAATCCCTGCAGGAATCCCTATCCGCTTCGGCAAAGCCTTGATAGTCCATGGTCTTTGGCAGATCGGTAGCGGGGCATGGCGGTAAGTGCAACAGCCGTTCTACCAGAGCTAGATACTGATGTCTCAGGAGTTGGAGGCTATGTGGCTATGGCCATGCGGCCGGCGTATCCTGGCCGCGTTGTGTGCACCGATCGTGCTGGCATCCGCCATACCGAGCTTTGCGCAACTTGCCACTAACAGGCACCTGCCCGAACCGATTACTGAGTGGCACACCTGGCTGCGCTCGCGCCTGACCGACGGCAAGGGCCCATACGACTTCGCCCTGACCATGTTCACGGGCAACATGGCGTCCGATCCCGACCATGCCGAGGCCCAGCGGCGCCTCATCTCGGCATGGCTCAATACGACGATCCTGCCCGGAGATACGGTAATCGTGGCGGGCGCCGAACACAGGGTCTGGACCGCATCCGGCCTCGTCACGATAGAGAACGATCCCGAGTCGCGGCGCAAAGCCTTCTCACTGCTTCCGGCGGGTCCCGAACCGGGTTCCAGGGGCGGCAAGAGCATCGAAAGGGTTCTGTTCCAACTCGCCGATCGCGTCGGCCGCCGCAGCGGGCGCGGGACCGCCCTCATCATGCTCTCGAACGGATGGTCGCAAGCTGGAGAAGGCTCCGAGGAAGCCATCGGTAGGCTCGAGGATATGGGCTTTGCCGTCCATCGCGAGGTGTTCGCCGTGCCCACGCTCCGAAGCAATCGGCACGTGTTGGTGACCGCCTGCATCCGAGGCCCATCGGCAGTCGGGTCGCTCAAGCCGCGCGTGTACGGCATGGCGCCGACCGAGTGGGTCCCGAGCGCGTATACGCCCGTGCTTCGTCAGGAGCCCGGCCTGTCCGCGGATAGACAGGAGACACAGCCTACCACAGATCGGCAGGAACGCCGCGCGCTCCCGATCTGGATGATGGCTCTGGCCGCGCTCGTTATGGCCGGGGCAGGGCTCGCCGCCGGCCGCTGGACCCGCAGACCCGCTCCCGCGGCATCAGCCGCCCCGACGTTGCCCGCTCTTCCGATTGCCGATCGGCTGGCGGAGCTGGAAGCCGTGATGGATAACGCCCGAACGCACGCAGCCGAGTTGCAGAAAGTGCGCGACTCGTTGCGGGAGCTCGTGGCGAACACGGAGCGACCTGCGCAACCCGAACCGATCGGACGCGCCGAAGCCGGCGACCTGCGCACGGAACTGGCTTCCGTGCAGCACAAGCTGGCAGAGTGGGACCGTACGGCGATCGCCTACCTTGAGGCCGCCGAAGCGGCGGTCCGCAATGATGCGGCCGATGAACGACTGCGCCGAACATGGCAGAGAGCTGCCGACAGCTTCTGCCGCATGGCACAACGCCACGGGTTCAGCCGCATCGCCCCCAAGCCCGGAGAACCGTTCGTGCCGGGTCTGCACAGGGCAGTCGTCGTGGAAGGCGATCCTGCTCGGGCGAACCTGGTCGCCGAATGCCTCGCATGGGGCTATCAGAATGGCGCCAACGTCTACAAGCTCGCCGACGTCCGTGTTGTCGAACAAAGCTCACATAGCAGATAAGGAGACTATTATGCATCCGCCGGTTGGCATTGACCTGGGTACCTCAACCTCCATCATCTCGTACTTCATCGGCGGCCATCCGAAGCCGATCCCCGATCCTGCCTCCAAGTCGCCCATAATCCCTTCGGTGGTGGGGCTATCCATGTCGGGCACGGAGATACTCGTCGGCCAGCATGCCCTCGACCAGAGCAGGCCCGGCCAGATCCTCATGGAAACCAAGCGGGGCACGGGCCGCGGCGAGCGCTACGCCCTGGGCGACAAGCAGCTCTCGTCCGAAGAGGTCGCCACCCTCATCCTCAGCCATCTGAAGCGCATTGCTGAAGCCCACTTGGGCGAGAAGGTGAAAGACGTCGTGATAAGCGTCCCCGCCAACTACGAGGATGTAAGGCGGCGCGCCGTGATGGAATCGGCCAGGATGGCCGGCCTCAACGTGGTGCGCCTGATCAACGAGCCCACGGCCGCCGCCATGGCGTACGGAATCCAGGCCCTCAACGCAGAGGAGCTTCTGCTGGTCTACGATTTCGGCGGCGGCACGCTCGACGTCACGATACTCGAGATGATCCAGGGTGTCCTCGACGTGCGTACGTCGCACGGCGTTGCCGAGCTCGGCGGCAAAGACCTGGACGCCTGCATCATGCAATGGGCTCAAGCGGAGTTCATGCGCCGATACCCGGCGGGCAGGCTGGGTGCCGCATCGGAGCGGCGTCTCAAGGCTCAGGCCGAACCCGCCAAGAAGACCCTCTCGACCTACGACAGCGCGTCCATCGTCGTGGAGAACTATGCGACCCTCGACGGCGACCTGCTTGACCTGGACCTGAAGCTGTCGCGGTCCCAGTTTGAGGCGATGATCCGCCCTCTGGTGGATCGCTCCATCGAGGCTGTGGAGCAGGCCCTCCATAAGGCGGGCGTGTCTGCGGCCCAACTGACGAAGGTGCTCCTGGTGGGTGGCACGACATGGATACCGGCCGTGCGCAGCGCGGTCCTGACCCGCCTCGGCAAGCCGGCCGTCTCGGGCTGCGACCCCGACCTTGCCGTTTCCATGGGGGCGTGCATCTCGGCCGCTCTCGCCGCCGGCGAGGTGGACAGCAAGTCGAGCCTCGTCGTTCAGGACGTCTGCACCTATGGACTCGGAACCCTGACCGTCCAGCATGTGGGAGGCATCCTGGCCCTCGCCTACGACGAACTGATGCCCCCCAACACCCCGGTCCCCTACTCTGTCCGCCGTGATCACTACAGCCTCCTTCGGCCCGATCAGGAAGAGATGGAGGTGGACCTGGTGCAGGACCTTCGCGGCGACGCCGTATGGCCCGACGACACAACGCCAACGGGATGCTCCGGAACGCTTGCCGGCATACCGCCGTCGGAGACGGGCACCCCGCATCAGGTGTCGCTGGAGTTCCAATACGACGCCAACGGCATTGTGCACCTGCGGTCCTGGCTGCCGGATCTGGACAATATGGAGCTCGTTCTCGTTCACAGGATCGCCGGAGGAGCCTCGACGGATACGAATGCTGTTGATGAGAGCATCGATTCCCTCTGGGAGCAGGCCCCGCTCGGCAGCAAGTACGCCGTGTGGATACATCGGGCAGAGGCCGCCATGGCCGAGTCTCCACCCAACGCTGCCAAAATCCGCTCAACCCTGGTCGAACTCAAAACCAAGATCTCCATGGGCGCCGAGACCGAAGCTCAGGCCGCTTGCGATCGCCTCATTGACCTCCTGACGGAAGCCTAGACTGCCATGGAAGCGCAAGCAATGAACCACTACGAGGTGCTCGGAGTCGCGCCCGGCGCCACCGATGACGAGATAAAACGTGCTTGGGCTCGTAAGGTCCGTGAGCATCCCCCCGACAAGGATGCCCGGACAAACCAGCACATCAACGAGGCGAAGCGAGTCCTTCTCGACCCCAAAGCGCGCGCCCGGTATGACGCGCATCTTCAGCACGGCGAGGAGATCGGCAGGCTGATCCTGGAGGCTCTCATGGCGGGTGCGGCCGAGGATCATGGAGCCGCTGCCGCTGCGTTTCGCAAAGCCGTAGCACTCGCTCCCGACGACGATGAAACGCGCAACATGTGGGCGCTCGCGACCAAACGGGCCGGCGACGTGCCCGGATCCGTGCGCATCCTCCGCGGGCTCGTACAGCGCGCTCCCGACGTGGGCCTCTATCGCTACAACCTGGGCACGATGCTCTGGGAACTCGAGGAAGAGGACGACGGAGCGCGGCTCAATGAGTCACTCACCCATCTGAGCGAAGCCGTGCGGCTCGAACCTCACAACGCCGACTATCACATCGGGCTCGCAAGATGCTTCTTGCGCCTCCGCCAGTTCGATCAGGCCGAGCAGGCCATCGAAGACGCGCTGATGACCGATGGCGAAGTCAACGTTCAGGACCTCGATGCGCTCTTCGAACTTCCGATGATCCACATCCTTGCCGATAGACTTCACCTCATCGAGAAGGATGCCGAACGAATCCGGTCTGTGGTGGCCGACCTCGACGAAGACGCGCACGAGTACTGCGGCTATCGCTTCGCCCAGTTGGCAGCTCAGTTGGTTGAAGCCAAAGGCTTCAAGCCGGCCTATAGCTGCGCGCAGGCGGCGGTGCGGTGCGCGCCTGACGATCCGGATCTAACCCTGCTCCGTTCCGAGTGCCTGAAGCTGACGCGGATAGAGGAGGAACTGCAAGCGTTGAGCGACGATGATGCCATCCCGCATCCCATCAGAATCGCCATCGCAACCCGAGGCATGGTCCAGATTGACGCGATGACCGCCGAAGATGTTCAGGAGCACTACAATAAGGCTGTCGAGGCTCTGAGCGGCCTGTCGGCCGCGACCATCCTGCACGCGCTCGACTACGCGAAGACGAAGTACCCGACACTCTACGAGCTGGGCCACGAGAGCTTCGACCACTGGCGCGGCGTCGTCTCTCGCCTCCAGATAGCCGATCGCCCTCAGACAATCCCGCAACCGGCCAACTCCGTCCCTCAGGCGGCCTCGGGCGGATGTGTGTTGCCGGCAGCAATCCTTGCCCTCGCCTTCGTGACTGTAGTTGCCCTCCTGGCGTGATCTGATCGTGTTCGACAGCCGCGGGCCTATCCCCCGCCCACCGTCGTTGCGCAGCGGGATTGGGTGCATGGGGATTGCCTGCACCGTGTCCGTAGGCTTGCGCCCACGGCTATCATCCACGGTCGCTGCGCTACGGGGGCGCGTCCGGGGCCTCCTCCCCCATTCGGTCGTCCAGTATCTGCCGCCTGAGCTCGTCTTTCATCAGGCTCATGATTCGGCCGCTCCTGTGGACGGTGTCGGGCCGCGCGAGGGCGGGGTATTTCTCGGCGAACAGCCGCTCGACATCGCTTTCGATCCGGGTCTTTTCGTGGGGCTGGAGCGAGTCCCAGTAGTCGTCCTGGACGGCCCGGCGGGTCTCGCGGGTGTACTCCTCCTGCTCCTGCTCGCGCTTGCGGCGCTGTATCTCTTCACGCAGGCGATCGTCGCGAAGGCGACGCTCTTCGGCTCTGATGTAGGATGCCGGGGGCGCCCAGTTTTCGCGTATGGCCTTGACGAGGACCGCTGCCGGTTCGCGCGCGTCCCTGTAGGGGAGTATGGCGAGTTGCTGGGCGATGCGGCTGCTGCTGAATGTGCGCCAGAGCTTGGAGGCCGTCTCACGGCTGACGCCGGCCTCTATGAGCCTGTCGAGCAAGGAAGCAACAACACCGCTGGTTGTTGTTGTCTCTGCTGTATTCTCTGTCGTAGTCTCTGTTAATGATCTTCCCGATTCGGGAAGATGGATTTTCCCCTGAGGGTGAAATGGATTTTCCCCTGAGGGTGAAATGGATTTTGACGTTTGGGGAAAATCGGACCTGTCGGTCTTGCCCGAATCGTCAGACCCGTCCGACGAGTCCGACTTGCCTTCCAGTACGGCGCTCCAGGCCTGCATGAAGCTGTCCTGTTTGATGCGGAGGTGGACGGTCGGCGCGCCGTTGAAGCGAAAGAGGCGGGTTTCGACTATACCGCGCTCGCGCAGGGTCTGCAATGCCCGGTCGGCTTGCTTGGGCGTGATGCGGCATTCGTCCCACCATTCGGTGCGGCCTCGGGCGATCCACTGGCAGCCGTCGCGCTCGATGCGGAGGCGGCTCTGGCCCTGCCTGTCGGGCAGATGCCAGTAGATGATCTGTGAGAGCATGATGCCTGCAACGAGGTCGCCGGCCATGTCAATGTAGGCGCGTTTGACCTCGATGGTGTCGCGCGAGGATCGCTCCCATAGGAGAAAGCGCTCGAAGGGCGTCGCTGTGAGGGGACGCACGCTGCCCTGCGCATCCCGTGAGGGCGCGCCAAATCCGGCAGTCCCCGGCATGTCGTGCTGTGGCATGATGGAAGCTCTCCTTTGCCCTTGTTGCCCGCCGGGCGTTTCACGGACGCTCGACGGGTCGGATGAGACCTATGAGACTTCTGGTACTTATGTGTCTCCTTTGGCATCCAGGCAATCCGGGAACTTCTCCAGGATGGCCTGGGCCACCAGGTTGGTCATGCTGGCGTCACGGTTGGTCTTGACCAGATCGTGCGCCAGATCGGACAGATACTCGTGCATGGCGATGGGCAGCCTCACGTAGAGGGCCTGTCGGCGACGCGACTGAAGTATACGCACGTCTACATCTATACCCGATTGGTTAGGCGAAATCCGGAAGGTTACTGCGGAAATATGTTGAGTTTTTGCCGGGGGAGGATCCTGCGGTGTCGGACCCGTCGGACCCGTCGGACCTGTCGGACTTGCGCTCTCGTTTCTCTGGTCCTGGCTCTCTGGCGCCTCCGGCTGGATGTCAGGCGGCGTTTCGACGCCAAGCCGATCGGCCAGCGATTCGAGGATGCCGCGGCCTGGCTTGAGCATGCTTTCGTGGACCGGTATTTGCCTACGAGCCACCGCCCAGGACCTCCCGCGCAAGCTCCTGATAGTCTCTGGCCGGATGCGATTCCGGGAAGGCGTGCTGGAGCGGCTGGGCCTGATACGCGGCTTCGGCGACCTTGGTGCCCGAGCGGATGGCCGTGCGCAGCAGGTTCGGCCCGAAGCGCCGTTCGAGCAGGTCGCGGGTGGTGTTCGATGCCACGGTGTTGTCGCTCTTCGTATGGAGCACGCGCACGGACCGCAGATCCTGGTTGTAGGCGCGGACCTGTTCGAGGATGGTCTCCATGTTCTCTGTGCCGCGGATGCCGAGCGGCCCCTTGTCTATGGGGATGATGACCTCGTTGGCGCAGCCGAGGGCGTTGAGCGTGAGGCGATCGAGGCTGGGCGGCGTGTCCACGATGATGAAGTCGAAGTCGTCGCGGACCTTCTGGACGGCATCGCGCAGGATGAAATCGGCGCCGAACTGCTGGCCAAGGTGAATGGGCACGAGGCCCAGGGCGAGGCAGCTCGGCACGAGCCAGAGGTTGGCGGGCGGGTCAATCTTGACCCACACTTCCCGCAGCGACTTGCGCCGGAGCATGACATCGGCGATGGAGAGGGAGCCGGATTCTTCGCGGTCAATGCCGAACAGCTTGGTGAGGTTGGCCTGGGGGTCCACGTCAATCAGAAGCGTGCGCACGTCGCGGCCAAGGATGACGCCGAGTTCCTGCACGGTTGTGGTTTTGCCGACGCCGCCCTTCTGGTTGGCAAGGACGATGATTCGGGGCTGACGAACGGGCCGGAAGACGGCGAGGACCTCTTCGCGGTCCACCATATAGCGGCCGGCCGGAGTGCGCATGCCCGTCTTGAGCCGACCATCGCGGATGTAGTTCCGGACGGTCTGCGGCGAGACCCTTGCTAAGACGGCGGCATCGGTGAGAGCGACAAGGGCGCCCATAGCGGCTCCTGACAAAGGTTTGGCAAAGTATAAGTGTTGTACCGAACTGTGTCAAGAGTTTTGGCAAAAATAAGCGAAGAGAGCTGTCGGCGCGAGGGAAACAGGCATGAGACGAGCAGTGTGAGTCCAATATTGTGACTCACTAAAGTATATATATATTGGCGTTAACCCGTCTGGTGTTATGAAGGGATCGGAAAGCCTCCCGTCGAAGTGCGGAAGTGTGAGTGTGCAGGCGCCACACAAAGGGGAGGCTTTCCGCATGGCTATGGGTCAGACGAGGAACGATGTCCTTCCGGACGGTGTCTGAAGCATCCTGGATACGTATCGTGAGGCATGCCGCGAGTCTTGCGGCGACTTTGCGAAGGTTGAGATGGCAGCCAACCGGGCCATCAAGGCGATTCGTCCGCTGCTGATGTCCGCGGGTCTGTCGGACTCGGCGGATGCTGCGCCGACGACGGCTGTGCTGCCGGTGGACGGAGGCAAGGTACGTTCTCCCGAGGCCGGTCCGGACGGTCTGGAGTGGTTCGATGGTCGTGTGGGCATCATCGCCCCCGCCGATGCCGGGAGCCGAGGCTCCACATTCTATGTGGGAGGCGTTCCGGAACCGGACGAGTTGTTTCGTCGTTTGCTTGCCGGCCGGCGCAGCGCTCCCGCGACCGGTCGCCGTGCCCTGTTCATCGCCGAGGGCGCTGAATGGATCCGGGGGCGCGCCTCCCTGGTATTCCCCGGGGCAAGGCAGGTATTGGATATCTACCATGCCGCCGAGCACGTGGCAAGTGCAGCCGCTGCAGCCTGGGGAGAGCAAAGTGCGCGCGCGACCCGCCGGCGGCATCGGGCACGCGAGATGCTTCTTCGACCCGGCGGACCCGCACAGATCATCGCTGCCCTGTGCACCGTACTGGACGAGGGCACGCCCGTCGAGCCGAAAGCGCTCGTCCGTGCATTGCCATACCGGGGAGCGCCCCGCTCCGTGCCGATCTGGCGTGCGAGCGTAGCGACGCCACGCCCCTTCGGGTGTGCGGGGTGCCCTTCTTCGCCGGGCTCGCGCTGATCATATAGCTTGCCGGCAGGATAGCTATCATGCTATCAAGCAAGCTATCATGCTATCAAGCAAGCTATCGTGCTAGATAGCTAGCTATATCGCTATCGCTCTAGCTAGCACGCTATCCTGCAAGCCATCGAGCTAGCTTGACAATGGCCAGAACCTGAGATACAATATGCCCGTTCAGACACGTGCGGGATGGAAGCTCTCCACGTGCCCGTACCATGGAAGATCGGGAGGCGTGTTCACGGCACGCCTCCCGTTGTTGTTTGTGGGGTGGGGGGAGGATGAGAGGCGACGGGACGTGGGGGCGCTGCGGGCAGGGGACATGTGCGGCGGCCGGCTCGAACAGCGGGGGCGACCGCAGCAGGCGTGATCGCGTTGGGGCTGGCGGCGCTGGGAGCGCGTGCGGCTGCTCGTCCGTCCGACGAGCCATGGAACGTCGCGCCGCTGAAGGACGCGTACAAAGGCAAGTTCCTGATCGGCACAGCGCTGAACTATCCCGCTCTGATGGGGTTGGCGCCGATGGACGTGGCGATCGCCCAGCGGCACTTCAGCGCGTTCACATGCGGCAACAGCATGAAGCCGGACTTCACCCAGCCGGAGCAGGGTCGCTTCACCTTCGAGCAGGGAGACCGCTCCGTCGAGCTCGCGCAGAAGTCCGGTGCGGTCGTCATCGGCCACACACTGGTCTGGCACTCGCAGACTCCTGCGTGGTTCTTCCGGGGGCCGGACGGCGGTCTGCCGAGCCGGGAGCTGGCGCTGGCGCGGCTGCGCAAGCACATCTCGACCGTCGTCGGCCACTACAAGGGCAAGGTGAAGCAGTGGGACGTCGTCAACGAGGCGATCAGCGATGCGCCGGGGGAGCTGCTCAGGCCCACGCCGTGGCTGAAGGCGATTGGCGACGACTACATCGCCGAGGCATTCCGTGCGGCCCATGCGGCCGACCCCGGTGCCGTCCGGACGTCTGCAGCGTCATAACCACGTTGCCTCATGTAAGAACCTGACTATAGGTTATTCGTTGCGTCATTAGTGTTTCTGACCATCGCGGTCTTGTAAAG